>JAILFJ010000059.1 GCA_024697625.1 Oscillospiraceae bacterium
GTTCCGCCAGTGGCAGGTGGTGGCGGCAGAGGTGATGGTGATGCCGCGCTCCTGCTCCTGCTCCATCCAGTCCATGGTAGCGGTACCCTCATGGGTCTCACCTAACTTATAGTTAACGCCGGTGTAGAAAAGAATACGCTCAGTGGTCGTGGTCTTTCCCGCATCGATGTGAGCCATGATGCCGATATTTCTCGTTTTTTCAAGTGAATATTGTCTGGGCATGAAAAACTCCTGAACAGATGATTACCATCTGAAATGCGCGAAGGCCTTGTTGGCTTCGGCATTCTTGTGCATATCCTCGCGCTTCTTGACAGAGTTGCCGAGGTTGTTGCAGGCATCCATGATCTCGCCAGCCAGGCGCTCCTTCATGGTCTTCTCGCTGCGCTTGCGGCTGTAGTCGACCAGCCAGCGCAGAGCCAGCGTCTGACGCCGGGCCGGGCGAACCTCGATCGGGACCTGGTAGGTGGCGCCGCCGACACGGCGAGCCTTGACCTCGAGGGCGGGCATGATGTTGTTCATGGCCTCGGCGAAGGCGTCAAGGGGCTCCTTGCCGGTTTTCTCTTTGATGATGTCAAAAGCGTCGTACACGACCTTCTGCGCAACACCCTTCTTGCCGTCGAGCATAACACCGTTGATGAGCTTGGTCACCAGAACGCTGTTATAAACAGGATCAGGCAAAATTTCTCTTTTGGGAACATTACCTCTTCTGGGCACGTTGCTTCCCTCCTTCATTAAAAAATGGAATCACAGGTACTCGAATACACACGGGTATCCGTTGCGCCCCGAGGTTTATCAATGGGAATAGAAAACAAGCCTATCTCAGATAAACGACAGGGCAGGTTGCCGCTGAAGCTGTCGATTACTTCTTCTTAGCAGCCTTGGGTCTCTTCGCACCGTACTTGGAACGACCCTGCATACGGCCATTGACGCCCTGGGCGTCGAGGGTGCCGCGGATGATGTGGTAACGCACACCAGGCAGATCCTTGACACGGCCGCCGCGGATCATGACCACGGAGTGCTCCTGCAGGTTGTGGCCGATACCGGGGATGTAGGCAGTGACCTCATAGCCATTGGTCAGACGGACACGGGCGATCTTACGCAGCGCGGAGTTCGGCTTCTTGGGGGTCGAAGTACGGACTGCGGTGCAGACGCCTCTCTTCTGGGGGGAGCTCATGTCGGTCTCCTTGTTGCGCAGGGTGTTCATGCTCTTCTGCAGAGCCGGAGAGGTGGACTTGTAGGTAACCTTCTCTCTTCCCTTTCTCACGAGCTGGTTAAAGGTTGGCATTGTTTTCCTCCTTTCTTCAGAACTGTTTTCAGCGCGCAACACGCCCCTCGGGCGCAATCCACGCAATTGAGGATTATAACAAAAGAAAAGGGAGACGTCAAGTTTTTTCTCCCTTTTCTACAAATTTTTTTGTTAATTTTTGTGAAAAATAACCTGTTTCTGTTTGGCAGGCCTCTTATTCGGCTCCGCTCTCCGGATTCTGCCCGTTTTCGCGGAAAAACAGCTGCAGCGTATTGTAAAGCCCTGTCAGATAGCTGCGGTCCTCATGGCCCCAGCCCCGAATCATCATGTACTTCACGTTGTCTTCATTGAACTTCCCGCCGTATGCATGGAGGTTCTGGACGGACTGCTCAGGCGCCATACGGTCGTCATATTCTCCCTCCGAAACCAGCAGAAGCCGGAGCGGAAAGTCCTGCGTCCCGTATCCTGTCCACTTGTTCATCAGATAACCCGGGTCAATCTCGCCTCCGCCGCAGAAGGTATACCATGAAGCCAGATCAAAGTTGTCTCCGATGATCGCAAGATACTCCATATAGGCTCCGAAGCTTGCCCCGAGGAATCCAAAGTGGTCCCTTGCTTCGTTCAGGGCCCATCGGCTTCCGTCGTATGCCCAGGTGGCATAGTTCTCTGCCAGAAACGGCAGAAGGTCTCTGCCGATCTCCCCGGCAAAATGAGCATAGTCATAATCGTTGCCGTACATATTCGGATGCCCGTCGAAAAGATACAGGCAGGGGCTGACCACAATCAGGGGCTCGCAGTACCCCTCCTCGATCATCCGGTCCAGAAGATTCGGGACTGAGACCGGCAGGATTCCTTCCTCCGTGCGATACTCCCTGGGCTGCTGCAGCCAGAAACGGTGATCCGCCCCTGCGCAGTGCAGCAGGATGAGCACATTGTACTTTTCGCTCACATCGTAACCGTAGGGCAGGTAGACCAGCAGGTCCTTGTCGATGGGTGTCGGATCGTAAGAGACGTAATCCTTCGTCTGATAGGTTATGTACTGGACATATCCCCGGTGGTCTGCAAACTCGAGCAGCTCCTCCGGAAGCCCGTCATCCCGCAGCTCCGGTTCCCGCAGGCCGCCCTCGCAGAAGGCCTGTCCTGCGGGCTGGCAGAGCAGAAGCGTCAGGACCAGAAGCCATGTCAGTATTTTTTTCACGTTGTATTGCCCCCTCTCTGTTTCCGGTGCGCAGACAAGCTCCTTTACGGGCTCCGCACGGTTATTTCTCTGCCTAAAACCCACTCTTCCGCAGGCGGCACGCCCCCTCACGTCCGGAGCGGTCTCTTCATAGCGATGCTGTCTGACGCCGCTTCAGAGGAAGATGTCAAAGTAGCTTTCCAGGTTTTCTTCCAGCTCCGTTCTTCTGGCCTCCAGCTCTGCCATCAGGCTCTGGAGATCCTCTTTTCGGTTCTCCAGTCCGGTCTTCAGGCTCTGCAGGTCTTCCTTTCTGTTCAGAATCCCTGTTTTCCACTCCGCGAAGCCGCTCTTCATAGACCGGAACACCGCGTCGGTCACGCTTGCATCAAAGGGATGACGCCAGTCCGCGGCGGTGCGTTTCCCGGCTGTAACGTCATTGAGATAGCTGCGGATCGTCTGCCGCCGGCTCTCACTGGTGCCGATGAAACGCATCAGTTCGCCTATTCCGTTGAGCATGCTATCCTGCGCGTTCTCATGCTTCGGATAGAGCCCTGTGCGATAGTTCTCAATTACCGTGTGATAACGCTCCACCGCACCCCTGACTGCCGTATCCCAGGAGATATAGATGTCCCGCTGCGCATTCGCTCCGACTTCCTTCATCTTCTCCGGAGCGTTGCAGAGTTCCTCCAGGCAGGCTGCCATGGATTCCGCATTCTCTTCGATCAGGAAACCGTCTCTGCCGTCCGTCACATCCTCCGCAGCGCAGCTCTCCGCGACAAGGACACTGCCCAGGCCGCAGGCCGCCGCCTCACGGACCACAAGGCCGTTGGTGTCAAATGTGGAGGGGAAGAGAAACAGATCCGCCCGGCAGTACCATGCACGTATTCTGTCCCTGTCCCGGATGGGGTCCACAAAAAAGACTTTCCCGTCCAGGCCCAGCGAATGACAGTAGTCTGCAATTTCGCTCCTGTCCGTACCGCCGCCTACAAATACCATGCGGAAATCTTTTCCCTGTTCCTGCAGGAGCTTCAGCGCATCCAGCGTGATCCGAATTCCCTTATACCACATCATCCGTCCGACAAAGAGGAACAGCGGCAACCCCTCCGGAAGGTCATACGCTCCCGTCACATCCCGGATCAGCTCGTCACTGACCCGGCCCTGGGGGAAATCCACTCCGTTCGGCATCACGGTATACTCGCCCCGGTAACCCAGCTTACGCAGGTTCTCACCGGCGCCTCTGGATACTGTCCAGACCTCGTCGCACGCTGAGATGTTCTCTGCCAGGATTTTTGCCGCCCCATCCTGCAGAAGTTTGAAACGGATCGCGTTGGCAATATCGATGTCAAACTTCGTATGATAGGTAAAGACAACCGGTACGTCCAGCCGCTCCCGAACAGAACGCGCCAGCATGGTGGACGTGATCGGGCAGTGGCTGTGGATGATGTCAAACTCAGCCTGTTCCAGTCTGGCCGCGATCTCAGGCGAGAAGGGCATCCCCGCCCGGTATCCCACCAGCTTCGTCATATCCACACTGGGATAGCGTACCACCGGAAAGTCATAGACCGAGTCGTCCGCATTCGGGTACCAGGGAGTCACCACCGTCGGCGAGCCGTAATCCCGGGCTATGATCTTCGCATAGTTGGTCACCGCATTCGCCACACCGTCGATCGCCGGGGGAAAGGAGTCATTGATCAGGCATACGTTCAGTGTTTTATCTGTCTTCTTATTCTGCATCTTTCCCATACCGTCCTTAAGAGATCACTTTCTCAGGTTCCAGCGCCCGCCGCTTCACGGCTCCTGCTTCCGGTTCTTCAGAATCAGCCAGGCTTTCAGTACCGCCGCCTGCGTCTTGCCGTCGGTGATTCTTCCGCTGAGAATCTCCTCCACAGCAGACTCGATCGGCACAAACTCCACATTCAGAAACTCGTCTTCGTCCAGTTGCTGACGTCCCATATGGAGGCCCTCCGCGAGATACATGGTGATCTTCTCGTCCGAATATGCCGGTGCCCCATAGTAGAGGCCCATGTCCGTCCACCGGTCGGCCGTGATTCCGGTCTCCTCCCGCAGTTCTCTCTGCGCGGCCTCCAGCCGGTCCTCTGTGCTGCTGTCCAGCTTTCCGGCCGGGATCTCTGTGATGACCCGGTCGATCGGATAGCGGTACTGGCGTTCCAGAACGATCTTCCCGTCCTCCGTCACCGGTACGACGCAGACCGCCCCGACATGTCGGATCACCTCGCGCACACTGGTATGACCGTTCGGGAGACGGACCTGGTCCCGCATTACGTGCAGGATCACTCCGTCAAAAATATCCTCCGTCGCCGTCTGCATCTCTCTGAGTTTCTTCTCTTCCATGGATGAGCAATCTCCTTTTCTTATTCATGCCGGGTCATGGTAATTCTGTTTTAGCTTTTCTGTCGATTTTATCACTCAGCAGGTCATTTGACAAGTTCCGGTCGCTCATCGGCGAATCCACGCCTGGCGGAAATGGAGGCTTCCATCGTCATATTCCTCTAACCACATTTTCAGATGTACGCCGTTATCCGCCTGCCAATAATACGTATTATCCGTGCGAGTATAGCCGTACACTGTTTTAAACCAGCTGTCAGCCTGTTTTACAGCTGCCGGCTTTATTTCCTGTCCTTCATCATAAAAGACCTGATAGAGGCAGCCGTTCTTGAAAAGCATGGTAAAGGATAAGTCATTTGCTGTATCTGTTCCGTAAGAAACCTTCAAATGATCTCCGAACCAGGGCCATTCTTCCAGAGGAGTAATAGTGAATTCATTATACGTACTGAGCTCAGAGTAAGTTTTTCCGAAAAGAGACGGCTCGGCAATAAAGAGATCGTTCTCTTTTCTGATTACCGGCATATTTCCGATGGGTGTTTGATGATCTGCAATGTTAGTGACCGAAGACCGCGCCTGCTCGTATGTGTTTAACTTCAGGCTCCCCAGTGCGCCGAACCGGGCTCTGTACTGTTCGAATTCTCTCTCTGAGATGGTTTCCGTTTTCCTGCTGTTCAAATCGTCCTGTGGAATACCGTTTATGTCCGGCATTCTGAGGCACTTTTTAATTGTGTATTCCCGGTATTCCTCCCCAACTGACGGATATTTTGTTTCATACCCAATATACCAGTCGTATACTCTGCCCCCGTCAAATTTCAAAAGCCAATAACCAAAGGCGCCGGTACCACCCGTCTCGGCAACAAGAGCCTGAAGCTCCGGATCATAAGTAATCCCGGCATTCCGTCCTCGAAGCATGTAGGAATTCACTCCGTTTGCTGTCGCCATACACACCGTCACATCTTCATAACCGAATACAAGCTCTCTTTCTGACAGCACAAGCTCCTTCTGCCCGTCGTTGTTCAGATCCATATAGGACGCGTATCTGTATTCCGGGTGACTGCCGAGGTATTCTTCCAGTTCTGACATGTTTCTGGAAGGGGCAGGCGTGGGCTTCGGAGTTGGCTTCGGGGTTGGCGTCGGTGTGGGTTTCGGGGTTGGCGTCGGTGTGGGCGTTGTTTCATCCAGCCAGGTCTCATTCTGGCAGTAGCGTCTGATCACCGTGTCGTTACGTCCCTCAGTAAACTTAAACCCGATCGCGATACCGCCGAAGTAATCCAGATTGGTCTGCGGCATCAGCCAGAAGCTGTCTCCCCGCCGCCAGGCAGAGCCCCAGTGTTCATCCGAAACCTTCCCGTATCCGAGAGATTCCAGTGTGAGCTTTGTTCCGTTTCCGTTATCCCATGGATTTCTGTCCCACAGATACTGGTAGTCCGGATTCGGATCCGTAAAGTCCCACCCTTCGATGAGATAGGCATACATATATTCTACTGTGTCAAAATGATCCATAGTGTAATAGTAATACCCGGCACTGCGGTGTTTTGCCGTCGAATGCTTCAGCAGATATCGGTAGAACGCCTCGGCCTGCCCTATGCTTGGGCACTCATAGCCCCGATAGAATGTAATTCTGATATCGTTGCCTGTCTGGCGGTTCAGATAAACATCCGTATCCTCACTGTAGAAGTCCGGAGTCCCGATTTTTTCGTAGGAGTGTTTATAGACGGTATAGTATTTTACTCCACCGATATAGTGATCCGCTCCTCCGAGTCCCCATTCATCAACGTAGTATCCATTATAGGTATCCGCACTTGCCGCCGGCTGCAGCGCACCCAAAAGGCAGAAGCAGAGGCAAACCGACAGAAAGGATATAAGAATCGTTCCCGGATTCGTTATTTCTGTAAGGCTGTTCTTCACCGTTTTCTCCTTCCGATACCGTTGTGCCGTCATCTTGAGGTGTTATCCCCACGCCTGATTCGACATTTCTGTTATTCACCCCACGAGTTCATATGCTTTTACCTGGTAAATGCAAGTGTCGTCGCACTGGGTTCCTTCATAGACATCCAGAATCGTGATCTTCACATAGCAGGTACTTACCGCATCGCTCAGTATGATCGACTGTTCTTCATTGACATCGTCAAACCAGCTCTCCACGCTTCTGCCGTCCGAGAAGGTGAAGCGCAGTGCGCTCGGACGGTTGTTCTTATCGTATCTGGCCTGATCCCGGGCATACCCCAGACGCAGAGACAGTGCCGTAATAGTGACAACATCATCAAAGTACAGTGTCAGCGTTTCTCCAATTCCGTCGCCTCGTACCCCTTCCACCCAGGGGCGCTGGTATTCTCTCTTGTCGTCAATGGCATATGCCGCTGAGAAGGTGATGTTTCCTTCCTTCAGCGTCGAACTCGCTGATGCGGCAGAGAAGTATATTCTGTTTCCATAGATTCTGCCATCGGTCCATTCCGCCCAGAGATTGCCGTCATCGTATCCGAAGCCCGTGACGGGAACAGACCAGAGGATCAGAATTGCGAGCACCAGACTGAGTATTCTCACACTGCTTTTATTCATTTTGATTCCCTCCTGTTTTTTATGTGGCTCTATTATAGCATACAGAACATGGCACGGAACTCGCACCTGTTATTTTGGCGGGCATCTTTGCTGTTTGGCTGTCTCGACTGGGGATTCAATTCTTCTCCTGTCATGTCCACTCTCCACTATGGTAGCCCCTAGCAAGAAATTTCCCGTTGCTGTCAATCGCGCAGATAAAATCATCGTGCTTTCCCAGTGCGATTTCTGCGATATCGGTTAACTCCGATATTCTGTATCTGAGACTGCTATCCCCTGTCACAAGAACGGTACCGTCCTGTTTCAGTCCGGCTATTGCGTCCGTACCCGCGGTGATTGCCTTGATATTCTGCCAATTGGAGACATCCCATTTGTAATATCCCTTATGTCCCACTGCAACTACCGTTCCGTCCGCTTTCAGTCCTGCGGAAAGATATCCTCCCGCTGTGATCTGCACAACACCTGACCAGGTGGATGTGTCGCACTGACCGTACTTATTCGAACCAACCGCTAAAACGGTGCCGTCGCTTCGGAGGCCGATCAGATGCACCACTCCGGCTGAGATAGCGACAATATCTCTCCAGCCTGATACATCATAGTTGTTAGTGATTACTACAGTTCCGTCTCTTCTGAGTCCAGCTGAGAATCCTGCGCCAGCCGCAACCGCCACTATATCTCTCCAGCCTGATACGTTGCAACGACCGCCGAGAACTTTCCCGGTTGCAACTACAGTCCCGTCCTTCCTTAAACCGACCGTATGTTCAGTCCCTGCATCTACCGCGACAATTCTATT
Source organism: Oscillospiraceae bacterium (assembly GCA_024697625.1). Taxonomy (GTDB): domain Bacteria; phylum Bacillota; class Clostridia; order Oscillospirales; family Oscillospiraceae; genus Limivicinus. The sequence goes on from JAILFJ010000059.1 coordinate 8,119, forward strand.
CCAACCCGAAACGTCACACTCTCCGTCCTTGTTTCCTTTCTCTTTATCCCATACCGCTTTGATCGTACCGTCTTTCCTTAAGAAGACCATATGATAGTATCCTGCAGCTGTTCTTTTTGTTTGAAGCGGATCTGCTTCCTGGTTATGATTTGTCTCGGTTTCATAATCATAACCCATTGCCGATCCTCCGCAATAATGTCTCACCACAGAGCCGCTCCGACTTTCAGTAAACTTGAAACCTATAGCAACACCCTCATAGACAATATTCTTTTGTACGAGAATATATGTGCTGACGCCGATATCCCAGTACATCTGGAAAGCTGATTTTGCCCCATAGCCCAGTGGTAACAGTTCCAGATTTGTCCCTTTTCCGTTATCCCATGGTCCTTTGTACAGCAGATCTTCAATGTGTAGACTTTGATCATCAAAATCCCAGCCTTCTATCAGATATACATACATATACTCCGGCTGTCCACTGTACTCCGAATTATAATAGTAATACCCCGCATAGCGTTTCTTTGCGGTCGAGTGCTCCAGCAGATAGTGGTAGAAAGCCTCCGCTTTTTCCACCCCCGGGCATTCATATCCCTGGAAGAAGGTGATCCTGACATCACTCCCTGCCTGCCGATTCAGATAGACGTCTGTACTCTCCCGATAAAAATCCGGCGTCCCCATCTTCTCATAGGAATGCTGATAGACCGTATAATACTGTGTTTCCCCGTTCGACCACGGATCAACATAGTATCCGCCATAGTAGTAAGCATCGGCCATAACAGGTGCTGAGCAAAGCAGCCCTATAATAAGGCATACCGACAGTATTTTTGCAGCCACACCGCGCTCCTGGTGGTAAGTCAGGATTTCACCGGCAGGTCGAGTTGTTTGTTTTTTCATGTCGATTACTCCATTTCCATTTGATGCTCACAGTTTTGCGTCGTTTCATTGCTGCTTCATAGTTTGTTATTTGCTCTGGGGTCTCAAATTCTCCAGGATATTCACAAGTCCTAACCCTCCCTGCGGTCAAAGTTTCGCCGGGAAGATCAGGACTTCGCCATTCTTATTTCAGATAATCGGAGTTGATCCAGCGACCGACCTGGTCGGAGCGCACGATGCAGCAGCTCATTCCGCCGCGTCTTGCAATAATTACGACTTCCTCGCCGTCCAGGACAGTGAAGGAATGCCCTGCCCGGTCGGCGGAACCGTAGCCGAAGACGCTGTGTCCCTTCGGGGCTTTTACCGTCGCATAGACATAATCAGAGAGATATTCTTTTTCTCTGGGATACTCGATATGGGAGTTGATATCCTTCAGATCCATCGCGCTGGGCCCATCCGGGCGCACTTCCTCTTCTCCGTATATTACCAGATAGTCGCTGTTGATCCATCTTGCAGCACTTTCCCAGAGGACGATACAGCAGGACATGTTCTTGCGCTTAGCCAGGATGACGACGTCCTCTCCATCAAGCACCTCGTACTTTGTACCGGCACGGTCCGCAGAACCGTAGCCGAAGACGCTGTGTCCCTTCGGCGCCTTCACCACGCCATAGACGTACTCGCTCAGATATTCCCTGGCTTTCGGATACTCAATCTTCGATCCGATATCCTTCAGATCATCTTCACTCGGACCGTAAGCCGCGAAGGCGGGCGTTGCAAGGGAAAGAAGAATCAATACTGCGAAAAACAGGGATACGATTTTTTTTGCGGGCGTTGCATTTTTCATTGGTTTCCTCTCCTTCTTTTTTCCTTCATATGCGTTTTTTTGCGCCTCTGTATTTTCTGTAAATGTACCATTTATCCTGCCTTCAGTCAAGATTCTTTCTCGCTCACTTTTGGTTCCACAATCAGCTGTCCGGCAAAATAACAGACACAAGTCTCAATCCGATAATGCTGTGCTATACTGCGAGTGTAACATAAAGTCAGGCAAAAAATATTCTTTCGGATACAAGGAGGGCAAAACCATGAAAACCATTAGAAAGTCTGTTTCACTGCTTTTCGCCTTACTGATGCTGCTGGCTGTGATTCCTGCGGCCTTTGCAGATGAGAAGTTTGGAGATTACCAGATCTATTCTACCAGCTACGAAGACATAAAAATGTATTCTGTCTACACTCCGGAACAGCTTCGGAAATACTCCACAAACGTTCTGCACCATGCAATTGCTCCGACCTTTGTCACAGATGCGACCGATGTGTACTCCAATATGTACTCCGGCAACGACATACGGATTACATTTTACCGGTCTATGGAAATCCTGAGTTCTGATCAGGCCCAGGTGTTCTCGGAGTATCTTTTGACCAAAACCCACGCCCGTCACGCCTATTCCGGCTGGTTCAGTCTGACCCACGGCAGCGGCTCCGGTAGCTACACCGATTACTGCGCCTACATGATCGAAGGCTGGGATACGGGCATGTCAACGGACCTTCTGACCCGTGATCTGTTTTTTAACGGCAGCGGTATCCAGCTCTGGATCTATAACCTGGGCCAGGGGAATATTATCAGCAGCCGCTGGGACTGGATCCGCAACGAACAGAATTGCAGCATCGCCATCTGGCTGAACGTGGCGCAGCCGCAGGGCGGCATGACGGTCGGAATGATGTTTGAAAATCACCGGGAGATTCTTTATCCCTACGCATGATTCGGCTTTCTTGAATCATTTGGCATGGAAAGTAAACGCAGAATGGCATTACATATAATAAATCCCTTTACAGTGAGCTCTCCGAGCGTCATTCGGGAAAGGAACTTGATGGCGATGTAGAAGAGTACCGCGCATCAGCTGTTGAGGATATTACCGGAATGCTGTTTTTGTTCTCCATGATCGGCATAACGGGAGAGAGAGCAGGTTCACACCTTTTTTCCTGGTTCTTGTAGATCGTTTTCGGTTTTTCAGCTGTTTGAGGTTCTTTTGCGCTGATCAGAGAATACTATCACTCGTTTTTGTGCACAGCATACAAAAGTGCAGTTTCAATGGTCAGAAGGCGGAGCGTCAGATTATGCAGATGGAAAAAAGACACCGGCTCGGGCGGGATATTGATCCTTCTTGTACCGGTGCAGCTAAAAATGTGGAATTCAAAGTACTTCAGATAATCGGCATCGGTCAGCACGGAGGTAAGGCTGAAGTTACCCGAGCTCTCTGCTGTCCGCGACTTTCGTGAAGGCCGTGACGCCAAGGCTGAGAATGAGCGACGCCAGCAGAAGAACCTATCCCGCGAAAATAACAAACGAAACTGCACGGAGTTGTGAAACCTGCTATGATAGACTCATCCAAAAGAAAACAGGAGGAAAATGATCATGAAAAAGCTTTTTAAAAGACTCATCAGTTTGATTTTCGCAGTACTTGCTTTCGCTTCCATTCCGTTTGGTGCCTTCGCCTCGTACTCACCGGGGGTGGACGACCTTCGGGGCTGCAATTACCGGATCGAGTTTCCCTCCCGGTACTGCTGGCTAGACAGCTATGAGACCAAATATGTCAAGACAAAGTATGGGGTCTGTGCTTATCTCCGCTATGAGCCGAAATCCGATTCCGACTATTACGATTATGTCTATGAGCGGGATGCCGTGACGGTACTGGCAAGAGAAAACGGCTATTCTCTGGTGAAGAGGATGGACGGCGTGGCCGGATGGGTTACCTCCTCGGTTCTGGTGGACTCCTATCCGTCCGGCGGGAACAGCGGCGGAAGCAACGCGGGTCGGCAGTCATATTCGCGGAGTGTGACTGAGCCCGAATGGTACAACCGGCTGGAGAGCTATGAGTACAGATATGTAAAGACAAAGTATGGGGTCTGCGCTTATCTCCGCTATGAGCCGAAGTCCGATTCCGATTATTTTGGCTATGTTTATGAGAAGGATCTTGTTACGGTGATTGCGCGGCAGAATGGCTACTCTCTGGTTATTTCGGCTACCGGACAGACCGGCTGGGTCACCTCAAGTGCGTTGGTCAGCCGATACTGACAATGCATAAGAAATGAGGAAACGTCCTGTCTGTGACCTCTGTTGCAGACAGGGCGAACTTTATAACGAATGTCATTTTGCTCTTGTTTTGAAATCACGGATCATGTATAGTAAGGAAAGGAAACAGAAAGATGGGTAATCATATGGAACGCCGTATCTATCCGGATCATACCTCTATTCGCCTATATGAATTAAAGGGCAGGAAAAAAATGTCACCGCAGTCTTTCCTCTTGGAATCCTGTATTGGAAGCGGGGCGGTCTGTGTTGCCTATGAAGCCTCAGAGGAAGACGGACTGCCTGTCCGGCTCAAGCAGTGTTGTCCGCTCGGCGCGGAAGACGACGCGGAGCTGTTCCCGCTCGCGGAAGAGCGCTTTCTCCGGGCATACAGGCAGCAGATTGAGATGATGCGGGACGAGAAAACATCCGCTGTTACCGCCGGTCTCTGCGGACTCTTTCAGGATGACAGCGGCCGATACTGGTCCTCTGTGAACGCCATGGTCGGCAGGACGCTGGATCGGCTTCTGGCAGACAATTCGTTTCGCAGGAACATGGAAATCCTTCGCCGTCTGGCCGAGAGTGTACGTGCCTATCACGAGGCCGGATGGCTCCTGTTGGATGTGAAACCTGCCAACATACTGGTTATTGACAGTCTTGGTCTGCAGGGTATCAGTTTTTTCGATTTTGATTCCATTGTCCGGATGCAGGATGTGGAAGATGCTCTGCGTGATCGGCGCAGGCTCCTGCTTTCTTCCAGCGAGTGCTATTCCGCGCCGGAGCTCCAGGAAAGAAACGTTGATCTCAGGGAGCTGGGGCTGACAGCGGATTTTTATTCCATCGGTGCCGTTCTGTTCGAGGCTCTTTTCGGCAGAGCTCCCGAATTCTTTGACTGTATTCCCGGCTGTTCTTTTGACTATGCTTCTGTCAGAGAACCCCTTCGCGGGACTCTTTCGGCAGAGCTGCTTCACACAGTCACCGACTTCCTCCACCGCACACTCACAATGTCTCCGGCAGGGCGCTTTGAAAATGACACAGATCTTCTGGCTGCGCTGGACCGGATCCTTATCATGACCGAAGCGACCGGCCCGCAGCTCATCCGCTTTCTTCCCGGTGCCGTCAGGGACTTCTATGGGCGGGAACGCGAAATCGCCGCGCTTCATGCCGCGCTTCAGGACTCCGATCTGCCGCTTTATCTATGCGGAATGGCCGGAATCGGAAAAACCCAGCTGCTGCTCCGTGCCGCGGAAAAGTTTTCAGGGGAATACGATTTCTATTTCGCAAGCTTTCAGGGGAGTATTCGAAAAACCGTTCTCTCCCTTCCCTTTGACAGATTGAGCCGGGAGAAGTCTGATGAAAGCGGAGCTGTGATCCCGAAATCAGACGAAGAACTCTGGCAGGAGGTGCTTTCCTCACTGAGGAAGATGCCTCGAGGCCGCAGCATTTTGATGATCGACGGCTTCGACGCAGCCAATGACGAAGACACGCCCGGTCTGCTTTATGACCCGGATCTGGCGGCGCTGACCATGCTCCCGTTTCGGCTGATTTTCACCACCAGATACCGCTTTGACGGTGTCCGCAGGATCGATATAGAGAGTCTGGACAGCGGTGCCGTCCATTCTCTGCTTCACTCTGCGCTCCCCACAGAGTCGGACGACGCCATCAGGAATCTTGCGGAGACTCTCGGGCAGCACACGTTGACCCTGCGGATCTTCGCCGATACCGTCCGGGAGAGCAATGGACGTCTGCGAGTCGGGCAGCTTCTTGAAGCCCTCAGCGCTGAAGGAAAGACAAGCCCTTCCGACAATCCTGTTTCCGCCCGGCTTCGTTCCGTATTCTGTGCTTCTGATATGAGCAGAAGCGCAAAATCTGTCCTCGCCTGCGCCTCCCTCTTTCCGGGCCGCGGTCTTAGTTCGGAGCTTCTGCTCCGGCTGTTTTCCCGCGAACAGTGGGCGGCCGCAGGACAGCTGGAAAGGAGCGGCTGGCTTCGTTTTGATCCTTCCGGCGGCTTGTGGACCATGCATCCTCTGGTCCGCATGATCTGCCGCACTGAGCGGCAGACCCGCGCGGACTGGGAAAATGTCGGAACCTTTGTCGCATCGTTGAAAAAAGCGGAAAACAACGGCGACTTTGACCGCGTCGGTCCTGAGGAACGGGCACAGCTGGACGAACTGTTCGCAGCTGTGGGAAAGCTTACGCTCCACCGAAAACCCTCCGTTCTTTTGCTGTTCGGGCTTACTGCGGCGGTATTGCTTCTTTTCGCTGTTCTGTTCCTGTTTCGCGAAAAGGATGAGAGCCCCCTTATGCATCTCGACATCTACCCGGCAGCAGCCAATGCAGCGCCCTCCGCTTTCGAACATGACAGCAGCCTGATCCTGGATCGCCTGCGTACCCTTGGATTCCGTGACGCAGTCTCGGACCCTGAGAGCGGCCGTATCACCGCAAGCGCACGTACCTCTCTGTTCGGCAAGGTTTCCAGCCTGCATACCGCTGCCGGGTTTCTGACAGCCTGGCCGGACAGACTGTATGCTGTTGGGAAACAGGGCCTGGACTTTTCTTTTCTTCCGATTGCCCGGGACAGTATCCTGGATATCCGGGCAGAATACGGCAGTATTCCCGGGCTCAGCAAAGAGCAGCGGAAGCTGTCCGGGCTGCCGGACGTCACGGAATATGCCTATCTCTCCGTACGCTTTGACAGGGACACCTCCGAGCAGCTTCGAATCCTGGCGGATGAATGCGACAGTCTGAGCTTCGGTACAGATGTCAATCCCGCATATACCGTCCTTTATACAGGCAGAGTCCTCTTCAGGCTGTCCGTTCCCGGTGTAGAAGAAAACTCCTGGTATCTTGTAGACGGCGGCTGGGCGGAAAAGTCCGTCTGTTCTGCAATCGGGCAGATCTTTCTGCAAGATGAACTGATCTCTGATTATGATTTCTCCATCCAGCTTGAGCCTTCCGCGCTCTGGCAGGATCCTCAAAAACTCCCGTCTGAAATTCTCGTGAAGAATCAGTGCGGAATCATGGATCTCCATGGGGATACCGCAACTATGTATTACAGAACGCTGTATGGGGACAGCATCTCCGACGCCGTATTCGGAGAGGTCATGAGCGGCTTCAGAGAACGTCTGGATCAGTTTGGCTTACCCTATGCGCTCGGGACCGGATATTTTCAGGACAGAGAGATCGCCGTATGTATATCTCCGGAGTCTCTCTGCCGTGAGATTGCCTCGGAGATTCTTCCCGCTGACAGAGTGTTGATCACTTCCTCGGCCGATCCTTCTCTGGCGGTTGCCAGTACCGGAAATTCCTGGAGTGGTGTATGTGCGAAAACAGTTCAAACCGAAAACGGAAACTATGCGCTTCAGCTTTCCGCTCCGAATAGCGCCTATCTCAGCTGGCTGTTTAAGGACGCGTTCGAAAAGCTCACGGAATCTGGGGGAGGCAGGCTGTTCCTGTGCCTTGGCTCGTCTTCACGGCAGTTTCTCTCGGCAGATCCTGGGATGCAGACGGATGACGGTTCGATTCTGTTTCATCAAAGCCCTGTTTTCGGTCTGGATTCCTTCGGAGAGGCGGATGTTTTTCTGCTTCGTCTGATTGAACAGCTCGTCAACTCCGGAGCGCAGCTCTCTCCATCCATGACTTCGGAATATTACCTGGCGGCGCGGGACTCTTTCCTCTCGGACGGTGCGGAATTCGGCATTCAAATCAGAACAGATTCAGTTTTACATGAAGTCTTACAATGAGTAGAAAAAGGAGCAGACATGGCATACGGACCTCTGACAAAAGGGCATCTCAGCAGCCTCGCGCGCGGAGAGATTTATCAGGAAGCGGGTAATTGGCGTCCGGACGCCTATACGCTCCCGTTTCCCGAACGTCTGGCAGAATTCATCGAGTCCTATTTTGATATTCTTCCTGCGGACAGTGTCCGCAGGAAATCGGCAATGGCCGAACTGATCAGCATCGGTGCATCCGCCCGAGACGTAAAGCTTGCCCGAAACACGCTGAGTGAGTGGCTTACGGGAAAACGCGATCCAAGTGTGAGCAGCAGCGACAGCCAGACGAGGGATAATATTTACCGTCTCTGTGCCGCTCTGGATCTCGACATGGAGCTTACGGAAGAGCTCTTTGAAAAAGTCTTTTTCTCTCGGGCTTTTCATTTGAAATCGTTGAAGGAACTCTCTTTTTTCTATTTTGCCAGAAAGGACAGTTTCGCCGGTGTGGAAGGTTGTCGCTGGTATACCACGGGCCTCAGGGTATGGGAGGATGTGGAAAAAACAGCGCCGCCTTCTGCCTCCTCCGTACATCAGCCCATCAGGGATACCGTGCTGCTTGAGGATCGTACCGCAGCCATGAACGATACAGAATTCCTTCATTTTCTCTCATCTCATCCGGAAACCTTCTCACGGGAGAACCAGTTCGTCAGAGCCCGTGATCAGGTTCGGGAATATGCCCGCAGAGCCTGTCTGATGACGCAGGAACTGTCTCATGCAGGCTCCGGTTCAGAGATTCCCTATGAACCGCTGATCAACCACATTCTTGCTTACTCTCAGAGAAAGCTCTCCGGGACATCGGGTACGGTATCCTCACTGAAGACGCTTCCGGCCCAGCTGACAACAAATTTTCCCACAGGCCAGATTTTGCGTAAGATCTGCATTGGAGACGCCTGCAGCTATGATCAGATTTATAAGATGCTCTGCCTGCTTCTTTTCTATTGTTTTCATGCAAATCGCGTACCTGTTTCGGACATAAAACAGCGCTTCGGAGATTTTCTTCGTTTTGCAAACCTCAGTCTTGAGCGGGACGGTTGTTCAGAGCTCTATCCTCGTCAGCCCTACGGCGGTCTTCTTCTCTTCTGCGCTGCACAGGACGATCCGATTGCCGCGCTTCAGGATTTTATTGAGCGATCTGTCAGTCTGGAATCCGAGTCTGTTCTGCTGGAAAAAACAAAACAGTTATCCGGAATGACGCCGGATAACTGCCTTTCCCTGATTCGTAGTCTCGGAAGAGATCCTTTTCTTGTTTCACTGACTGTCGGAACCCTGAGCCGGAGCTCCTGTTCTTTGGACCCCACGGAGTTGATCCACGCCAGCCATTATGACGATCCGATCGGTGAAACCGTTCAGCTTCTCTACATGCGTGCCGGCTTCTCAGAGGATGAGAAGAGACTTCTGGAATGCTGCTCCCTGCTGCCTCCCGGCGGTGTTTCGGAGTCTTTGCTGTGCCTGCTGTTTCCCGATAAAGGCCTTCTCACCGCACAGGAGCTGAAGAGCTGCGGTTGGCTGGACTGTACAAAAGGGCTCTGGAGTATGCACTACCGCATCCGAAGGGTCATCACGGATCTGGAGGTGTCCGGGAAGTATACCCGGGACTTTCTGGATGCCGCCGCACTTATCCCATTGGAAAAACTGCCGGATGAAGATGCCTCTCAACTGAATAAACTTCTGAAGCACAGACATCGTTTCTGTTAGCGATTGGGCATTGTCCTCTCAGGCATCTGATAACGATATCCAAAGCGCCGGACGCACCGTAAAGGAGGAATAATCGTTGTAGTAGCTCACGCCGATCAGTCCTTCAGACATGACGACGGCCGCAAAGCTCTGACGTCTCCCTGTCGAACGCAGCCACCACCAGCCGTTTCCGTTTCCGCTGTAGGCAAATGCGCCCTGTGCGACTGCATACTGTGTCGGACTGCAAATCCGTTCTTCATAGGTGGAAAAATAGTTTTCCGCCTCTTTATAGCTGAGAAGAAATACTTTATCGGAAGTATTATTCCCGTTGTCGGTACTCCACGCGCTGTTGCCCTGTCCGTTATTATCCACAGACACGGTCAGAATCGCCGCCTGTTCTTCATCGCTGAATGCGGATTTCAGAAACCTGTCATTCAGCCAGCTTCGCAGGCTGCAGTTCTCCCAGGTGGTATCTTCCCAAGTGTTATGATAGGGCAGCGAATCCAGAGCATGCCTGCTGAGCAGCAGCGCTCTGTCTCCCTGTACATCCAGTACCGTCCACTCGATTGCTTCTTTCCCGTTTTCGGCATCGTTATCCTGTTCATAGGAGCCGAAAAACACCTGATCACCAACCTGAACAGGCCCTTTTACCGGATTCCGCCCGTCCTCCGCAAAAGCAGCCGGCATCATGAGTGCAAGGAGCAACAGCAGCCCCAGGAGCTGAACTATACTGTCCGTTTTCTTATGTACTCTGATCATCTTCATATCTCCGTTCTCAGCATCAGTATCAGGAGTCCGCAATCTCCCGTATAATTGTCAGAAGTACCGTCCGGGCATCTGTGTAGTCTGTCGAGCAGGTCGTAAGCGCCAGGATACGGGGGTTTTCCTCAGCTCGCACCGCTGCGAATTCCGCCTCATTCAGCTGTTCTGCGTTTCGTTCGGCAAAGTCCAGCACTCTATCCAGGTGCTTTGCCGCATACTCCGGGTCGAAGATCAGCTCCTCCGAAGCCGGGCACTGGAAGCAGGCCAGCGGAATCAGTCTGTATACCCTGTCCGGCAGGATCAGTCTGCCTCCTGCGGCGCTCTGAAAGAATCTCGCGCCGCGATAGAGTTCGAGATCCCCAAACATCCGGTGATTCTCCATATGATGGCCGTAAACGACGGAGTAAACATCCTCGCCGCTCCTTCGGTTCCGTGAATCCAGAAAGATACTGCCGGCGAGAGAGTAGTTTCCGTAAACGTCTGTGCTGAGGTAGCTGAGGTTTGTCCTGCCCTGCAGGACGGGGTAGTCCACCGCCGTTCCGTCCAGGCAGAGCCAGGCGCAGACGTCCGGGTTCACCGCCTGCAGCTCTTCAAATCCCGGTCCGGCCATGTCGCTTTCCCCTTCTGTCATCGCTGGCTTGAGGCGCATCATGCTCTCCTGCACGTTTCCGGCGCTTACATAGACCTGATTATTGTCCCACAGTGCATAGCCCGCATACAGACCCGCCAGCAGCAGCATGACACAGACCAGCATATTCACCAGACGGTTCAGTGTCTTCAAAATCCACGCTGCGGTCTTCATACGATCTCCTCCACTTTCAGATCGTTCAGAGAGAGGTTGAGGGCGGCGCCCAGGTAGATGATCTGTCCGTTCAGGTACATCCAGTACATCAGCAGAATGACAGAGGCAAGGGAACCGTACACCAGCGAATAACGTGCAGACGCTGCGATAAAGGCCGAAAACACCAGGCTCATGATTACCATGCCCAGCATGGTAAAGATCGCACCCGGCCAGGTACGCATCCCGGATCCCGCCGGCTTTGCCACCGCATAAAGAGCCCAGAATATCAGGAACAGACCCCCTCCGAAAAGGAGATACTTGAGCCACAGCCAGCTCTTGCTTATATCCAGGAACGGGATTCTCTCGTTGAGGGCGTTCAGGAGCTCCCGGCTGGTGAACATGACCAGAATGCCGAAATAGATTTCGGCCAGAAAGATCACCGCAAAAACCAGACTGAGCAGGTACCCGACGATCCCTCTGTAACGATGTGCCAGTTCCATTCTTCCGATTGTGACCAGCATGCTTCGTACTCCGGCAGACGCGGAGATCAGCAGTATGGTAAGTCCGGCATAGAACATCACCGGGCTGTTGTTCTCGGAGACATAGCTCAGGAAGCCCTTCAGGGTCTGAACCGTATCCTCGTGCAGAAAATTACGCGTGAAGTCCAGAACCTCCATTGCACGGTGATAGCTGTTACCGAGGAGGGTGTACAGGCAGATAATCAGAGGAAAGAAGGTCATCATCAGATAATAGCTCAGCGCCGCAGAGGCAAGGGGAAGCTGCCTGTCGTTATAGTAGCGGATCAGATCGCTGATTACAAAGGCTGTTTTTTTCATCTTGTCTCTCCTGCGGCGGAAAGAGCTCCTCCGCGGTGGAGGAGCTCTTTCCTTTTTGATGGGCTGACACTGTGGTCGGCTTATCTGGTGTTAAAGATCTTAAAAATATTGTCGAAGGGATCCTCTGCCGGGTCTGCCGGTTTGGCCTCTTCTGCCGGGGCCGCCGGGGCCTTGGCCGGAGCCTGCTGGAACACCGGCGGGACCACCGGACCGCTCGCAGCAGCAGCCGGAGTCGTGCTCACCGGCGTGATGGGCTCCTGTACCTGGGCTGCCATTTTCTCCGCAGCCTTTTTCTCGGCCGCTGCAGCCTGTGCAGCCCCTTCCTCAAAGCCCGTGGCGATGACGGTAACACGGATCTCGTCCTGCATGGTCTCGTCAAAGCTCGCGCCGAAGATGATGTTGGCATCGGGATGCGCGGCCTCCTGCACCAGGTCCGCCGCTGCCTCGACGTCCTCCAGCCCCATATCCGACGAGCCGGTGATGTTGATCAGGACACCGTGTGCGCCGTTGATGGAGGTCTCCATCAGAGGGCTTGCTACCGCAATGCGTGCGGCCTCCTCGGCCTTGCCCTTGCCGGCCGCATGTCCCACGCCCATGTGTGCATAACCGGCATCCTTCATGATGCAGGTGACGTCTGCGAAGTCCAGATTAATAAAACCGGTGTTCTTGATGAGATCCGAGATGCTCGTCACGGCCTGACGAAGAACGTCGTCTGCAATCTCAAAAGCGTTAGCCAGTGTGACCTTCTGATCGGTCGCATACTTCAGGCGGTCATTCGGGATGATCAGCAGCGAGTCCACCTTGCCGAGCAGCTCACGGATGCCTTCATTCGCACGTTCCATGCGCTTGTTGCCCTCGAACTTAAACGGCTTGGTCACCACGCCGACGGTCAGAATCCCGGCGTCCTTGGCAATATCCGCAACGGTCGGCGCCGCTCCTGTTCCGGTACCGCCGCCCATACCGGCCGTAATAAAGACCATGTCGGTGTCCTCCAGAACCGCAGAGATCGCGTTCCGGCTCTCCTCGGCCGCGCGTTTGCCGATCTCAGGGTCTGAACCTGCACCCTGGCCCTTTGTAATCTTTTCTCCGATCTGAATCTTCTGATCGGCGTTGGAAATAGACAGCGCCTGTTTATCAGTATTGACCGCTATGAATTCAACACCCTGGGTACCGTCCTTCACCATGCGGTTGACAACGTTGTTGCCGGCTCCGCCGACACCGATCACCTTAATTGTTACAACGTTCTCCGGACCCGATTCGGTCTTATAATCCATATCCTGTGCCTCCTGTCTGAATCAATAACGCCACTAATGCGTAACTTTCTGTCTTTGTGTTCCCTATAATATTACATTTTTTCTCTCAGGTCAATAGTTTTTTTCATTTTCAGGAAACTTTTTGTAAACAGATTGTCATTTTTATTGAAACTGCACAGAATGTTTCTCTCAGTTTGGACTGAAAAGTGCCCGTTTTCCGTCTGAAAGGTCAATCACACCGATATCGCCGTCCTTCAGGGTTTCCAGCACGCCCGCCAGCATTGCGAACTTCTGGTCCACCTGAGAGTATCTGCCCAGAACCACGGTGTATCTTCCCTCGTAGACCAGCTCCGGACTGTTTTCCTTTTCAAAATCGATGCGCTGGATCTGCCCGGTCATACCCCTTCCCTCGATCTGGTGAAGAATGTCCACAAGATAGTCGACACTGTCCTCATTGCCGTTGGCGGCTGTCATGCGCTCGCCGATGAACAACGTGCCTGGATTGAAGTTTACAATGGGTACGAGGTGAGCCGTCTCGCCCTCAGCCGTCTTGCCGAGGATCTTTGCGCCGTGGTCCATGGTCCATTCTTCGTCGCCGAGGATCAGATAGGCGAGGGCCGTGCTCTCCTTGACGGCGACCGTCATACGGTTCGGCAAGGCGCGGCGCAGTGAGACCTCCTCGATATACGGAAGCTTTGCGAACACACGGCTGATGGCGGCGAAGCGGTCAAAGAAAAACAGGTTGTCTCCCTCTTCGATGTCAATGGCCCGTATGATTTCATCATCCGAGTAGTGGGTGTTCCCTTCCACCTGGATATCCTCCACGCGGAAAAAAAGGCTCAGCACAAACACAGCAGCAACGATCACCACCACAAAAATGAGCGGTCTGCTGAAGCCTCTGCGACGTCTTGCGCGCAGAAACTCCTCCTGTGTCTCGTCTGTCAGTGCCGACAGATTCAGTCTGTCTTTCCAGCTTTTTTCCGCCATAGGTACCTCCAGAGCACAAAAATAAACAGGCTGCAAAAAAACAGTCTGTTTATTATAGCACATTATTCTGTACAGGAAAAGCGTCTTTCCCGTTTTTTATTCTGTCGCCTTTCGTCCTGCATAATCCAGAACTGCATCCGTGATCCGGTCGATCGCGTCCCCTGCAGAGAGCGTCTCCATCGCCCTGCCCATCTCGCGGAGCCGGTCCCGGTCCCGCAGCAGGGAGCGAATCTCTTCAAGAAAACTCTCCGCTGTAAACTCACCCTCAAGCAGCACTCTGGCACCTCCGGCCCGCTCGACCAGGCGCGCGTTTCGCTCCTGATGGTGGTTTGTCACATTCGGCGAAGGGACGATCAAGGCAGGCTTTCCGATGCTGCTCAGCTCGGAGAGCGTGGATGCACCCGCACGGCAGAGCACCAGATCCGCCGCCGCCAATAGTCTCGCAGAATCAAAGATATATTCTCTTAGCTCGACGCCGCAGTTCTCCGGCTCCACACCGGCTGTCTCGAGCCTTGTCAGGACTTCGCTGTAATACGTCTTCCCCGTCGCATGGATCAGGCGGAATTCTCTCTGGTCCTTCATGTGCGGAAGCATCTCACTGAAGATGCCGTTCATATGGCCGGAGCCCAGAGAACCCCACATCGACACCACCAGCGGAAGGTCTTCCTCGAAGCCGAGTTCTTTTCTCGCAGTCTCACGCGTGTAGGCTGTGAAGCCTTCCCGGACCGGAGTCCCTGTCACCCGGAGGTCCCGCACCCCGGGATAGTGCGCCCGGCTCTCTTCATAGCCCAGCAGAACGCAGTCCGCCTGTCGGCTCAGCAGCTTTGTCGTCAGGCCCGGTACGGCGTTGCTCTCGTGGATCAGTGTCGGAATCCCCAGCTTCGCCGCCTCATGCAGTACCGGGTAACAGACATATCCTCCCGTTCCGAGCACCGCATCGGGCCTGAATTCCTTCAGGATCCGCCTGGCCTCCCGTTCCGAACCAAACACGTTCTTCACGGTGTTCAGGTTGTGGCTCACGTCCTCCAGACGGTGTCCGCGGCTCAGATTCGTCACCTTCAGCGGCAGAATTCGGTATCCCTCTCTGGGTACCAGATCCATCTCCATCCTGCCCTCGGCACCGAGGAAAAGAATCTCGCAGTCAGGCAGTCTCTCCGTCAGGCACTGGGCTATGGCTACCGCGGGGTTGATATGCCCGGCGGTCCCGCCGCAGGTAAGTACAAACTTCATCCTTCTTTTCGCTCTCCCCGCAGCCGGTATCTCGCTTCGCATCCCCTCAGCAGCGCTCTCATCCTGCGATGTCATAAACCTGCAGGAAAGAGACGGCCATGCAGATGACGGAGATGCAGGTATAGAGGATAAAGATCTCCTTCTCCTTCCACATCCGGCCGGTCCAGCCTCCCATCTCCAGGTGATGATGGAAGGGGGCCATCTTGAAAACCCGTTTACCGTGGGTTGCCTTATAATAACCCACCTGGATGATATCCGACAGTGTTTCTATGATGAACATGGCGCAGAGCGGGATCAGAATCATCGGGATATTGAAAGAAAATGCCAAGGCCGCGATGGCTCCGCCGAGGAAGAGGCTTCCGGTATCCCCCATGAAGATCTTGGCCGGATTGAAGTTATAGGTCAGGAACCCGATGAGCCCTCCCACCATGGCCGATGCAAAGAGACCGAGCTGCTGAAAGCGTTCGCCCCAGGCAAAGGTCAGAAGCACAAAAAACAGGAACACCGGGATCGAAGTCCCTGTTGCCAGGCCGTCGATGCCGTCCGTGATATTGACGGAGTTAACCGTCCCTACAATCACGAACATCGCAAACAGATAATACAGCCATGAGGGCAGTGTGAAGATCTTTCCGGAGAATGGCATGTACAGTGCCGGTGTAATAAAGCCAACCTTTCTCATCACCAGGATAAACAGGAAGGCCGCCAGAAGCTGGAGGGCAAACTTCTGATGTGTAGTCAGGCCCATGTTTTCCTTCTTCAGGACCTTTTTCAGATCGTCTATCAGCCCGATGGCGCCAAAGATCGCCGCAAACAGCAGGACAAAGATATGCTCAAAGCGTCCGTGCAGCATGGCCGGAAAGCCAAGGGTGAGACACACCAGCGCCGCCGCGGAGATAAACAGAACGCCGCCGATTGTGGGAGTCCCGTCTTTCGCCTTGTGCTGTTTTACCTCCGCTTTATGGAGCTGCTGCGCTTTCTTCCGGATCAGCCAGGGGATATATACTCTGCCCAGTCCCGTTGAAAACACGAGTGCAAGCACAAAAGCACACATTAACTGAATCGTCATAACGCTCTCTCCGCTTCTCTCTTTCTGAGATACTCTGCGACAATTTCTCTCTCGTCCATGTGGCGCTTTCGGTGGCCTACCACCTGATAGTCCTCATGGCCCTTTCCTGCCAGCAGGATGACATCCCCATCTCCAGCCAGGTCGATTGCTCGGTGGATTGCTTCTTCCCGGTCACAGATCCGCAGCCACGGCGTCTCGCTCTCCCGAAGGCCGGCTTCAATTTCGTCCAGGATAGCTTCCGGGTTCTCCGTGCGCGGGTTGTCGCTGGTCAGAATGACAAAATCTGCCAGCTCTGCCGCAATCCGCCCCATCAGAGGGCGTTTCAGTCTGTCCCGGTCCCCGCCGCAGCCGAAGAGACAGATCAGTCTCCTCTCCGTCGTCGGTCGCAGGCTTCTGAGCACCTTCTCCAGGGCATCCGGTTTGTGGGAATAGTCGATCAGGATATGATAATTCCCGTCTGTCGGGATCGATTCCAGCCTGCCTTTCACACCCTGCGCCGTTCTCAGCGCAGCGGCGGACTCCTCTGCGGTGATCCCTTCCTGCAGAGCTGCAGCAACTACGGCCAGTGCGTTATGCACCGAGAAGGTCCCGGGGATTTTCAGCTCTGTCTCCGTGCGTTCCCCCGCCAGAACAGTATCAAAGCACACCCTGTCCGGAAGGAACCGCGTATTCTCGGCACGGAGTTCCGCCTCCTCCGAGCAGCCGTAAAGCAGGCTGTCGCAGTCTGCGTTTTCCCGCATGAACGGAGTCCAGGCATCATCCGCATTGAAGCAGGCGCAGGTGCACTGGGAGAAGAGCTTTCTCTTTGCCGCAGCATAGTGCTCCATATCCCCGTGGAAATCCAGATGATCCTCGGAAAGATTGGTGTACACCGCTGTGTCAAAGCGGAACCCTGCCACACGGTCAAGCTCCAGTGCATGGGACGAGACTTCCATGACCACGTGGCTGCAGCCCTGTTCCGCCATATGGTACAGCAGCTTCTGTAGTTCGTAGCTCTCCGGCGTCGTGTGGTCCGCAGGAAGCTCCTCATCACCGATCTGAATCCCGACTGTTCCGATCAGCCCGACCTTTGCACCGAGACAGGTTTCCAGCACGTGCTTCAGAAGCATGCTGACGCTGGTTTTGCCGCTGGTTCCCGTGATGCCGATCATCCTCAGTTTTTCCGCCGGATGTCCGAAAAAAACACAGCTGCAGAGAGCCAGGGCCTGCCTGCTGTTTTTCACCTGTACCGCGGGAATGCTCTCTGCAGGCTTATCCTCGCAGAGGATCGCCGCAGCTCCGTTCTCCAGTGCTTTTGAGATGTAGCGGTGTCCGTCCGTCTCAAAACCGCGTATTGCAACAAACAGATCTCCCGGCAGCGTTTTTCTTGAATCGTAGCTGATTCCGCCGATCTCCGTCTCCGGGTCTGCAGTCAGCCGGATCAGGTCCGGCAGGGCCCCGATCAGTTCCTTTAACTTCATTCCTCTGTCTTCTCCGCAACCCTCAGCTTCGCGCTCCGCGCTCTCGGGTTGGCGGCACATTCCTCCGGTTTCGGCAGGATAGGTTTCCGTGTCACACTGCGAAGCGTCCGGCGGAAACCGCAGGTACATACCGGTGCCTCCCGCGGACAGGTGCATCCATGCTCGCGCTTCGCGATCGCCTGCTTCACAATCCGATCCTCCAGCGAGTGGAAAGAGATGACACAAAGTCTTCCGCCCGGCTTCAGCAGGTCCGGCGCAGTATTCATCATCTCCTGGATCTCTCTCAGCTCGTCGTTGACCTCGATTCGGATCGCCTGGAAGCAGCGCTTTGCCGGGTGCTGCTTCTCACGCAGGGCAGCCGCCGGCATGGCACTGCGGATGATCTCAGCGAGCTCCAGGGTGGTTCTGATCGGCTTTTCCGCCCTTGCGCGGGCGATTGCGGCACTCACGCGCCGGGCGTAACGTTCTTCTCCGTATTCAAAAAAAATCCGGCTCAGCTCCGCCTCTTCGTACCGGTTGACCACATCCGCGGCGGTCCTGCCCCTGCTCCGATCCATTCTCATATCCAGAGGCGCTTCCAGCCTGTAGGAGAAGCCCCGCTCCGCTTCGTCAAGCTGCGGTGACGATACCCCGAGGTCGAACAGCAGGCCATCCACGGCATCGACCCCGATCTCTCCCAGAAGCGTGCGCAGATTTCCAAAATTCCCGTGTATCGCTGTAAAAACGTCTTTATAGTCCTTCAGCCGTTCTCCGGCCCTTATAATAGCGGTTTCATCCCGGTCAATCCCGATCAGCCGTCCTGTTGTCAGGCGCTTCGCAATCTCTTCCGAGTGCCCGCCGAGACCGAGAGTCCCGTCCACATAAATGCCGTCCGGCCGGATCTTCAGGCCTTCAATACACTCCTCCAGCAGAACGGAAACGTGCTCTGCCATCAGAATTCAAGCTCCTCCATCACCGCCGCGATATTTTCCGGCGCGGTCTCTGTCTCGAATACCGTCTGCCAGCTCTCGCTGTCCCAGAGCTCCGCATGGTTGTTGCAGCCCACCACCGTGATATTTCTCGTGAGGCCTGCCCAGTCCCGAAGGTTCTGAGGGATCAGCACGCGTCCCTGCGCGTCCAGCTCACAGCGGGCAGCTTGGGCAAACAGCGGTCGGATCTTTCTCTGTCGAATGTACGGCATGGCGTTTACCTTTTCTGTCAGCCTGTCCCAGTTCTCTGCGCTGTACAGGCTGAGGCAGCGATCCATCGAGAGCGTGATATAGAAGACCGGGCCCAGCTCGTCCCGCAGCTTCGCGGGAATAAACACACGCCCCTTGTTATCCAGTGCATGCTGGTACTGTCCTGTCACGTCCTCCACCCTTCCGAATCATTATTGCGCCACTTTAACCCACATCATGCCACTTTGCTCCACCATTATAGGGTAGAAGAATTGAAAAAGCAAGGTTAAATTTCCTGTTTTTTATAATTCGTCAGGATAGACAAAAGACAGAGCAACCCCCTCCGCACTTCACGGCCGAAGCCATGCGGAGGGGGCTAACGAATCACACCGGCAGGTTCAGGTCTCTCGGAGTTCTGATCCGCCTTTTGAGTGCTCTGTTATGATTATGATACGGTCTGTCTGTTATTCTCCGAGATAGGCGCGTTTGACCGCCTCGTTGACCAGCAGTTCCGCACCTGTGCCCTTCAGGGTAATCTCTCCGGTCTCCAGAACGTAGGCGAGGTCCGCCGTCTTCAGGGCCATGTTGGCGTTCTGTTCGATCAACAGGACCGTTACGCCCTGGCGGTTGATCTCCCGGATGATCTCGAAAATGCCCTTGACCACCAGCGGCGCGAGGCCCAGGGATGGCTCATCCATCATCATCAGCTTCGGCCTGCTCATCAGCGCCCGACCCACAGCCAGCATCTGCTGCTCGCCGCCGGAGAGCGTACCTGCCATCTGCCAGGAGCGCTCCTGCAGGCGGGGAAAGAGCTCGTATACCCATTCGATGTCCTTCTGGATCCCCGCTTTGTCCTTACGCAGATAGGCGCCGATCTTCAGGTTCTCGAGAACGGAGAGATTTGTGAACACGCGCCGCCCCTCGGGGACCTGAGCGATACCCTCTTCGAGGATCTTGTTGATCGGCATGCCCAGGATCTCCTTCCCGTTATACCGGACGGAACCGCTCTCGGCCTTCACGAGGCCGGAGATGGTACGGAGCATGGTGGACTTGCCGGCACCGTTGGCGCCGATGAGTGTGACGATTTTACCGTCCGGGACCTCCAGATTCACGCCACGCAGAGCGCGGATGCCGCCGTAGGAAACGTGCAGGTCTTTCACTTCAAGCATCGTCCGTCACCCCCAGATAAGCATCGATAACCTTTTCATTGGCCTGAATCTCCACCGGCGTGCCGTGGGCGATCATGCTGCCGAAGTCCAGAACGTAGATCCGGTCGGAGATATCCATGACCAGATCCATATGGTGCTCGATAAGCAGAATGCTGACGTGGAACTGATCCCGGATTTCACCGATAAAGCGCGTGAGCTCCACTGTCTCCTGCGGGTTCATGCCGGCCGCAGGCTCGTCCAGGAGCAGAAGCTTCGGATCTGTCGCCAGCGCTCTTGCGATCTCCAGCCGCCGCTGTTTGCCGTAGGGAAGGCTTGTCGCAGGCTCATCCCGCACATCCGAGAGACCCACGGTCTCGATCAGGGCGTCTGCCTCATCGCGCTGACGCTTCTCCTCCGCTCGGTTTCCGCCGAAGGTCGCAGAGAAGAGATTGCTCGTACGCTTCATGTGCTTGGCAATCAGCACGTTCTCGAAGACCGTCATGCTCTTCCAGAGGCGGATATTCTGGAAGGTGCGGGCCATACCCAGCGCCGTGAGCTTATCCGGTGTGGGCTCGAGATGGTCCGTGTACTTCCCGGCGTTCTCGCCGAGGTATCCCTTTTTCATCTTGCCTCGGGGGAAGTTTTCGATCACCTTACGTCCGTCGAAAGTGACACGGCCGTTGGTCGGAGCATAGACTCCGGTGATGACGTTGAAGGCCGTGGTTTTGCCTGCGCCGTTCGGTCCGATGATGGCGACGATCTCGCCCTCATACTCCTCCATGCTGAAGTTGTTGACGGCCACGACGCCGCCGAACTGCATCGTCACATCCTCCACCCGGAGAATGCAGGGCTTGTCCTTTCTCATCGCGCCGCCCCCTTTGCTTTTTTCTTTTCGCGGAACAGGTCGGAGATCTCACGCTCGCCCATGATTCCCTTGCGGAAGAAGAGCACGACGATCATGATTATGACCGAAAACACCACCAGCCGGAACCCGTTGCGGAAGATCCCCGGTGCCTCGATGCCAAGGAACTTCCCCGAGTCAAGGCCGCGCAGCCACCACTCGGATGCCGCCACAAAGAGGAAAGAGCCGATGACCGACCCGGAAGTCGATCCGATGCCGCCCAGCACCACCATAAGGAGAATCTCATAGGTCATGGCGGCCTTGAAGTTCGAGGCCTGTGCAATCGAGAGCACCATCGCCATCATCGCGCCTGAGACCCCGGCAAAGAAGGAACTGACCGTGAAGGAGATCATCTTATGCTTTGCGAGATTGATGCCCATGGCCTCCGCCGCAACCTCGTCGTCGCGGATGGCCTTGAAGGCACGCCCGTAGGTGGAGTTGACCAGCTTGACAATGACAATGATCGACAGGGTCGCGATCAGGACCGGTACGAAAGTGGAGAAGACCAGTTTGGTGTCCCCGACCTTCAGCTTGAAGAGACTGGTCCGCATGAAGTTCTTGAGAAGATTGGAGCCGTTGGTGATCGGGCCGAGCTTCTGCCACTGGAAGACCGCGCGGATAATCTCCGCAAAGCCCAGTGTCGCAATGGCCAGATAATCGGACTTGAGGCGCAGGACCGGCAGACCGATCAGATATCCGAAGAAGGCTGCCGCCAGGCCGGCGAAAATCACCGCAATGGCAACGCCCAACACTGTTCCCGCAGAACCCATCGAGTTGGAGAGAAGCTCCGGGAAGGAGATCCGGATCGCCGCATCGAAGTACTGATACACCGTGTCCCGCGCAGAGGACGGGATGGTGAAGATGGCATAGGTATATGCACCGATCAGCATAAATCCGGCATGGCCGAGAGAAAACAGGCCGGTATAACCGTTCAGCAGGTTCATGGATACGGCCGCAAGCGCGTAAACTGACCCCTTCTGCAGGACGGTCATGAGCATGTACATCTTGTTGGTCGGCTTGATGATCTGATCCAGCCAGAAGACCAGACCGAGGAACGCGAGAACCAGAAGGAAGGAGATCCAGGAGACTTTCTTTTCGTTTTGCTTCATGTCACTTTCCTCCCCTCTCAGACTTTGTCGGTGGTTTTCTCACCGAAGAGTCCGGTCGGTTTGAATACCAGCACAATGATCAGAAGCACAAAAGTGAAAGCATCCGAGAAAGTGGCAAAGCCGATCTGTTCCGTGATGGTCCCGTTGACAATCAGGATCGTATCGAGCCCTTTGATCAGACTTTCCGCAACCCCGATGATAAACGCGCCGATCACCGCACCCGGAATGGAGCCGATACCGCCGAAGACCGCTGCGACAAAGGCTTTCAGGCCCGGCATGGCGCCGGAGGTTGGCACAACGCCGGGGTAGTTCGTGAAGAAGAGCATCGAACCGACCGCCGCCAGGAAGGTACCTATTATAAAGGTAGCAGAGATGACATTGTTGATGCGAATGCCCATCAGCTGCGAGGTTTCAAAGTTCAGGGACACAGCCCGCATGGCCATGCCGATCTTGGTATGGTTAATGAGCAGGACGAGCAGCACGACCAGCAGGAGCGTGAGAAACGGGGTGATGATCGTGACCCTCGACGTCTCCAGTCCCAGGACATGGACCCGGTCCGAAATCCATGGGATCGACGGATAGTTTTTGTTCAGACCGCCTGTAATATACAGCGCGAGGTTCTGGATCAGGTAGCTCACGCCGATGGCCGAGATCATGACTGACATACGGGGTGCGGTGCGCAGCGGCCGATAGGCCACGCGTTCGATCAGAAAACCCAGCAGAACCGTCAGCACAATCATCAGCGGGATCGCAATATAGAGCGGCATGGCAGCCGCCATGTACACCATCATCAGGCCTGCGACCATGAATACGTCGCCGTGGGCGAAGTTGATAAGACGCAATATGCCGTAGACCATCGTATAGCCGATGGCAATCAGGGCATACTGCCCTCCGACAGATATGCCGGAGATGATATAGGGCAATATGGTCTTTCCCATACAGTTTATCCTCTCTCGGGTTTGGAGTGTGAATCCGCGAAGAATGTAAAACAGTGGAGTGTGGAGTTATCAGGCTCCGCACTCCACTCCTGTGCTGTTATGCCGGATGAATTATCCGACCGTCGCGACCGTGACGAAGTCCCAGACGCCGGTCTCGGTGTTGCACTCCTTGACGAAGGCGCTGTCACGCAGGGCATCGCCGATGTCGTCGAAGGCAATGTTGCCGGTGACGCCTTCATAGGTGACGCCGGGCAGAACCTCGAGGACCGCTTCGGGATCCACGGATCCGGCAGCCTTCAGGGCCTCAAGGGCGACATAGTAGGCATCATAGCCCATGACGGTGACCGCCGCGAGCTCGTCGTTGCCGCCGTTGTTGGCAAGGGCGGTGGCATCAGAGTTGATCCACTCCTTGATGCCCGCATCGAACTCGGCATTTGCGCCCTCCTGATAGAAGGTGGTGACGCAGATCCTGACGTCGGTGCCCTTCGCAGCGTTCAGGATGACGTTGGAGTCCCAGGTGTCGCCGGCAAGGATCGGCATGCCGAGGGCCTGGGTGTCAGCCTTGGCAATGATCTGGGCGGCTGCCTCAGTGCTCACCGGAGAGAAGAAGACGTCGCAGCCCTGATTCTGGGCGTTGGTGATGTAGGTGGAGAAGTCAGAGGTGCCCTCCGGGAACTGCTCGTACACGCAGTTGTCCTTGCCGAAGGCATCGATGAAGTAGTTGCAGAGGCCGCCGGAGTAGTCGTCACCCAGCTTGGCAAGGCAGTAGGCCTTGGAGGCGCCGAGCTCACTCTTGGCAAAGTTGGCAAGAACCGTGCCCTGGAAGGGATCCAGGAAGCAGATGCGGAAGTAGACGTCGCAGCCGGCAGTGACCTGCGGGTTTGTGCAGGTGACACCGATCGCCGGAACACCGGCATTCAGGAAGGTGTCGCTGGCAGCGATGGACACGCCGGAGCCGTAGGAGCCGAGCACCAGCGAGACGCCGTTGGAGATCAGATCCTGAGCGGCGGTCGGGGCCTTGTCGTTGGAAGAGGCATTGTCCGCAAAGACAAGCTGAACGTCATAGGTGACACCGTCGATCTCTACGGTCGGGGTCATCTTGTTGGCATACTGCATGCCGAGGACTTCCTGCTTGCCGCCGGCACCGTTGTCGCCGGACTGGGGTTCAAATACGCCGATTTTGACAACCGGGTTGTCCGCATAGGCCACAGCGGCGAACGCAGCGACCAGGCAGAATACCAATGCGAGTGCGAGAATCTTTTTCATGGTTTCTTCCTCCGTGATTAGTAGTTCGCGAACGTCTGTCCGCATCCCGAGGACAGACGTTTCCCAATGCGATACAGGTATTATACTACAGGGCTTCAGAAATTTCATCTTAGCATTTTGCCGAAATCTTCTGCATAAATCCGATCGATTTTGAAATTATATACAAATCACCGGGCCGTGGCGCCAGTCTTCGCCGGGCGCAGGGAGATGGTTGAGAAGACGGTAGAAGTCATGCGCAGCCGCCTCACAGGCAAACTGTCCGTACGCTTCTTCCGACAGCGACCTGACGTGCGCAGCTCTGGTCAGAAGCGGGACTTCGGCGCCTCTCCGCAGGACTTCTCTGCCCTTATTGCGGAAGCCCAGCACACGGATGTACTTGAGCGGTGTCTCTCCCTGCCGGTCTTCCGGCTCCAGTCCCAGCGCGGCGCGCAGGCAGGCCCGCCGCACACCCGCCATCGGATAACGCTTTGAGGCAGCCGCAGCCGTCAGTGTACGGAGGCTCCCCTGCCGCCCGATCTCCCGCAAGAGCCTGTCGCCAAGCCCGCCCTCCGGGAAGCGCTCTCTTCCGCAGCGGCGGAGTCGGTCCAGAATCAGGATCTCCTGGAGAGCCTCGTCCGGACCGCCGCCCTCTTCCCGGATTCTTCTGCGGAGCTCGGATGCGGAGGGATAGTCGTTCTCTCCGATCTCGTCATGGCCTGCGCCGATGCGCTCTACGGCCAGTGGGAGGATTCCCGTTCCCTGCAGAGCCTTCAGATATTCAATCGCGAGAATGCTGTTCGGCTTCCGGAGCTCCGGAAGCGGCCGCCCAAGCGCACGTTCTGCGGTGGATTGGCGTGCCGAGGCAAAGCTCTGTTCGGGATGCCTCTTCAGTTCCTCCTTCACATCACGGATAAACCGGCGCTGCGCTACAAGCTCCGCAATCTCAGCCAGACTCTCCAGGTTGCCTGTCTCACATCCGAAGGAAAGACGGTCCACGTTCAGGCACGACAGAAGCCGGACCGCTCCCCGCCCGAATGCCTCGGCACTGCTCAGCGCCGTGCTGAGCGGGAGCTCCAACACAAGGTCGGCGCCGCCCTCCAGGGCAGCTCTGGTCCGGGTAAACTTGTCATGGATCGCCGGCTCGCCCCGCTGGACGTAATCCCCGCTCATGACGGCGATGACGGCACAGTCCTCGCCGATCCTGCACCGGCTTTCACGGATATGGTATGCGTGCCCGGCGTGAAACGGGTTGTATTCCGCGATAATTCCGACAGTTTTCATCCAAAACTCCAAAAAAGACTTGCGCTTTTACCTGAAAGTGTTTAGAATAAACACAGCATGTTTTTACTACATCAGAAAGGAAACAGCACATGAAAATTTTAGTGATTAATGCAGGCAGCTCATCCCTCAAATACCAGCTCATCGATATGGAAACCGAAGAGGTTCTCGCCAAGGGTCTCTGCGAGCGCATCGGCATCGACGGCCACCTGAAGCACAGCCCGCTGGTCGGCGGCAAGCCCGTCTTTAACGAAGACATTTCGCTCCCGACGCATTCCGAAGCCATCGCCGCAGTCATTGACAAGCTCACCAGCGCCGAGTACGGTGTCGTCTCCTCCATGAGCGAGATCGACGCGGTCGGTCACCGTGTGGTCCATGGCGGTGAGAAGTTTGCAAGCTCCGTCAGGATCGACGACGCAGTCATGGCCGCCATTGAGGAATGCACCCCCTTTGCACCGCTGCACAACCCTGCCAACATTACCGGCATCAACGCCTGCAAGGCTGTCATGGGTGACGTCCCGATGGTCGCGGTGTTCGACACGGCCTTCCATCAGACCATGCCGGACAAGGCTTACATGTATGCAGTCCCTTATGAGTACTATCAGAACGACGGGATCCGCCGCTACGGCTTCCACGGGACCTCTCACCGTTACGTCTCCTCCCGCTGCGCCGAGCTCATGGGCAAGCCGATCGAAGAACTCAAGCTGATCTCATGCCATATGGGAAACGGCTCCTCCATCTGTGCCATCGACGGTGGCAGATGCGTCGACACCTCCATGGGCTTTACGCCTCTGGTCGGCCTTCCGATGGGTACCCGCTGCGGCGATCTGGACGCCGGCGTGATTCAGTTCCTGATGAACAAGTACGGATACAGCATTGACGAGATGCTGAACATCCTGAACAAGAAGTCCGGCGTGCTGGGTGTCTCCGGCGTCTCTTCCGACTTCCGCGATCTCGACGATGCCGCCGCGAAGGGAAATGACCGCGCGCGTCTGGCTCTCGACATGTTCCATTACTGGGTAGCCAAGGTTGCAGGCTCCTACGTCGCTGCGATGAACGGTGTGGATGCCATTATCTTCACCGCCGGTGTAGGCGAGAACAGCAAAGACACCCGTGCTGCCATCGGCGGGTACTTCGGCTATCTCGGCGTCACCATCGATCCCGTTGCCAACAGCAAGCGCGGTGAGGACGTCATGATCTCCACTCCGGACTCGAAGGTCAAGGTCTTTGTCATCCCGACCAACGAGGAGCTGGTTATTGCACGCGATACCAGAGATATCATCAGCTGATTCTCCCGGCTGTTCCTTCCTTTCAGACATCCCTGCTCCGGCAGGGATGTTTTTCATTGGGGCAGGTTCGGATCAGGCAATCCCCGTACTTCCAAAACCGCCCCGGCTCTCTTCCTTCAGATGCTCCACCCGGACAAATTCAAATTCCGGCTGCTTTTCCACCAGACGGAACTGACATATCCGGTCGTTCACCCGGATCACCGTATCCCGCAGCGCATAGACTGGCAGCCTCCACTGATCCTCTTCTCCGCAGTAGCTGCTGTCGATGATACCTGGAGAATTGGGCACAATGACCCCGAAGTTCCTGAACGTGCTGCTTCGCGGGGCAACCTGGGCCTCATATCCCTCCGGCAGAATCATGCCCACTCCCAGCGGGACATACGCAAACTCTCCTGCCCGCAGCGTTACCTCCTCCGCAGCCCGCAGATCGATCCAGTCTCCCTTGCTGATTCTTTCCACAGGGTCGATCCGGTCGGAAAAATACTTGATACAGACCTTCATTGGCATATGCTCCTTGACGAACCGCTCAGAAAATAGTAGAATTCTTTTGTCTAATCACTATACCACAGAAACGGAGAATATGCCATGCCTGAATTCAAAGACTTTTACTATTCTTCCAGCAGCGGCAAAAACACCATCCGCGCCCGCGTCTGTGTTCCGGACGGTGAACCGAAGGCAGTCGTCCAGATCGCCCACGGTATCGCCGAGCATATCGAACGCTATGACGCTTTCATGCGTTTTCTCGCAGAGAACGGCTTTGTCGCAGTTGGAAACGATCATCTCGGTCACGGGAAGTCCGCGGCCACGCTGGAGGAGATCGGCATCTTTGACGAACACGCAGGCTGGGACTGCGTCGTGCACGACATGGATCGCCTGCGCACCATGATGAAGAAGGATTATCCCGATCTCCCCTATCTGTTTTTCGGGCACAGCATGGGAAGCTTTCTCACGCGCACATACCTGATCTGGTATCCCGACAACTGTGATGCCGCCATCCTCAGCGGCACCGGGCATCAGTCCGCCGCCCTTATCAACGCAGGCTATCTCGCTGCAGAGGCCACCGTGATGGCGAAGGGCCCCCGGGCCAGCGGGCAGGCTCTCAATGACATGGCTTTCGGATCCTACTGCAAGCAGATCCCCCATCCCCGCACGCCCTTCGACTGGCTCAGCAGAGACCGGGAGACCGTCGACCGGTACATCGCCGATCCGATGTGCGGCTTTGTCTGCAAGTGCAGCCTCTACCGGGACATGATGGGCGGCCTGAGGTATCTGACTGCGCAGAAGAATATTAACCGCATGAACAAGGACATGCCTGTCTATTTCATGTCCGGTGCGGCCGATCCGGTCGGGGACTATGGCAAAGGCGTTGAGAAGGCTTACAGTGCCTTCTGCAAGGCCGGGCTCCGGGACGTGACGATCCGCCTCTACCCGGAAGGACGGCATGAAATGCTCAACGAAACGAACCGTGAAGAGGTCATGCAGGACATCCTCGGATGGATCAGTTCCAAGCTGCCCGGGCTTTCCGGCAATGCCGCGGCAGAGGCATGATATTATAATACCGTCAGAAAGATAAAACAGGGAGGCCAGATCTTTGAACATTCATGAGGAACTCCAGCTGCAGGACTGTCCCTTCTGCGGCGGCCCAGGCCTGCTGGAGGAGGAGAACAGCTGGTGCTGGTATGTGATGTGCATGGACTGCGGGTCCCAGACCGCTGCCTTTGAATTCAAAACCCCCGCAGAGCGGGAAGCGGCTGCCCGTCAGGCGGCGCATCTGTGGAACATTGGGAAGGTCATCCGTGCCAATCCGAACGAATAAGGGTCTGTCACGAAACAAACGTGCCATTTTGAACTGGGCGGATGATGTAATTCCATTGGGTAAAGGGTTCTAAAAACTCGATGTTTATGCTTTCCTTTTCTTCATCAGTGATCTTTTTACCAGTCTCATAAACATT
>JAILFJ010000077.1 GCA_024697625.1 Oscillospiraceae bacterium
ACGTGGAAGCCGGAGCGCTTCGAGAAGTTCTGGGACTACTACCCCCGCATGAAAGACGGGAGCAAACCTGCAAAGGCGAGAGCCGCAAAGGCCTGGGATA
The DNA here is from genome assembly GCA_024697625.1 of Oscillospiraceae bacterium. Classification (GTDB taxonomy): domain Bacteria; phylum Bacillota; class Clostridia; order Oscillospirales; family Oscillospiraceae; genus Limivicinus. The sequence continues at coordinate 101 of JAILFJ010000077.1, forward strand.
AGCTGAGGCCGGATGACGGTACCATCCGAGAGATGGCCACCGCCCTGCAGAGACAGAAACAGTCCGAACTCTGGAGCCGCGGCATCGGCATCCCGTATGCTTCGGCATGGCTGAACGGGCGCAGATGGGAGGATGAGTGGGAGCCGCCGGAGGATCCGGAGAGCGTCATCGACGAGGAGGATCTGCCGGAATGGACGTGAGAGACGAAGCATGCAGCGCCCGGCAGTTTGAGCCGGAGATGGGCGTGATCGGCTCGCTGCTGATCAGTCCGGAGCCAGTGGCCGGGATCATCTTCCACAAGCTCCGTCCGGAGGACTTCGGCGTGAAGGAGTACCGGGCCGTGTTCTGCGCGGCGCGGGATCTGTGGCTTGACAAGCGCACGCTGGATCCGATGATCATCGCCAACGCCGTCGGAGATCAGGAGATCAAGAAGGTCATGGCGAACGCCATGCAGCTGACGCCCACCGCGGCCAATGTGGAGAGCTACGTCGAGCTGGTGATCGAGCAGGCGCAGCTGCGGAAGCTGCGTGACGTCGGCATGCGGCTCAGCCTGCACCTGGAGACCCTGGACGACGCGAGGAAACTGCTGGCCGAGGCCGAGGGCCTGCTGAGCGCCCAGCGCGAGGAACGCGTCTGGAGCTACAAGGACCTGCTTGAGGATTACCTCGAATGGCTGAATGACAGCACCCCTCCGGACTACCTGAACTGGGGCATCCCGCAGCTGAACCAGATGGTGCAGATCGCGCAGGGCTGCTTCGTGGTGATCGGCGCGGCGTCCTCGACGGGCAAGACCGCCCTCGGCCTGCAGCTGGCATACAACATCGCCAGGACCGGGAAGCGCGTCGGCTTCTTCAGCTATGAGACGCCGAAGCGCCCCGCGGCGATCCGCATCTTCGCCAACACCGCCGGCGTGGACATGGTGAAGGCGAAGAACAAGGACGTGAACCAGATCGACTATGAGGTGCTGATGCGGGAAGGCGATATCAGCATGACGCTGCCCTTCAAGCTGGAGGACCAGGGCGACTGGACCGTGGACGATCTGCGGGCCAGGACGCTGGCGGAGAGATACGAGGTGATCTTCCTGGACTATGTCCAGATGGTCCCCGGCGATCCGCGCCGGCCCAGGTGGGAGGTCGTGACCGAGACATCGATGAAGCTGCACCGCATGGCGCAGAAGCTGGGAGTCACGGTGATCGCGCTCTCGCAGGTCACCGAGCCGGAGCGTGACAGCAAGGGCAAGCGGCGATCCCTCACCAAGGAGGACCTCCGCGAGTCGAAGCAGCTTGCCAATGACGCCGAGGCGGTCCTGATGATGGAGCTGACCAGGGCGGGCGACTACGACAGCGAGAGAGAGCTCCGCGTCGTGAAGAACAAGGACGGCAGCCTCGGAAAGTTCTGGCTGAAGTTCGAGCCGCACTTCATGCGCTTCACACCCTGCGAGAAGCCGGAGCACCTGAAGCGCCAGGAGTACCGCGAGAGCATGGCGGCGCTGAGCCAGAACCGGAAGCAGAGCGGAAGATCGAACGCCCAGAGGGATCCGGAGTACCGCCAGGCACAGTTCGAGGAGATCGACGACGATGACGATGAGATCCCGTTCTGAGGAGGTGGGAGACGGAAGGAGGTGATCCGCCACGCTGATCCACGAGGTCGGAGACCGCGTGACATTTGTCCCGGCCGCATGGTCTGAGGGCCACGTGCAGAATGCCGTGAGGTATCTGGGCCGAAACGCCCCGGTGACCGGGACCGTCGTTTATGTGAACGAGAAGCACCGCTGGTTCCGTGTGGCATATCCGGCAGGAGACACGATCCTGTACGAGTGCATCTGGGAATGAGACGAAAGCAAGGACCAAAACTACAACAATCAGGAGGAATCACAGCACATGAAAGTCACAGCCATAATGAACCTCAAGGGAGGCACCGCCAAGACGGTGACCGCCATCAACATGGCGGCGATCCTGTACCGGATGCACTCCCAGCGCGTCCTGCTGGTGGACGCGGACAGCCAGTGCAACCTGACCGAGTTTATGACCGCAGAACTACCGAAGGAGCGCCAGCTGACGGACGGCGGACTCTACGACCTGCTGACCGGGAAGCCGGCGGTCATCCGGGAGACCTCGGTGCCCTGCGTGGACATCCTGCCGGCGACCGACGACCTGATGGCGCTGGACGTCAACAAAGCCGGAGGAAACGGCGCGGACATCATGGCCATCGCCGAGCTGCGCAGCCGGGAGGACGAACGCTACGGCCACATGGTCATCGACTGCCCGCCGGCATTCAGCGCGGCGGCGGTGGCGGCTCTGATCGCGGCCGACCAGGTGATCATCCCGATGAAGCTGGATGCCTTCGGGCTCCGAGGTATGGCAAACCTGCTGTGCCAGGTGTCGAACATGCAGCGGGTGAACCCGGCGCTCACCGTGGCCGGGATCCTGCCGACGATGTACTACAAATCGGCGAAGATGGAGGAGGCCGAGGAGACGCTGAGGGCCAGCGGCCTACGGGTGTACCCGCACGTGAGGCGCAGCGTTATGGTCGACGAGATGACCTTCCTCCAGACCCCTCTGATCTTCAGCTCGCCGAAGTCGGGAGCGTGCAGGGACTACAAGACCTTTGTGGCAGAGTTCATGAAGGGAGGCGAGCACGATGGCGTTTAATCTGGCGGACGTGCTCGGCACGGTGTCCAAGTCGGACCCCGGCCAGGAGCAGATCGTATACATCGCGCTGGACAGGCTCGATCCGGATCCCAACAACTTCTACAGCCTGGACGGGTTGAACGATCTGGCATCCAACATCGAGCTGATCGGCCTGCAGCAGCCGCTGCGGGTAAGGCCGGGAAGCGACGGGCACTATGTGGTCGTCTCCGGCCACCGGAGGCGGGCGGCATGCCTGCTGATCCGGGACGGAGACGGGGATCGCAAGGACATGTTTGCCGGCGGGGTGCCCTGCATTGTGGACTACGAGTCCTGCAGCCCCGCGATGCAGAAGCTCCGGCTGATCTATGCCAACAGCTCGACAAGGGTGCTGTCATCCGCAGAACAGTCGCGGCAGGCTGAGGATGTGACCGAGCTTCTCTACCAGCTGAAGGAAGAGGGCATCGAGTTCCCGGGAAGGATGCGGGACCATGTGGCCGAGGCCTGCAAGATCAGCAGGTCGAAGCTGGCCAGACTGCATGCGATCCGGAACAACCTGCTGCCGGAGCTGCTGGAGCGATTCGACCGCGGAGACATCCCGGAGGAGACGGCCTATCAGCTCAGCCGGCTGCCGAAGCAGGCGCAGGCAGGCGTCGATACCTGTCTCATGACCGGGCGGAAAAAGCAGCTGCCTTATTCAGCCCAGATCGAAAGAGTAGTGAGGGATCTGGAAGTCTACACGAAGCCGGCCTCCTGCCGCAGCCATGCCGGCGGACCGGACTGCACGATCACGAACGTACACATCTGCCGGTCGCTCTGGGAGCCCTATCGGGACTGCAAGAATCTCACACCGAACACCAACGACAAGGGCATCTGCTGCCGGGACTGCAACGACAGCGAGCACTGCTCCTGGGCATGCCAGGAGTGCAAGGACCGCCGGAAGCTGGATGCGGCCGTGGAGAAAGAGAAGGCAGAAGCCCGCGCCAAGGAGGAGGCCCACCGGAAGGAGGTCCAGCAGAAGCAGTTCCGGAGGCAACGCCAGGAGCAGGCGCAGCGGATCCGGCGGCTGACCGACGAGCTCGGCCTGATCGATGAATGCCCGCTGCCATCGCAGTATTCCTGGAAAAAGGGCATGCTCGTGAAGGAGATCGAGAGGACCGCCGATGGCCGCTTCGGTGACGACTACTACTACGACGGGAACATCCTGCCGACCGACACGTCGACGCTGATGAAGTGGGCGGAGTTCCTGAAATGCAGCACGGACTACCTTCTCGGCCTGTGCGAGGACCCGAAGCCGGCATCAGAGCGCGGCGCGGTGTCCGGGTCGGACACCGCGAGAAAATGGGGAACTGGAGACCCGAAGGAGGTCGGCCCCTACGTCGTTATCGCCGGATACGGCCGGAGTGAAATGGCAAGCTGCACGATGCGGACGATTAAATACTGGGATGGCGACGACTGGTACGATGAGAAGACTCATGCGCCTCTCGGCATGGCCGTCTATCGCTGGTACCAGATTCCGGAGGATGGCTGAGATGACAAACCGCGAAAAGGCAGAGCGCTATGACGCTCTGATGGTAGCCATTAAGGTCACGCTGGAAGGATACAAGAGGAGGCAGCGGGAGCATGACCGCCAGTATCACGAGGCCCAGGCGCTCGGCATCATTGGCGCTTACAGCAAAGGCCTGTCGGATGCCTACTGGCACGTCATCGCCGATTTGGAAAGGTGGCTAAGGGATGCCTAATCTGAAGCCATGCCCATTCTGCGGAGCGTCCGGTGATAGTCTCGTGTTTGATAGCAACATGGCTGATAATGGAGCATCTGGCTTTGTCCGCTGTAATGAATGCAGTGCGGAGATTTACGCTGAAAGAAGGGAATCGTCTTTTGAACATGTTGAAGGCGATTTGTACCGAAAAGTCCCTGCTTCGACATGGATAGCTGTCGCAGCAGAGAAATGGAACAGACGGGCATAGAGGAGGACGACATGAACTTCAATAACACACCGAAAGGGAGCATCACGATCTCATGGGAGATCAAGGACGGAGACGGGATCTCCGTCGCGATAGAATCCTCAGAGAAGACGGCGCGGCTTCCGCATGAATATCGGAAGAGGATCGTGGAGAGGCTGCGCGAGACGATTCTCGCACCGAGGCGGAAGCCGCGGAAGGAGGAGTGAGAGCTTGAGCTTAATGGTTCAATGTAACGAGTGC
>JAILFJ010000109.1 GCA_024697625.1 Oscillospiraceae bacterium
AGCGCCCTGCCTCCGAAGAAGCAGAGCGCCTTGTTACCAGTTTTTATTCCTCGATCTCCATCCCGCAGGTCAGGGTGAAGGTGATCCGGTCCTTTGCATGGACCGTCATGCTGTCAACCAGCGCGGCCCACTGGCCCGCGTCAAATTCGGTGTAGAGCTCCGGCAGGCCCTCGACGGTTTCGATGAAACGCTCCAGCTTCCTGCGCCGGATCATGATCTGGTTGATCCGATCCGCCAGCTCATCGCTGGCACGCTCTTTGAAAATATCCTGCACCAACTGGAACTGGTCAGGGTCGATGATGGCCGGGTGACTGTCCTCCACATAGTACTGCGGAACCGAGCCGTCATTCTTCACCGCTTTCTTCGTCAGGAAGTCCGGCGTGTAGGTTTTCTGGAGCAGAGCACAGCCTTTGTATCAATTATTCCGACTATTCGATAAAAAACTATGCCGATGCGGCAGAGAAACCTGTCGCTTACGAAAAACGGTAGAACAACAGATTACGGCCGCCTGCCTGATGCAGGCGGCCGTGGTGTTTCCGGAGTTCGGTTTACTTTTTCAGGATGACTTCGCCGTGGGTGCCGCCGACATAGGCACCGGCCTGAAGGACGGGCCTGCCGTTTATGTACACATGGACGATCCCGCCCGGTTTTGCGTCCGGTCTGGACTCGTCAACGCGCAGCGCAGCCGGGTCGATCACTGTGATATCGGCCTTGAAGCCGGGCTTCAGATAACCGCGCTCGCGGATGCCGTAGCGGTCCGCGGTGGCGCCGGTCATCTTGCGTACGATCTTCTCCACCGGGATCTTCCAGCGGCGGGCCAGCAGGAAGAACTGCGGGAAGGTCTGGAAGGCCGCGATGTTCTGCAGGCCCTTCTCCTCGACCCAGGCATCCGTCATGAAGACCGAGAGCTCGTCCTCCATCAGGCGGTGGACGATGTCGTCGTTGTAGTACTTGCCGAGATAGATGCTGCCGGCACGGCCGGACAGATCCACCAGCTTCAGGTACATGTCCAGCTCGGAGACGCCCTCTTCTGCGGCCAGCTGGCGGACGGTCTTCCCCTCGTACTCGGGATGCTCGTCCGAGATGTATGCCACCACCATGTCTTCCCAGTCGATCCCCAGCACCTTCCGGTACATGAGGATGGTGAGGGAGAGCTTGAAGCGGTTGATGGGCTTTGCGGCTTCCTCTTTGGAGAGCTGCGCATACCACTCCGGGAAGACCACCGTGATGACGGAGGCGCCGTAGTGGAAAGCGTAGTTGTCAAAGGCGATGGGCCGGCCGGCCGCTTTCTCGCGGTGGAAGGTGGCAAGCATCTTATCCAGCAGCTTCCAGCTCCGCTGACCGGTGAAGATCAGATGGCTGTACACCAGGCGGCAGCCGGAGCGGTGCATGATGTCCACAGCCTCGTCCAGGCCCATCTCGAGATGGCTCTTCTTCGTCAGCAGGGGATAGTCGGCGCTCACAATGGAGCAGGCCCGGGGATGGACGGTGACGATGCCGTCATATTTTGCGATCTCCTTTGCAAAGGCGGTGATCTCGTCCTCTGCGGCATAGCGGTCCGGCTCGTACATGAACCCGAAGGAACCGCCGAAGGCTCCGCCCTCCATGGCTTCGCGCACATGGGTGAGCTCCTCTTCGATCTGGGCGGGGGTAAAGGGCGTCGGGTCATAGCCGGCGATACCGGCGCGTACGGAGCCCTGGCCGATCAGCGGAACCAGATTGACATACAGCTTCCCCTTCGCCCGGTCCTTGAACTCCGCAAAGCTGCAGGGATGGAGGGCTTCAAACAGTCCGCCGCCGATCTTGTCCCGGTAGGGGGTGTCGGGACTGACGCCGAAGGGCGAGAAGCTGCAGTTTCCGGTGACCTGCGTGGTGATGCCCTGCTCGATGAAGGGCTTATAATACTTCTCGGCATTGTCCCGGTCGTAGAAAAAGTCGTTGTGCGAGTGGGCGTCGATCAGGCCCGGGCAGATCTGCAGTCCGTGCAGGTCGATGACACGGTCGGCAGCCGCGTCGGTTTCGGCGCCGACGCTTACGATACGGTCGTCTTCGATCAGCAGGTCGCCGGCATAGGGGGCGGAGCCGGTGCCGTCGATGATCAGACCGTTTTTAAACAGGGTTGTCATCCTTCAGACCTCTTATTTCAGTTTTCGCCAAAGTCGCCGTACAGGATCTTTGCCAGCTCCGAATCCTTATCCAGCATGATGGTCTTGTTCCCGCCGGTCAGGGATGCCTTCAGCGCGTCCAGCGAGCGGGTGAAGTTGTAGAAGTCCGCTTTCTCGGGGCTGTTGTAGGCCTCCTGCAGGATGCGCATGTACTCGCTCTCGCCTTCGGCCAGGATCGTTGCGGCCTGCTTCTCGGCCTCGGCGGTCATGACCGTGACCTTGCGGTCGGTCTCGTTGCGGATCTTCTGCGCCTGGGCGGCGCCCTCGGCGGTGTAGCTGGCGGCGATGTTCTCGCGCTCCGAGATCATACGGGTAAAGACGGCTGCCTTGTTGTCCTCAGGCAGATCCAGAGCCTTGATCTGGGACTGGATGATCTCGATGCCGTAGACCCGGATGTCGCCGTTGGCGTCGTCGGTGATGAGCTGGGTGAGCCTCTCGCCGCGGGCGGCGATGATCTCGTCCTGGGTCATGCCGGAGATGATCTTCTTGAGGCTGTTATAGACGGCGGCCTCGATACGCTCGGAGGCGCGGGCCTCGACGGCGTTCAGGGTCTGGATGTAGAGGGTCGGATCGGTGACGTGCCACAGCACGTAGTTGTCCGAGATCATGGACTTCTTGTCCTTGGTGATGACGTCCGATGCGGGAATATCATACAGGATCGTTGCGGCGGAAATCCTCTGGATGGTCTGGATGAAGGGAACCTTGGCCTTCAGACCCGGCGTATCCACGACGTGGACGATCCGGCCGAACTGGCGCACCGCCACATACTGCTTGGGCTGGACGGTATAGAGGGTGTTGGAGAGGACGACGAGAAGCAGAAAGACCAGGATAACAGCGATGACTCTGCCGGTTGCGGTTTTCATATTCATCTCCTCCTCTCTCAGGCTGCCGGGGCTTCGCCTGCGAAGCTCTCCAGGGGCAGCATGGTCTCGGTGCCGCCGTCGGTGATGATCACCTTCAGGTCAGGCAGGATGCTCTCCAGCGCCTCATAGAACATGCGCTGACGGGTGATCAGCGGGTTCAGAGAGTACTGCTCGTACATGGCGTTGAAGCGGACGACCTGTCCTTCGGCCTCGGCGATACGGGCCTCCTTCTGCGCCTCGGCGCTCTGGACGATCCGGTCAGCCTGGGCCTCGGCCGCGGGGATCTGCTCGTTCTCGTACTTGCGGGCCTGGTTGATCTTGGTCTCGGCGGACTGCTTGGCGGTCTCGACCTCCTTGAAGGCCGCGACGATCTCCTTCGTGGGCGGCTCCGCGTCCTGGATGGTGATGTTCACGACCTGGATGCCGATGTCCTGGGCCTGCAGCTCCTTGACCATCTTCTCCTTGACGTCGGACTGGATGGCGCTCTTGCCGGTGGTCATGGCCTCGTCAACCGTATAGTCGATGACGGTGCTGCGGATGCTGGCGAGGGCGATGTTGTGGAGGATCTCCTCCGGCTGGGCGGAGTTGAAGAGATAGGCCACGGGATCGCTGACCTTGTATTCCAGATAGAAGTCAATGTTAATGAGGTTGAAGTCGCTGGTGATCATGATGCCGTCAAAGGCATTGGTGATGTTCTGGCCGCCCTTGCCGACCGAGTATCCGATGCCGGTACCGTGGGTAGTGATGTCGACCATGTGTACCTGCTGCAGGAGCGGGACCTTGAAGTACAGGCCGGCGGTATCCGTGCGGACGACCTTGCCGAACATGGTGACCACGGCGTTCTCCTGCTCGCTGACGTTGTAGAAGGAGCCGGAGACCACGACGATCAGGATGGCGGCGATCAGCAGAAGAACCACCCAGAGACCGCGCTTTTTCCGCGGCGGCTGCGAACCGCCGGAGGGATCGACGTCCCGGAAGTGGCCGTTGCGGTATTCACCGTTCTGGAATCCGCTGCCGCCCGGGCGGAAACCGTTGAAATCAGGCATATACAGCCCTCCTCTCAGAGTTTATGAGCTACCTGAGTATTCTATCATATTTCGGTATTGCTGGCAAGATGCGCTTGACCGAATGAAGAAGCTATGATATTCTGTTTTTCAGACTTTGGGCAACAATACTATAATAATACGGAGACGATGACGAAGATGTATGAGGCTTTGAAGGAACAGTTCCGCGAGGTTTTCGGAACGGCGCCGGCTTTCCTGTTTTCGGCCCCCGGCCGTACGGAGCTCTGCGGAAACCACACAGACCACCAGGGCGGCATGGTGCTGGCAGCGGCGGTCAACCTTGAGACCGCGGCGGCGGTCAGACCCCGGGAGGATGCCCGCATCCGGCTGAAGTCGGAGGGTTACCCGATGTGCGAGGTCAGCCTGGACGTGCTGGAACCTGTGGAGGAAGAGAAGGGGACGACCGCCTCTCTGATCCGCGGCGTCGCGGGCGGCTTTGCCGAGAGAGGCTTTCGGCCGGTCGGCTTTGATGCCTGTGTCTGCTCCAGCGTGCTGACAGGCAGCGGGCTCTCGTCTTCCGCGGCCTTCGAGGTGCTGCTGGGGACGGTCGAGAATTACCTGACAGGGGCGGATCTGCCCGCGCTGGAGATCGCCCGGATCGGACAGGGGGCGGAGAACCGCTATTACGGCAAGCCCAGCGGACTGCTGGATCAGGCAGCCGCGGCCTCCGGCGGCGTGGTGTGGCTGGACTTCGCGCCGGGCTGCGAGACCGCGTCAGAGAGCATCGACGTGGATTTTGAGAAGTTCGGATATGCGCTGGTGGTCATCGACAGCGGCGCGGACCATGCGGACCTCACGGCGGACTATGCGGCCATCCCGGGCGAGCTGGGAGAGGTCAGCGCCTTCTTCGGCCGGAAGGTCCTACGTGAGGTGCCGGAAGAGGAGTTCTACAGACAGCTTCCGGAGGTCCGGAAGGCAAGCTGCGACCGGGCGGTGCTGCGGGCGATGCATATCTATGACGAGAACCGCCGCGTGCAGCTTGCCCGGGCGGCACTGAAGCGGGGGGATATGGAGGACTTCCTGCGCCAGCTGAAGGCGTCGGGGCGTTCGTCCCAGCTCCTGCTGCAGAACATTATCGCCTCGGGCGCCACCCGGGAACAGGCCCTCTCTTATGCGCTGGCCTGCGCGGAGCGGATCCTGGACGGCGAGGGTGCCTCCCGCGTGCAGGGCGGCGGCTTTGCAGGGACGATCCAGGCCTTTGTGCCGCTGGACCGGCTGGAGGGCTTCTGCGCTGAGATGGACCGCCTCCTGGGGGCCAGAAGTTGCCATGTGCTCTCGGTCCGCCCGCAGGGCGGCGTGCTGCTGGAGGTGATCGCATGACGGTATATGCGGCGATTGCAGGGCTTCTTGACTATGCGGAGGCCAGAGGGCTGATCGAGAAGGATGACAGGACCTACTGCAGCAACCGGCTGCTGCAGATGCTGCGGATGGACGGCCCGGACGGGGAAGAGCCCGCCGCTGCGGCAGAGCTTCCGGAGCTGCTGCAGACCCTGACGGATTCGGCCGTCGAGCGCGGTGTGATCGCTGAGGGCGTGGTGGCCGCAGACCTGTTTGACAGCCTGCTGATGGAGGCGGTGACGCCCTTCCCTCACGAGGTCAGAAGGCGCTTCCGCGAGAAGTACGCCGAGAGCCCCCGGGCGGCGACGGACTGGTTCTACGACTTCAGCCGGGACACGAACTATATCCGCCGCGACCGCATCGCGAAGGACCGCAAGTGGGTCTACAGCGGGCCTTACGGAGACCTCGACATCACCATCAATCTCTCGAAGCCCGAGAAGGACCCGAGGGCCATCGCCGCGGCGAAGCTGCTGCCGCAGACGGACTATCCCAAGTGCCAGCTCTGCGCCGAGAACGAGGGCTACGCCGGCCGGGTGAATCACCCGGGCCGCTCCAACCACCGCCTCATCCCCGTGAAGATTGCGGGAGAAGACTGGTACTTCCAGTATTCTCCCTACGTATACTATAACGAGCACTGCATCGTCTTCAACAGCCGGCACATCCCGATGAAGATCGACCGGGCGGCTTTTGAGAAGCTGTTCAGCTTTATTACGCAGTTCCCGCACTACTTTGTCGGGTCCAACGCGGATCTGCCCATTGTGGGCGGCTCGATCCTGAGCCACGATCACTTCCAGGGCGGAAACTATGAGTTCGCCATGGCGAAAGCCCCGGTTGAGGAGGAAGTGTGCTTCCCCGACTGCCCGGAGATCCGGGCCGGGATCGTCCGCTGGCCGATGAGCGTGCTGCGCCTGCGCGGCGCGGAGCCAAAGCGCGTGATCGATCTGGCCGAGCGGGTGCTGAACCGCTGGCGCGGCTACAGTGACGAGAGCGTATTTGTGCTGGCGGAGACGGACGGCGAACCGCACAACACCGTCACCCCCATTGCGCGCAGACGCGGAGAGGACTACGAGCTGGATCTGGTGCTGCGCAACAACATCACGACCGACGAGTATCCTCTGGGCGTGTATCATCCGCATCAGGAGCTGCACCATATCAAGAAGGAGAACATCGGCCTGATCGAGGTGATGGGGCTGGCGGTCCTGCCGTCGAGGCTGAAAACCGAGCTGGAAGACCTGAAGCAGGCCATGCTGGCCGGGGCCGACCTGAGGGCGGTGCCGGAACTTGCGCCCCACGCCGACTGGGCGGAGGAGATCCTGCGCAGACGGGACTTCAATAAAGAAAACGCCGAAGCCATCCTGCAGGAGGAGGTCGGCGAAGTGTTCGAGCGGGTGCTGGAGAATGCCGGTGTCTTCAAGCGGGACAACACGGGCAGAGCGGCATTCCTGCGCTTCCTCCGCGCCGCGGGAGCACGCTGAGCGGGAGCGGGAGACAAAAGACCGGCGGGTAGCCTCGCATCAGAGGCTGCCCGCCGGACACTGCTGAAAGGGCTCAGGGCCGGGGGCGGATGCTGACCTCGCCGGAGTTCAGGCAGCGGACGCTGCCGTCGCCGAGACGCACGACGAGAGAGAAATCCGGCGCCACGTCCAGCACCTCAGCCGGGACGGGGGCCTGGCCGGGGGAAAGGATACTGACCTGCCGGCCGAGGAGGAAGGAACGCTCCCGGTACCCCCGGTAAAACGGCGTCTCCGGGAAGAGCGCATAATAATCCAGAAGCCTGTCCAGCACCGATGCGGCGAGACGGCTGCGGAGATCCTGCGCGGGAGCTTCTGTATACAGGGCCCCCGCGATGCTTTTGAGTTCCTCCGGGAAGCCGCCGTCCGGGGAGAACAGATTGACCCCGATGCCGACCACCGCGTAGCGCAGGGCACCGGACCCGGCATCCATCGAACCCTCGGTCAGAATGCCGCAGATCTTCCGCTCACCCGCATAGACGTCGTTGACCCACTTGATCCCGGTCGGGATGCCGGTGAGCTCTTCCACCGCCTCCGCGACCGCGACCGCGGCGCAGGCGGTGAGAGGGAGGGCCCGGGCGGCGCTCTGCCCCGGCCGGAGCAGGATGCTCATATAGAGGCCGCTGCGGGAGGGGGAATAGAAGCTCCGTCCCATGCGGCCGCGGCCGGCAGTCTGCTTCTCGGCGAGGAGGACCAGACCCTCACCGGCGCCGTCCTCCGCAAGCTGCTTCAGGACGGTGTTGGTGGAGCTGATGCTGCGGTATACCCTGAGGTCGAGGCTGCCGTGGCGCAGATGCCTCCGGAGCTCCTGCTCGCTCAGGCCGTCGCCGGTGATCGCGTCTGCCGTCACGTCGGTCATGCCCGGGCCGGACTCAGTGTACAAACTCGATGCTGTCGTCGGTCATCCGGGAGATGCGGGCCAGCGACTCCACGCGCATCCCTGAGGCGCGGAGCTCGTTGCCGCCGCCCTGGAATTCCTTCTCGATGGCGATGCCGGCGCCGACGACGATGCCGCCGGCCTGATGCACCAGATCCTGGAGACCCAGGAGCGCCGCGCCCGTGGCGAGGAAGTCGTCCACGATCAGGACCCGGTCCCAGGGCCCGAGATATTCCTTGGACACGACGACGGTGTTGGTGTTGCCGTGGGTGAAGGATTCGATCTGGGAGGACCAGACGTCGGAGGAGATATTGCTTGTCTTGCTCTTCTTGGCGAAGACCAGCGGGCAGCCGAATACATAGGCCGTCATGCAGGCCAGGGCGATACCGGAGGCCTCGATGGTCAGCACCTTGCTGACCCCCGCATCCGCGTAGAGCCGCTTGAGCTCGCAGGCCATGTCATACGAAAGCTTCGGATCAATGCGGTGATTCAGAAAACCGTCGACCTTGAGAATCCCACCGGGGAGAACCTTTCCGTCTGTGAGAATGCGTTCTTCGAGAGCGAGCATACGAACCTCCTGTAATAGTAGTTATTAAACCGAAAAAGCCCGTCGCGGGAAATGAGCGACAGGCTTGATCGGGTAATGTTCAATTACACTGCGCGGGTAACCTTCCCGCTGCGCAGGCAGCGCGTGCAGACATAAACATGTTTGGGCGTCCCGTCCACGATGGCCTTGACGCGCTTCACATTCGGCTTCCAAGTACGGTTGGAGCGTCTGTGGGAATGGCTGACCTGAATACCGAAGGCCACATCCTTGTCACAGAACTGGCACTTTGCCATAGCTGAAGCACCTCCTTGCTTGTGTTTGCTGAAAACAGCCTGTATATAATAACAGACCGGTAAGAGAAAAGCAAGGTTTTTTTGCGCGGATCGGGACGATTTTTTGCTTGCCAAACCGTGCCCGGGATTTTATAATATAAAAAACACATGAAATGCGAAAATAACAATACGGGAGGCTGCATATGGCAAGCAAGTATACCGTACCGCTGAAGACGATCGTGCAGGAAATGAAGCTGGAGACGCTGCATCTGGCGAAGAACTATGACACCGCGCTGCTCACCATGGCGGACGTAAACCGGCCGGCCATGCAGCTGACCGGGTTCTATAACTACTTTGACCCGAAGCGGATCCAGGTGATCGGCCGGGTGGAATCGACCTATCTGGATACGCTGTCTCCTGCGGCGAGGAGAGAGGCCTTTGACCGCTTCATGGCTTATGACATCGCGGCGCTGGTGATCTGCCACAACTGCGAGCCCTTTGCCGAGTGCCTGGAGATGGCGGAGAAGTATGACCGGAACGTGTTCTATACCAGGATGGACACCTCGGCATTTCAGGCGAGGGTGATCTTTCTGCTCCACGACTATCTGGCCCCGAGGGTCGCGATCCACGGCGTGCTGGTCGACGTGTACGGCGAGGGGCTGCTGCTGACGGGTGACAGCGGGATCGGAAAGAGCGAGACCGCCCTGGAGCTCATCAAGCGCGGACACCGGCTGGTGGCGGACGATGCCGTGGAGATCAAGCTGATCGGCGAGAACACCCTGGTGGGATCGGCGCCGGAGATCATCCGCTACTATATGGAGCTGCGCGGCATCGGGGTCATCAACGTGCGTCACCTCTACGGCGTGGGCGCGGTGCTCCCGGCATCCAGGATCGACCTCGTGGTCCAGATGGAGCACTGGGTCGACGGCAAGGCCTATGACCGGCTGGGGATTGAGAGCGAGACGGAGGAAATCCTCGGCGTGGCACTCCCGAAGGTCACCATCCCGGTGACGCCGGGGCGCAACCTGGCGGTGATCCTGGAGCTCGCGGCGATGAACAACCGGCAGAAAAAGATGGGCTACAACGCGGCCGAGATGCTGGCTGCGGAGCATGATTTCGCCATAGACAACGGCAAATTCTGAAGGAGTACAGACAGAACAGATGGATCAATTGGAACAGGCCATACAGGCGGTGAAGGAACGCCTGCCCGGGATGAAGCTGCTGGAGAACGAGGCGATGTCCGCCCACTCCTCCTTCCGGATCGGCGGACCGGTCCGGGCGCTGGCGAGCCCTTCGGACGTCACGGGGCTCACAAGGCTCTGCGACATTCTGAAGGAATTCAAGATCGCCCCTTTCATGCTCGGGAACGGGACCAACATCCTCTTTCCTGACGAGGGGCTGAAGGACCTCTTCATAGTCAGCACCGAGAAGCTGCAGAAGATCTTCCTGCTGCCGGACGGAGCAATCTATGCCGAGGCCGGGGTGTCGCTGTCAAGGCTCGCGGCCTTCGCGCAGGAGAACGGGCTGAAGGGTCTGGAGTTCGCCGGCGGGATCCCCGGGACCCTCGGCGGCGGCTGCATCATGAATGCGGGCGCGTACGGCGGCGAGCTGAAGGACGTCATCGAGAGCGTCGTCTATCTGTTCGTACCGGATCAGGGCCTGTACGAGATGGCGAACGAGAACTGTGCCTTCGGGTATCGGACCAGCTATTTTCAGAAAACGGCGGGCTGCGTGATCCTGAGCGCGGTGTTCCGGCTGGAGCCGGATGAGCCGCAGGCGATCGCGGCAAAGATGCAGGAGCTCTCCGAAAAGCGCCGCACAAAGCAGCCGCTGGATCTCCCCTCGGCGGGCAGCGCCTTCCGCCGGCCCGAGGGGCACTATGCCGCGGCACTGATCGACGAGGCGGGCCTGAAGGGCTATACCGTGGGCGGAGCCCAGGTCTCGGAAAAACATGCCGGCTTTGTGGTGAACCGGGGCGGAGCGACCTCTCACGATGTCTATGACCTGATGATGCACGTCCGGAACACGGTGTATCGGAACACAGGCGTGTTCCTGGAGCCGGAGATCATCATTCTTCCCCCGGACTACCACCTGGAGGACAACGGCCCGGCTGTGCGCCGCAACCGGATCACGGTCAACGGCCCGGCGGGCCCGGAGAAGTGATATGGAATTTCTGATTATTACAGGGCTCTCCGGAGCGGGGAAGACCAGGGCCGCCGACGTGCTGGAGGATTTGGATTACTACTGCGTGGACAACCTGCCCGTCGCGCTGATGACCCGCTTTGCGGAGCTCTGCCTCGACACCCGGGGCCGCTTTGAGAAGGTCGCCCTGGTGACGGATATCCGGGACCGGGAGGGCTTCGGCATGCTGCTGGATACGGTGGAAGAGCTGAAGCAGATGGACTGCTCGGTCCAGATCCTGTATATGGACGCGGATATCCCGACTCTCGTCAGGCGCTATAAGGAGTCCAGACGCCCGCATCCCCTGGCGGAGAAGGGGATGACGACCGAGCAGGCGGTACTGAAGGAGGAGGAGCTGCTCACCTGGGTGAAGGCCCGGGCGGACTATGTGGTCAACAGCTCGTCCATGACTCTCGGCATGCTGCAGAACAAGCTCTACACGCTCTTCGCCGGAGAGGGGAAGAAGCGGGGCATCGACGTCACGGTCATGTCCTTCGGGTTCAAGCACGGGATTCCGCTGGATGCGGACCTGGTGTTTGACGCGCGCTTTCTGCCGAATCCCTTCTATATCCCGGAGCTGAGAGCGCTCTCCGGGCTCGACCGGCCGGTGGCGGAGTTTGTCTTCAGCTATGAGCAGACCAGGACCTTCATGGAGAAGATCGAAGAGCTGATCGATTACCTGCTGCCGTATTACATCGAGGAGGGGAAGCTCAGCCTCACCATCGCGATCGGCTGCACGGGCGGCCGCCACCGCAGCGTGGCGCTTGCCGCGGCGCTGCACACGCATCTGCAGGCAAACAAGGTCAGCTCGGTGAATGTGAACCGGGACATCGACAAATAAGCGGGGGACCGCCGGCGCACCGCATGCGAAAAAGAAAAATCGAAGCGAAGAATTCATGAGCATTCCGGAGAATTCGAGAGAATTCGGGAGATAAGGACCGGTTTTGAAAAATTTACGTTGACAAGGTGAAACCCTTGTGATATAAAGATACAGCGCGCTGAGAGAGGAAGATCCTTTCCGGCGCCCTGTATCTGTTTATTTTTAATTACTTTTCGGAGGAAGAACATGTCTACTACCCTGGTAACAAAGGAGCAGGCCGCAGCCGCCCGCAAGTGGTACGTTCTTGATGCCGCCGGCAAGCCCATGGGCAAGACGGCCGCTCTCGCCGCTGATCTGCTTCGCGGCAAGCTCAAGACCGACTACACCCCGCACGTTGACTGCGGTGATTACGTCATCATCATCAATGCCAAGGACGCCGTCCTCACCGGCAAGAAGCTGGAGCAGAAGTACTACCGTACCCACTCCGGTTATCCCGGCGGCCTGAAGGAGACCCAGTACAAGATCCTGATGCAGAAGAAGCCCGAGCTGGCCATGCGTCTCGCCGTCCGCGGCATGCTGCAGAAGAACACCATCGCCCAGTGGCAGCTCAAGCGCCTGCGCATCTTCGCCGGAGCCGAGCACACCCACGCCGCCCAGAAGCCCGAAGTCTGGGATCGCTGATCAGGAGGTAAACGAATATGGCAACCTATAAAACCAAGAAGCCCTATATGTACGGCACCGGCCGTCGGAAGTCCTCCGTGGCCCGCGTTCACCTCATCCCCAACGGCAGCGGCGTGATCACCATCAACGGCCGTGACATCGACGACTACTTCGGTCTCGAGACCCTGAAGCTCATCGTCCGTCAGCCCCTGGTCGCCACCAACACCGTCGGCAAGGTTGACATCGAGACCACCGTCAAGGGCGGCGGCGTCTCCGGTCAGGCCGGTGCGATCCGCCACGGCATCGCCCGCGCACTGCTGGTGTTCGACGAGAACTACCGCTCCACCCTGAAGGCCGCCGGTCTCCTGACCCGTGACCCGAGAATGAAAGAGCGTAAGAAGTACGGTCTCAAAGCAGCACGCCGTGCTCCGCAGTTCAGCAAGCGCTGATCGAGACCAAGAGAGATACGAAAAACCCCGGAAATACGCCATTTCCGGGGCCTTTTCATGCCCGTGAATCTTTGATGGATTTTGATGGCGAATCATGGATTTTGCCGGGAGTTTAGTAGTTAATACTGAGACAATAGTTAATGAATGAGACAAAAATGAAAATGAGCGAGAGCAAGAAGTGTCCTTGTGCTCATTATACTACAGAGTTTATCAGCAATTTTTCAAATACCCCCTTGATTTATTCCGGGAATGGAATATAATATAGAGTTGAGTTAGAGACTACTAACTAATGTTGACCGCCTCTTCAGAGGGTGTTGTTGTTGGGAAAAAGAGGTGCTAAATTGAAAGGATACCTGTCAGTTCAGGAGACCGCAAGTAAATGGGGCGTTTCTGTCCGGTGGGTCAATCAGTATATTCTGGCTGGCCGTATTCCCGGTTGTGAGCGTTTGGGCCATGCCTGGGCGATTCCGGAAGATGCCGTGAAGCCCGATC
>JAILFJ010000121.1 GCA_024697625.1 Oscillospiraceae bacterium
AAAGGGCGTTTTCATCAATCACTCCGCCATTCTGTCGGCGTCCGGCGGGATCGAGTTCGAGGACGGCTCCATGGCCGCGCCGGGACTGCGGATCGCCACGATCAACCATGACATGAACGAGCGGCACACCCGTTACACCTATGGAAAAGTGCTGGTCAAGAAGAACGCGTGGCTCGGCTTGAACGTCACGATCTGCCCCGGCGTAACGGTTGGAGCATATGCAGTCGTTGCGGCAGGCGCGGTGGTCACGAAGGACGTGCCGGACTATGCCGTCGTGGGCGGCGTCCCGGCAAAAGTGATCCGCATGCTTGACCCGGCAGAACAGAAGGAATAAAATGGATGACGCAGAATTGATTCGCGAACTGTACAGGGAATACTGGCGCTGCATGATCGCAAAGGACGCGGACGGCCTGCGCGGCATGATGACGGACGACTATACGTTGCTGCACATGACCGGTGTGAAGCAGTCAGCCGAGACGTTTTTGAAGGGCCTGCTGGACGGAACCTTCAACTACTATTCAGCAGACCATGACAGCATCGAGGTCACCGTGGCCGGTGATCGGGCAAGCATGATCGGCAGGAGTCGGGTGCTGGCTGCCGTTTATGGCGGCGGGAAGCATAGCTGGCGTCTGCGGGGAGACTTTACCCTGAGAAAAGAAGAAGGGCGCTGGAAGCTTAGCAGCTCCCGCGCTTCCACATATTAAGAATTTACAGGAGGAGATCGACATGAAGAACCTTGGCTTTGGCATGATGCGGCTTCCGGTGCTTTCCGGGCCTACCGATTTCGATTATGAGCAGCTCAACCGGATGGTGGACGCGTTTCTGGACGCCGGATACACCTACTTTGACACAAGCTATGTCTATCACAACGGCAAAAGCGAGGAAGCGACCCGGAAGGCGCTGGTGGAGCGGCATCCGAGGGAGAGCTTTACGGTCGCGACAAAATTCCCGACCTTTATGATGATCCCGGAAGAGAAGATCGAAGAGACTTTCCAACGTCAGCTGGACAATCTCGGCGTGGACTATATCGATTACTATCTGCTCCACAACATTCAGAACGTCTACTACGACGGTTATGACGGCAAGGGCGGCATCGTGAAGACGACGCACCTGTTTGACCATGCAAAGAAGTGGAAGGAAGACGGAAAGGTCCGCCACCTGGGCATCTCCTTCCATTCCTCCGCAAAGCTGCTGGATCGCGTGCTGACGGAGTATCCGGAGATCGAATTTGTGCAGATCGCGCTCAACCCCATCGACTGGGACAGCGAGCTGGTGCAGGCCGGCCCTTGCTACGAGGTGATCCGCAAGCACGGCCGGAAGGTCGTCATCATGGAGGCCGTCAAGGGCGGCGGGCTTGCCAAACTGCCGGAGAACGCGGAAGCGGTGCTGAAGGCCGTTCACCCCGAGTGGAGCATCGCGTCCTGGTCCGTGCGTTTCTGCCTGGAGAAGGAGAACGTCATCGCCGTCCTCTCCGGCATGAGCACGCTGGAGCAGGTTCTTGACAATACAAAGACCGCGAACAGTGCAGAGCCTCTGACCGACGAGGAGAAAAAGGCACTTGCGGAGGCCATGCGGCTCTATCGCGAAAGCGCGCCCATCAAGCAGAGCGAGATTGAGCAGTACAAGGGGCTCCTGTATCACGGAGTTCCCGTCAGCGCCATCCTGCAGGCCTGGAGCATCTGTCAGATCCAGCCGAACCCAGGCTTCTCAGATGACAACAACTATCTGAAAAACGCCATTGCGGAGGCCGAGCACATCGATTTCCACAAGGGCCTGGAGAAACAGACCGTCATCACGGCTGACGGCGCGGACGTCACCGAGCTGGTCGAAAAGGCCGTGGGGTGGCTCACGGAGCACAGCTTTTGACAGACAGAAGGGAAACACCATGAAGAAAACGATCTCTGTTTTGCTGGCGGCGGTTTTGTTGTTCAGCCTTGCTGCCTGCGGCTCGGCAGCGCAAACACAGCCTGCTTCCCAGCAGATACAGGAGAGCGTCGAAGAAACCGCACCTCCGGAAGCTGTGGTGGACGCAGAAGCGGAACAGCAGCCCGCAACTGACGCAGAAGCCTCTGAGGGGACCGGCAGCAGTATCCTTGTACTCTTT
>JAILFJ010000021.1 GCA_024697625.1 Oscillospiraceae bacterium
CAAAGGAAATGAAAACGTATAGTCCGTTTCCGAATACACAAGCAGGCGTCTGGAACACCTTGAACATCAAGAGCTCCAGACGCCTGGTTTATTATGCTATTAAAATACCTATGCAGATGACGGTTATAATGCGTAGATCAGTTCAGCAAGGATGGTTTCCTCAGCCGAGGCACGAATGGAGTTCATTTCCTGCACCCAGAGAAGCTGATTTGCTGATTTGACCTTCTCTGTGATACCGCGCTTGTCTGCAAGCTGCTTGGTGATCAGATTGATCCTCTCATCTGCGGCCTTGTCGATCTCGGCCAGATGCTGATACAACGTACCGCCGAGGAGCATATTCGAATAAACAGCTGGATGATGCTCCCTCAGATACCTCCTGCGCATGTGGCCCCACCGACCGATAGGCTTGGTTTCCTCAACCGTAAGATTAGGGATTAAGACATCGCCGACCTGCGTATAGGTTCCGCCGCTTTGCTCGAAAAAGGATTGTTTTTCATGGATCATACCTCCCATAATTGGTTTCGAAACATTATTGGTTTCGAAACATTTTGGCAGAAGGTCATTCGTTTTCCCACTCTGCCTTGCCTTGAAGATGCTTTTCCAATCCTGTCAGACAGATGCCAAGTCATTTTTGCTTCAAAACTCTCTTATGGGTGTTGGCGCAACGGTCTCCCGCTCTTTTTGTCTTTTGAGCCGCCTCCAAATCCATCGGCATTTGAATCGTTTTGTGGTTCACAAAACGCTAAAAAAGTACACAAAATGAGAATTTGGCTTTGAAGCTGATGTGCCGAAAGTGCCGTATTTGTTATGGTTTTTGGCTGAAAACAAGAAAAAACGGCAGGAACTTTTTCCTACCGTTTTGGCGGAGAAGGAGGGATTCGAACCCTCGAAGAGCTTTTGACCCTTACACGATTTCCAATCGTGCGCGCTCGACCAACTACGCGACTTCTCCGTGTCTGTCGATGATAAGACGATATTGTGCCCCCGCAAGAGCTTTCGTATTATAATGCAGACACCCGTGAAAGTCAAGAAATATTTTTAGCCGCGCTCCTGCCGGTACAGATCGGCGACGACAGTCTGGGCGCAGCGGACGAAACGGCGGATCACCTTGTCGTTCTGCTGGCGTTCGTTCATGGCGATGCCGAGGCGGCGCACCACCGGGGGCTCCAGAGGAAGGACGCTGACGTTCCCACGCATATCCTGCATGATCAGCTCGGAGAGCAGGCTGACCCCCAGATGATGCTCCACCATCGAGACGATCGCGCTGTCCGAGAGATTGGTATAGCGGATCGTGGGATGGCGCTTGCCGAGACAGCGGTTGAAGAGAGGGATGATATCCTCATCGAAGCCGTCGGAGGGCATCAGAAATTCCTGCTCGGCGAAGTCTGTCACAGGGAAGGTGCCGGTGTGGGAGTCGGACTCGGGAAGCACCGCGACGAGGGGGTCCTCACTGAGCTGGATATAGCTCAGGCCCTGACAGAGCGTCTCGTGGTAGCTGAGAATCGCGCAGTCGAGCCGGTCGTTCTTCAGTTTGTCATAGGTGTCCGGGATCCCGCCGACGTCGATGATCACCTCCGTGTCCGGGTCGACCTTGCGGAACGCGGCAAGAACGGAGGGGATCCAATGGGCGGCGATGCTGGAATAGGCGCCCAGCCGGAGCGTTGTGTAGCTGCGCTGACGGAGGGAGGCGGCTTCCTGCTCCAGTGCGTCGGAAGCGTCAAGAAATGCCTGCATCCGGGGGAGAAGGGACTGGCCGACAGGGGAGAGCCGGACGCCGTTCTTGCTGCGTACGAGGAGATTCAGCCCCAGCTCGTCCTCCAGCGCGTTCATCATATGGGTGAGGCCGGACTGTGTATATCCCAGCTCCTGAGCGGCGGAAGTGAGACTGCCGCGTTCGACGGCCAGGACCAGGGCCTGGATTTTTTTGCTGTCCACTGTTAATTATTCGCCTTTCTTATGATCTCTTTTATCCATGAGAAAATGTCATTACATACATAATATTATAGAGTTTTAAAAAAATCAATAGTCATGTTATAATTCGTTCACAATTCACCGGACGGAGTGTTTCGACGCCGAATCGGTTCCTGTTTTTGACGCGTTGGCAGGAGCGAAGGAGAGTGCGAAGCGCTTCAAATCTTTTTCGGTGGGAAAGAGGAGAAAGTATATGGATAATAACCGCAGTTCCTGGGGCAGCAACTTAGGCTTCCTGCTTGCTGCCATTGGATCGGCTGTCGGTCTGGGCAACATCTGGGGCTTCCCCTACAAGATGGGCAAGAGCGGCGGCTTCACGTTCCTGATCGTATACCTGCTGCTTGCGATCTTCGTCGGTATGATTATCATGGTCTCCGAGCTGGCTGTCGGCCGTAAGACCAAGCTCAGCCCGATCGACGCGTATCAGAAGGTATCCAAGAAGTTCGCATGGATCGGCTGGCTGGCGACCATCGCCCCCTTCCTGATCATGAGCTTCTACACCGTGCTCGGCGGCTACTGTCTTCAGTACATCGCCCTGAACATGACAAAGCTCAGCTTCGGCAATGACTCTGTTGCCATGGGCGGCGGCGACGTCTTCGGCGCGATGCTGACCACCCCGATCGGCTGCGTCGTCTTCACGACCCTGTTCATCATCATCTGCATGGTCATCGTGCAGGGCGGTGTCTCCGGCGGTATCGAGAAGTTCAACAAGGTCGGCATGCCAGCACTGTTCGTGATGCTGCTCATCATCATCGTCCGCTCCCTGACCCTCCCCAATGCCGCGGAAGGCCTGAAGTTCATGTTTGTCCCCGGCTATGCGGTGAAGGCAGGCTTTATTGAGAAAGCGCCTGACCTCATCACGGTCCTCGGCACCGCCGGCGGCCAGATGTTCTTCTCCCTGTCGCTGGCCATGGGCGCCATCCTGACCTACGGCTCCTACCTCAGCAAGGAAGAGAACCTCGTCAAGAACTCCGTGATCATTGTCGCTGCCGATACCCTGATCGCCCTGATGGCCGGCATTGCCGTTATCCCGGCTGCCGTCTCCTACGGCCTGAACCAGGGCATGGCCCCCGGCGAGATCACCCTGCGCGGCCCCGGCCTCCTGTTCATCACTCTGCAGGACGTGTTCTCCAACATGGGCAAGCTCGGACCCCTCTTCGGCGTGATCTTCTATGTGCTGGTTCTCATTGCGGCCATCTCTTCCGCCATCTCCCTGATGGAGACCATCGCCGCCCACTGGATCGACAAGGACCTGGAGAAGGGCGAGACCGATACCCGTCAGCGCAACGTTCTCATCGTCTCCCTGCTCATCCTCCTCGAGGCGGTTGTCGTCGCGGCCGACGGCCTGGGCTCCAACTTCAGCCCGGCCAGCCTGCTCGGCATCAAGACGGTCCCGACCTTCCTGGATTGCTTCCTCGACTTCATGGACTGCTGGTCTGAAGGCATTGCGATGCCTCTCGGCGCCATGATTATGGCACTGATGATCGGCTGGGAGAATACGCCGGATCTGGTCCTGGACGAAGTTGCCCACGGCGATCCCTCCCAGGGCTTCAAGGCCTTCTACCGCCTCTGCGTGAAGTTCATCGTTCCTATCGTGATGGCCTTCGTGCTCGCCGGTCAGATGATCGACTTCTTCGGCGGCAACCAGATCATCTGGTACGTCGTTGCGTTTGCCCTGCTGGTGATCTTCTGGATTGTTGCAGCAGTCGGCAAGAAACCCGAACAAGCCTAATCCTTTCACAATGCGTCATAGTATCCCCTGAAAGGAGACACCCGCGGTGGCAGCACCGCGGGTGTTTCATTTTGAGAGGGGAGAACGGCCTTCGGCACAGGCTCCCGGCGTTCCGGGTGCTCCGGTGAGGGCTGCCCGGACAGTCAGCTCTCTTCAGCGGCAACGGCGAAATTCGTCGCGGTCTGCCGGAAGTAAAAGACGTTCGGCTGGGTGCACTGCGCAATCGTACCGACGGCTTCAATATCCATGGGCTCCTTCAGCCAGATCTGCACTTTCGCCGCGCCCTGCTCCGGATAGGGGAACTCGCCGACCTCGGTCCAGTCGCCTCCGGATCTCACGTAGATTTTGCGCGGCCCGAAGATGCTGTCCCAGTTGGGCGTGTTCTCGGCGATGATCTGGTATTCCAGCGTGAAGCCGAGACAGCCCGGGACCGTCTCCGACAGGAGCGTATAGTTCTGCTGGCTGGTGAGCCAGGTCTGCTTCGACAAGCGGACCGTGAGGTCGTCCCGGAAGGTCACGTCGCAGTCCGGCTGGGTTCCGACGGTATACTCCCTGCCCGGAAAATCCTCCAGCAGGCGGATGCTCTGGATCCACCCGGCGTAGAGCTCGTTGTCGTTGCTGCGGTAGAGGATGCAGGACATGTCGTTCTCCTCCGCAACGACGGTGACCTCGACGCCCTCGTAGAGGTAGGGCATGGTCTGGCGTCCGGTGTGGAGCTGGGAGATGCGCTCGACGGGAAGGCAGGGCGCTTTGAAGGCCTTGCGCGCATAAAGCGTCTTCCACTCAGACAGATAGCTCTCCTCCTTCGGCAGCACGATGGTGTCAGCCCAGCCGGTCGCCCGGATGGCCGCGAGACCCTTCGAGGCGGCGTCACCGTCGGCGGCGGCAGACAGGCGGAAGCAGGCGGCCAGAATCAGAAGTGAAATGAGAAGCGATACCGTCCTTTTCATATCCGTGATCCTCCCTTCGATGATTTTGTAAGTTTGTAAGAATAAGCATTGCACGAGAGTAAATAAATTCAGGAGCAGATAAATAAAAAGTATAGCACAGGAAGAGGCACAGCACAAGAATCGCGGAATGATTTTTTGCGGGCTTCAGACCCGTTGCGCGAAGCGGCAAAATGGGTTATAATACAGCAAAACAGGGCATAATACGGCAAAACACAGGAAGACACAGCATAACAGCACGGCAGAACGGACCGGGAGCCTGCCCGAAGACCCGGAACGTACGGCGGATGAGGATGAGCGGGATGAAGACGCTGAGAATAACGATCAGAGGAATTGTACAGGGGGTCGGTTTCCGGCCCTTTATCCATCGTTCTGTCAGCGAGCTCGGCCTCCGCGGCACGATCCGGAACACCTCGTCCGGGGTGACACTGGAGCTGGAGGGAGAGGAAGAGGCGCTGGAGCGCTTTCTGAAGGAGCTCCCGGACCGGGCGCCGCCCCTCGCGGTGATCGAGGAAGTGACCGCGGAGCAGCTCCCGCGGAAGGACTTCCCGGATTTCCGGATCGTCGAGAGCGAACGCCAGGCCGAGCGGAACACCCTCATCTCGCCGGATATCGCGGTCTGTCCGGACTGCATGAGAGAGCTCCTCTCGCCGGACGACCGGCGGAGGGGCTATCCGTTCATCAACTGCACCAACTGCGGCCCGCGCTTCACGATCGTCGAGGATGTGCCCTACGACCGGGCGAGGACCTCGATGAAGTGCTTCCCTATGTGCCCGGACTGCGAGAGAGAATACCGGGACCTCCGGGACCGGCGCTATCACGCGCAGCCGGACTGCTGCCCCGTATGCGGGCCCAGGCTGCGTTTCCTGGACGGCGAGGGGCGGGAAGTGCCCGGAGACGCGCTGGAGCTTGCACGGCAGAAGCTGAAGGCGGGGGAGATCGTCGCGGTGAAGGGACTGGGCGGCTTCCACCTGGCCTGCCGATGCGACGGCGGGACGGTTGAGACGCTCCGGCGGCGGAAGCAGCGGGACGAGAAGCCCTTTGCGGTGATGTGCCGGAATACAGAAGTCGCCCGGCGCCTCTGCGAGATCAGCGGGGATGAGGAGAGAATCCTGAACGGAGCCCGGAAGCCGATCGTCCTGCTGAAGAAAAAGAAGCCGGGGCCGGACCCGCTGAGCGAGAACGGCTTCCTCGGGGTCATGCTGCCCTATACCCCTCTGCACGTCCTGCTCTTCGGCGACGGGATCGACATGCTGGTGATGACGAGCGCCAACCTCTCCGACACGCCCATCGTGAAGGACAACGAAGAGGCTCTGCAGGCGCTGAAGGGGATTGCGGACGCCTTTCTGCTCCATGACCGCAGGATCCAGACCCGCTGCGACGACTCGCTCTGCTGGGTGCTGGAGGGAAAGGAATACTTCGCCAGACGCTCCCGCGGCTACGTTCCGCAGCCTGTGACGGTGCCTTCGCTACAGACGCAGATCCTGGCCTGCGGCGCGGAACAGAAGGCCAGCTTCTGCCTCGGAAAGGGGGAGCACGCCTTTCTGAGCCAGCACATCGGGGATCTGAAGAACCTGGAGACTCTGGAGCACTACGAAGCGCAGATCCGCCACTTTGAGCGCCTCTTCGATATCCGCCCGCAGGCACTGGTCTGTGACCTGCACCCGGACTATCTGTCGGGGAGATACGCGCAGGAGCGGGCGGAGGCGGAGGGGATCCCGCTGTTCCGGGTCCAGCACCACCATGCTCACATGGCCTCCTGCATGGCGGACAACCGGCTGTCAGGGCCCTGCGTGGGCCTCATTTGGGACGGGACCGGGCTCGGGACGGACGGGAGCAGCTGGGGCGCGGAATGCCTGATCGGTGATTACAGCGGATTCCGGCGCTTCGCGAGTATCCGGCCCATCCCGCTGATCGGCGGAGACCGGGCGGTGAAGGAGCCGTACCGCGTCGCCTTTGCGCTGCTGAAGGAGTCCGGCTGCGACACCGGCGGCTGCCGAGACGGTGAGCTGCTGCAGCGCCAGCTGGACGCGAAGCTGAACTGTCCGCTCTCCAGCGGAATGGGCCGGCTCTTTGACGGGGTGGCGGCCATCCTCGGGATCCGGGAGACCTGCAGCTACGAAGGGCAGGGGGCGATCCTGCTGGAAGCTGCGGCAGACGAGGACGAGGAGGGAATCCTGCCCTGCGGGACGGCCCCGGACTTTGACTGGCGGCCGATGATCCGGGCGCTTGTCGAGCAGAAGCGAAGCGGGGTCGGGACTCCGGTCCTGGCGGCGCGGTTTATGAACACCGTGACGGACATGGCGGTAAGGCAGGCGATCTGCGCATGCCGGGACTCCGGCTGCAGACGCGTCGTGCTGTCCGGCGGGAGCTTCCAGAACCAATATATCATGCGCCGGCTGCCACAGAAGCTGCGTCGGAGCGGGCTGGAGCCCTACCGGCACAGCCGGGTCTCGTGCAATGACGAGGGGATCGCGCTGGGCCAGCTGATGATCGCGGAGGCGATCCTGCGGGAGAAGTGAGAGACGGGCCGGCTGCGGGAGAATTGAGAGAGAATCTGACTGCCGGAGGCGGAAAGGAAACCGCGGGACCGTCTCCTGCACAGGGACGGGAGACAGGGCCCGGAGAATGAGGGACCGGAGACAGGAAACAGGAAGCAGGAACCGGAGGAGAGAGAAACCGGGAGAAAAGAATCGAGAGAAGAAAGGAACCGGGAGGAAGGAGAGACCTTGGACGCGAAAACCATCATACTTCTGTGTTATGCCGCAGCCGTCAACCTGACCGCTTTTGTGCTCTTCGGTGTGGACAAGCGGCGGGCGCAGTTCAACGGCGTGCTTGAGAAGAAGCGCAGGAGAAAGGGAGAGCCGCAGAAGGAGCCGAAGCAGCGGATCCCTGAGAAGACGCTCTTCGTCACGGCGGCCGTGGGCGGCAGCATCGGCGCGATCCTCGGCATGTGGCTGTTTCGCCATAAGACGAAGCACTGGTACTTTGTCTTCGGCATGCCCGGCATCCTGCTGGCGCAGCTGCTGATCGTGTGGATCGCGGTGAGAGGAATCAACTGAAAAGAAGGCCGTCCGGTCCGGCCGGATATGGCATAAAATGTCCGGAAGTACAGCCCGAAAGGGCTTTTCAAAATGTCAAAAAAGGTGTATGATACAAGGTAACTGACGGAGGGAGGTGAATCTATGGAAGAGACAAGTCATGCGTTGTTTTCAATCGGTCCGCTGGAGGTCACGGGAGCCGTCACAACCACGTGGGCGATCATACTGGTACTGACGGTGCTGAGCTGGCTGGCCACAAGGAACATGAAGGAGGTCCCCGGAAAGCTCCAGAATATGGCGGAGATGGCGGTCGGGAAGCTGCAGAGTTACTTTGAAGGGACGCTGGGGAAGGAACTCTCCGACAAGTACTTCATGATCTTTGCGACGTTCTTCATCTTCATCATCGTGAGCAACTACTCCGGTCTGCTCCCCGGCGCGGGGCATCTGAAGGCCTTCCATGTGCCGACGACAAGTCTGTCGGTGACGGCGGGCCTGGCGGTGATCGCTTTCTTTACCACCCATGTGATCGGCGTGAAGGAGCAGCACAGCTTCGGGAAGTATCTGATCAAGACGCTGTCCTCAATGACGCTGCCGCTGTTTTTCCTGGCCGTCATCGAACAGTTTGTCCGCCCGTTCTCGCTGGCTCTGCGTCTTTACGGCAACATGTACGGCGAAGAGCAGGTCACGGACAACCTGTACAAGATTTTCCCGCTGGTCGTACCGCTGCTGATGCAGATCCTGAGCCTGCTGTTCTGCATGATCCAGGCCCTGGTCTTCACGATGCTTCTGTCGATCTACGTGACGGAGGCCGCGGAGAAGGAAGAAAAATAAGCATTTTCACCTATTCTATTTTCATAAACTATCAGGAGGAATATCATCATGACATCATCCGGAATTATCGCACTCGCAGCGGCGCTCTGCATCGCCATCAGCACGATTGCCCCCTCGCTTGCGCAGGGCCGCACCGCCAGCAAGGCAATGGAAGCCATCGCAAGACAGCCTGAGGCTGCGGGCGACATCCGCTCCACGCTGATCCTGTCTCTGGGCCTGATGGAGGCTCTGACCATCTACGGCCTGCTGATCGCCTTTATGCTGGTCTCCAAAATCTGACGCGCCGGCCAGACTGACGACAACGAACAGAGAGGAGACCGTCCATGCTCAGTATCAATCTATCGGAAACGATATGGACAGTCATCAACTTCTTTCTTCTGTATTTTCTGCTGAAGCATTTTCTGTATGAGCCGGTGATCCGCTTTACGGGAGAGCGCAAGGCGCGCATGGATGCGAAGCTCGCCCTGGAGGCGGATGCGAAGGCACAGATTGCGGAAAATGAAGAGCGGCTGCTTGCCGAGAAGGAAAAGAGCCGCGAAGAGGCGAAGCGCATGCTCGCCGAGGCCGGGGAAGAGCGTGAGAAGCGCCGTGCGGCGACGGTCACCGAAGCCCGCGCCAGCGCCGGGAAGCTCCTGAAGGACGGAGAGGCCGAGCTGCTGGAGCGGCGGGAGAAGACCGCCGGCAAGCTGCACGAGGCGGCGCCCGACATGGCCCGGCTGCTGGCGGAGCGGCTTCTCGGCGAAGAGTAACCGGGGAGAGGAAAAACGACAGAAAGGAGGGATGACCGGATATGAGTGGCTATACCATAATACATGGTTTGTTTAACTTTGCGGTTCTGGCAGCAGCGCTGTTTTTTATCGGGAGAAAGCTGATCCCGAAGATTTTCGGCGGCAGACGCGAGCAGATCGTTGAAGACCTGAAAGCCGCGGATGAAGCCGAGGTAAAGGCGAAGGAGCTTCTGGCCGGCGTGGAAGACGCCAGACGGAAGGGCGAAGAGGAATGCTCCGGCATCCTGGATGCCGCACGGGAAACCGTGGCGGAGGAAGAGAAAAAGGCGGAGGCCGCGGGCAGAAAGATCGCAGACGGACTGCAGGAGGACAACCGCAAGGCGCTGCAGCATCACACCCGTACCCTGCGCAACGAGCTGACCCAGGAGGCAATGGACGAGATCACCGCACAGAGCGCTGCTTTGATGGCCGGTGACCGCTACAGGGCCGCCAGAGCGCGGATGACCGAGCGGCTGATCTGGCGCGCGGAGGAGGGCCTCACCATCACGAGGGGAGAGCTGCTGACCTTCCGCGAGAAGGGAAAGCTCTCGATGGAGTTCCGCAGCGCGGAAGCCCTGACGGAGGAGCAGACCGGGCGCCTGAAGACGGCGGTTCTGGACAAGCTCCGCAAGATGGGCGAGGAGGTCACGGAGGAACAGCTGGACCTCGCGGTCTGTGTGGACGAGAGCCTGATCGGCGGCGTCTATCTGCGCCTGGGCGACACGGTCTATGACAGCACCCTGAAGGGCATGCTGAAGCGCGCGAAGAATTCGGTCTCGGTGCTGGAGCACGACGACGAAGAGATGATCGACGCGCTGAAGGAGGAGCTCGCCGCGGTGGACCGTGAACCGGCGATCTACCAGAAGGGCACGGTAATCAGTGTCTCGGACGGCATCTGCCGGATCTCCGGCGTGTCCGACGCCATGGCGGGAGAGCTGATCGAGTTCCGCAGCGACCTGCGCGGCATGGTCATGGACCTGGAGAAGGACAACGTCGGCGTGGTGCTGCTGGGCGACTATTCGTCCCTGCAGGAGGGCGACGAGGTCCGCCGCAGCGGACGCATCATCGAGGTCCCCGTGGGCGAGGAGATGATCGGACGCGTGGTCGACTCGCTGGGCAACCCCATCGACGGCGGCGGCGAGATCCACACCACCGAGAGCAGGCCCATCGAGAACCTGGCCCCCGGCGTCATCTCGAGAAGACCGGTGTCGGTCCCGATGCAGACGGGCATCAAGGCCATCGACGCCCTGGTTCCGATCGGCCGCGGCCAGCGCGAGCTGATCATCGGCGACAGGCAGACCGGCAAGACCGCCATCGCCATCGACACGATCATCAACCAGAAGGGCAAGAACATGATCTGCATCTACGTCGCCATCGGCCAGAAGGAATCGACCGTGGCAGGCTGTGTGCAGAAGCTGCGCGAGCACGGCGCGATGGATTATACCATCGTGGTCTGCGCCAGCGCCTCCGAGTCCGCCCCGATGGTCTATATCGCACCCTATTCGGGCGCGGCCATGGGCGAGTACTTCATGTACAAGGGCAGGGACGTGCTCATCATCTACGACGACCTCTCCAAGCAGGCGGTGGCATACCGTGAGATCTCGCTCCTGCTGCACCGTCCGCCCGGACGCGAGGCCTATCCCGGCGACGTCTTCTATCTGCACTCCCGTCTGCTGGAGCGCGCGGCCCGGCTCAGTGAGGAGGCGGGCGGCGGAAGCATGACGGCGCTGCCGATCATCGAGACCCAGGCGGGCGACATCTCGGCCTATATCCCGACCAACGTGATCTCGATCACAGACGGACAGATCTTCCTCGAGACCGATCTGTTCAACTCCGGCGTGCGCCCCGCGGTCAACGTGGGACTCTCGGTGTCGCGCGTGGGCGGTTCGGCCCAGCTCGGCGCGATGAAGCAGGTGGCCGGAAGGCTGAGGATGGACCTGGCACAGTACCGTGAGCTGGCTGCCTTCTCGCAGTTCGGCTCGGACCTGGACAAGGCGACACGGCAGACGCTGCACCGCGGTGACCGCATGACCGAGCTCCTGAAGCAGGGGCAGTATGCGCCGATGGACGCCTCCGACCAGGTGATCTCCATCTATGCCGTCAGCGAGGGCTTCGCCGACGGGATCGAGCTTCAGGACGTAGCGCGTTATGAGCAGGGGCTGATCCCCTATGTGAACCGCCGCTATCCCGAGCTGCGCACCCATATCATGAGCGGAAAGAAGCTCGGCGACGAGCAGCTTAAAAAGCTGAGACAGCTGATCTCTGACTATACTGCGGGCTTCGGGGCATAAGGGGGCGAGAGCATGGCAAATCTGCGCGCCATACGGACACGCATCAAGAGTGTCGAAAACACCCGCCAGATCACGAAGTCCATGAAGATGGTTGCGGCGGCCAAGCTCCGGAAAACACAGGCCGCCTTCGCAAGCCTTCGCAGCTACGCGGACGAGAGCCGGGCGCTTCTGGAGACGGTTTCGGCGGCTCCGGATGCCGGCGGCGACAACCCGTACCTGCAGCCCCACGCGGAGCTCCGGAAGACCTGCTACGTGCTGGTCGTCGGAAACCGCGGCCTCTGCGGGACCTATAACCAGGCGCTGCTGCGCTTCTGTGAGCAGCGCATGCGCGAGGACGGACGGGAGAGCAGCGTCATCACCTGCGGCCGCTGGGGAAAGGACATGATTGCGGCGGCCGGAATCACGGTGGACCGAAACTACGAGATCAGCGACGCCCCGACCCACGAGGAGGCCCTGGAGCTCACCGAGGAGCTGAAGCGGCGCTACCGGGAGGGCGAGGCGGATGAGATTGTCTTCGTCTACCAGCACTACCGGACGGTGCTCTCGCAGGTGCCGGACACCGTGCGGCTGCTTCCGCTGGAGCGCCCGGAGGGGAAGGCGGACGAGAACCCCGTGATCTTTGAGCCGGACAGAGAGACGGTCCTGGACAGCCTCCTGGACCTGTACATCGGCAATACGGTTCACGCGCTGCTTCTGGAGGCGAGAACCGGCGAGCACTCGGCCCGCATGACGGCGATGACGGCGGCGGCGGACAACACAGAGGAGCTGATCCGCGAGCTGACCCTGGAGCTGAACCATGCGCGCCAGGCGGCCATCACGACGGAGATCTCCGAAATCGCAGGCGGCGCCGAAGCACTTCGGAACAACACTGCCGGAGGGTAAGAAATGAACAATGCAACTGTAAAACGAGTCATCGGCCCGGTGGTCGATATCCACTTTGCGGAGGGAAAGCTGCCGGAAATCTATAACGCAGTGGAGATTCAGCTCCCGGAGCGGAAGGTCGTCCTGGAGGTCGTGCAGCAGCTGGGCGGCAAGGACGTCCGCTGCATCGCGCTCTCGTCTACGGACGGAATCTCGCGCGGGATGGATGCCCGCGACACCGGATCCCCCATCACCATGCCGGTGGGCGAGGCGACACTGGGGCGCATGTTCAACGTCGTGGGCGAGCCCATCGACGGAAAGGGCCCGGTCGAGAACGCGGAGCGCCTCCCAATCCACCGCAGGGCGCCGAGCTTCACCGAGATTCTGCCGACCACCGAGATGCTGGAGACCGGCATCAAGGTCGTCGACCTGCTGGCCCCCTATGCCAGAGGCGGAAAGATCGGCCTCTTCGGCGGCGCGGGCGTCGGCAAGACGGTCCTGATCCAGGAGCTGATTCGCAACGTCGCCTATGAGCACGGCGGCTACTCGGTCTTCGCCGGCGTCGGCGAGCGCAGCCGCGAGGGAAACGACCTCTGGAACGAGATGAACGAGTCCGGCGTCATCAGCAAGACGGCACTGGTCTTCGGCCAGATGAACGAGCCGCCCGGAGCCCGTCTCCGCGTGCCGCTCTCCGGCCTTACGATTGCGGAGAACTTCCGTGACCGCTCCGGACAGGACGTGCTGCTCTTCATCGACAACATCTTCCGCTTCACACAGGCGGGCTCGGAGGTCTCGGCGCTGCTCGGGAGAATGCCCTCCGCCGTCGGCTATCAGCCGACGCTGGCGACGGAGATGGGCGATCTGCAGGAGCGCATCACCTCGACGAGAAACGGCTCCGTCACCTCCGTCCAGGCGATCTACGTCCCGGCGGACGACCTGACGGACCCCGCACCGGCGACGGCCTTCGCGCATCTGGATGCCACCACGGTGCTGTCCCGCTCCATCGCGGAGCTGGGCATCTATCCGGCGGTGGATCCGCTGGAGAGTTCCTCCCGCATCCTGGAGCCGAACATCCTGGGCAAAGAGCACTATGAGACGGCCCGCGCCGTACAGCAGGTGCTGGAGAAGTACCGGCAGCTGCAGGACATCATCGCGGTGCTCGGCATGGACGAGCTCGGCGCGGAGGACCGGGCGGTGGTCGCCCGTGCGCGCCGCATCCAGCGCTTCCTGTCCCAGCCCTTCCACGTGGCGGAGAACTTCACCGGCCTGGAGGGCAAGTACGTGCCGCTGAAGGAGACGATCAAGGGCTTCCAGGCGATCCTGGGCGGCGATGTGGACGATCTGCCGGAGCAGGCCTTCCTGCTCTGCGGGACGATCGATGAGGTCATTGCCAAGCGCGGCAGCTTCTGACGGGAGGCGCGGATATGGCGAAATGCTTCAGCCTCCGGGTGATCACGGCGGAGGGCACGGTGCTGGAGGGACAGGCGGAATACGCCCGGTTTGAGACCGCAGAGGGCTCGGTGGGCGTCCTGGCCGGTCACGCGCCCATGCTGTGCGCCCTGCCCGAAGGTATCGCCCGCTTCCGTATGGAGGACGGCACGGAGAAACGGGCGGAGCTGAGCTCCGGAATCGCGAACGTGCGTGACAACACCGTGACGGTCCTCGCCGACCGGGCGACGCTGACGGACTGACAGCGACGGACTGAACAGAAAAAACCCGGCAATACGTTTCGCAGCAGACACGGGAAAAATCCCATGTCTGCTGCGTTTTTTTATGATATCATCCCGGAGTCCCCGGACTGCCTCTTATCCCAGGCCGGGGTCTGAAACTGTCCCTGAGAACCCGGCCCTTTCTCATCTCTTCAGAATCAGATTCCGGATCCGCTTTTCGGTCCGGCCGGCGCTGAGGTCACTGAGATCGATGACGGCGATGTCGAGCTCCTCCGCCCGGTTGCGCATGGCGGCCCCTCCTCGCTCGGCGGTGACGATGGCGGCCTTTGCGATCTGGCCGCCGAAGCGGTCGCGGAGGATCGCCAGCTCGTTCAGGGCTTCGGTCTTCACTTCGCAGGTCTTGCAGCTGATGAAGACGGGGGTGACACCCCGTGCGCACATGACGTCCAGCTCGTTGGTGACGGCGTTCTGCTTTTCCTGGCCCTCCCAGTCGACAATGGCGCTGGTAAGGACCTCGTGAAAGAGCCCGGTGTCAAGACAGACCTTGTAGACGTAGAGCTCCAGGACGCTGCCGACGTCCCGCAGCCAGGTCCGGATCTGCGCGTCACGGAAGCGGAACGAGACCGATTCCGCCGGTACGATGCGGAGCTCACTGATGAAGCCGATGCGCTCCAGATCCCGGAGCAGATCCTCGGGAGCCGAGATCCTGGAGGCGCGCTCGCCCTTCACGGTGTAGGCGCCGCGGACGTCCAGCGGGATGCTGCCGGAGGGGTCCGGCGGGGAAATTCTCTGAATATAGGTGACGGCCTTCACCCATTCCTTCCGATGCTCGAGGTAGACGGCGAAGAAGGGGAAGATATCGTCCAGATAGCGGTACAGAATTGCGTTATCCACCCGGCCGCTGCGCATGGATCCGCCGGCCATCATGAAGCAGTCCTCGACGCTGTAGCGGATGCTGCAGGGCAGGTTGGAGGCGAAGGGAGCGTTCTGGAGGTCATAGAAGCGGTTGCGCTTCCGGCTGTAGGTGAAGACCGGGATCTTCAGCTCGGCGCAGAGCATCCCCGCCGCGAAGAGAACCGCATCCGTCCCGCCCGTGATATCCACGGCACAGTCGGGATACTTTGTCACGGTCTGGCGCAGGGTGCGCAGCATGGCGTCCGTGTCATAGATACTGGAGCGGACAAAAATCAGCTCCGGATTCCGGCCCCGGTGCCGGAAGTAGGCGCGGAGCTTTTTCTGCAGCCTGGCATCCGACGCGACGCCCTCCGGACAGATATACACCACGCGCTCCGGAAGGAACATATCCACGCCCAGAACGTTCTCGAGCGGACGCTCGTCATACAGTTCGATCAGTGTCTGCATCATAAAAAACCTCCCGCGCTGTTCTGCATGCAGTATAGCACACAACAGCGCGGGATAACAAGTGCCATATACGGGATGTGCACGATAAGACGGAGCGCCTTATCGTGCCGGAGGATCAGGCCTTCTTTGAGG
Organism: Oscillospiraceae bacterium; assembly: GCA_024697625.1. Classification (GTDB taxonomy): domain Bacteria; phylum Bacillota; class Clostridia; order Oscillospirales; family Oscillospiraceae; genus Limivicinus. Next base: position 15,606 of record JAILFJ010000021.1, read on the forward strand.
CCAGCCAGCCGAGGGGAACGCCGGGGTAATTGGTGATGATGCCCTCGATGTCCCAGGCATAGAGCTTCTCAAGGCCGGCCATGTCGTTGACGGTCCAGACGTTGATCTGGATGCCGTTGGCCTTGCAGTCGGCGACATTCTCGTCGTTCAGACGGGCGACGGGCGGATGATAGCACTGGAAGCCTGCGGCTTTGCAGTAAGCGCCGGGGAAGACCTTGACCCCGCTCTCGTGCTCCACCAGAGCGCCGAGCCGGACGTAGTCCGGGACGATCTCCTTCATGCGGGTCATGCTGAAGTGGTTGAAGGAGGAGAAGAGGACCTTCTTTTCCAGACCGTATTTCACGATCATGTCCCAGGTCTTCCGCTCGATGTCGGGGTAGTAGGTGTTGTCGGTCTTGATCTCGATGTTCGTGACGAGGTCCTGGGTCGCGGCCCATTCGCAGTATTCCTCAAAAGCCGGGACCTTCTCCGGGGCGTATCTGTCGCTCCAGAGCTTCGCCGCGTTATGGCTGCGGACCTCCTGATAGCTCAGGTCGCAGATCCGGCCGCTTCCGTCGGTCGTGCGGTCAAGGGTCTCATCGTGGTGGACGACCAGGACACCGTCCCGCGTCAGGTGTACGTCGAGCTCGATGCCGTCGGTGCCGAGCTCCGCCGCCTTGCGGAAAGCGAGCATGGTGTTCTCGGGATATGCGCCGCTGTAGCCGCGGTGGGCATATACTTTCATGAAAGGCAGTCTCCTTATGTCAGTCAGTAATCGGCCGGATCAGTAAATCAGATTCGGCAGCAGCAGGGAGATACCGGGGATGTAGGTGATGAGCAGCAGTGCAATGATCAGGGCGAGAATGAAGGGCTGAACCTCGCGGATAAACTCGGACATCTTGGAGCCGGTGATGGAGACGCAGGTGAACATCATGGAACCGAAGGGCGGGGTCAGACCGCCGATCATGATGTTGACGTTGACGACGATGCCGAAGTGGACAAGGTCGATGCCTGCGGCCTTCACAAGGGGAACCATCAGGGGCGCCAGAATGATGAGCGCCGCACCTCCCTCCAGGAACATGCCCATGACCAGAAGGGCGACGTTCAGGATCAGGAGGATCAGGTACTTGTTGCTGGCGATGCCGCTGACGGACCTGAGCAGGGTGTTGGGGATGTTCTCCCAGGTGAGGTAGTAGCCGAAGAGGTTCGCCGCGACGATGATCAGCATGACGGTGCAGGTGCCGGCGATGGTCTCTCTGAAGACGGGGATGAAGTGCTCCTTCTTCAGACCCTTGTACACGAACTTGCCGATGATGAAGCAGTAGAGGATGCCCACGCCGCCGGCCTCGGTCGGGGTGAAGAGGCCCATGCGCATGCCCATGATGATGCCGAGGGGGAAGAACAGGGCCCAGAAGGAATCCAGCGCCTGCTTCGCGATGACCTTGCCGCTGGCGCGTGTATCACGGCTGGGCGCATAGCCGCGCTTCTTTGCGATGATGTGCACGGTGACCATCAGGGCGAGAGCCATGACAAAGCCGGGGATATAGCCGGCGGCAAAGAGCTTGCCGACGGAGGCACCCGCGATCAGACCGTAGACGATCAGGTTGATGCCGGGCGGGATGATCGGCGTGATGCAGGAGGAGGCGGCGGTGATGGCGGCCGAGAACCCGGTCCCGTAGCCGCGCTTCTCCATCTCGGGCACCAGCATCTTGCACTCCATGGCGGCGTCCGCGTTGGCCGAGCCGGAGCAGCCGCCCATCAGCATGCTGAGCAGGACGTTGATCTGGGCCAGACCGCCGGGCCGGTGCCCGGTCAGCGCGTCCGCGAAGGCCATCAGCTTGTCGCTCATGCCGGCGTAGTTCATGATGGAACCGGCCATGATGAAGAAGGGGATCGCCAGGAAGGGGAAGGACTGGGTGGAGGTGATGAACTTCTGCAGAAGCAGATAGGCCTTGGAGGTGGTGTCAATGAAGGTGAAGAAGTACAGGGTTCCGGCCATCAGGGCATAAGCAATGGGGATGCCGGTAAAATACAGCACCAGGGCGATGATAATCGGCAGATACATTGTCATGGCGGGTCATACCTCCTTCTTCTGACGGCCGAAGAGGTGGCGGATATCCTCCCAGCAGTGGACCAGGGAATAGATCGCCATCAGGCCGAAGCCCAGAGTCAGGGCGGCGTAGAGGTAGTTCACCGAGATCTTCAGGATGGGCATGGTCTTGGCCCTGGAGGACCGGATGAACAGCACGCTGAGATAGGTGACATAGCTGTTCAAGACGAGGATCACGATATCGGTCAGGAAGTGCACGATCTCGCGCGCCTTCACCGGCAGACGTTCCACCAGCAGGTCGACGCCGACGTGCTGCCGGGTGCGAAGACACCAGGCGGCTCCGACGAAGACGGTATAGACAAAACAGCTGGTGGCGACTTCCTCGACCCATGCGATGGGCTTGTTGAAGAAATAGCGCGAAAAGACGTTGACGACAACCAGCACCATGGTTACGGCAAACATCGAACCTGCAAACCAGGCGTCCAGGTTCTTCAGAATGCGCTTGCCAAGACTTTCTTTCAAGGCTTGCAGCACCTTCTTTCGTTAGAATCGTCAGACGCCTGCCGCGGATACCGCGGCAGGACGTCTGAAATGGGCTTTTAGATGTTCAGATGTGGTGCGAGAGAATCACGCGGCGTTGGCTGCGTCATACTCGGCGACCAGGGCCTGGAGCTGGGGGATGAAGCCTTCGGTGACACCGTCTTCGGCGACCATGCGGTCATACTCCGGCTGCATGACAGCGCGGAAGGCCTCGACGTCGACATCGTTGAAGTGGCAGCCCTGCTCGGCCTCGAGCTTCTCCATGGTGCTCTGGAAGTTGTCGTCGGTGAACTGGGTCAGCTCGGCAGCACCATAGGTGAACTCTTCTTGGATGATGTCACGGTACTCTTCGGGGATGCCGTTCCACACATCGATGTTGATGTAGGCGCCGCAGGTTCCGATCAGGTGGTTGGTGAAGGACATCTGCTTGGCGACCTCGGCGGAGCCGTTGGTGGAGTAGGCGTTCATGTTGCCTTCCAGACCGTCAACAACACCCTGCTGCACAGCGGAGATGGTCTCGCCGAAAGGCATGGCGGTCGGGGTGGCACCCATGGCGGTGAGGCAGTTGATGTACATGGAGCTGTTGGGAACGCGGATCTTCATGCCCTTCATGTCATCGGGGGTGACGATGACCTTGTTGGTCTGCATGCAGCGGAGACCGACGTTGAAGTCGAGGGCGAGGACGTGGATGCCGTAGTTGTCCTCAATGTCCTGGCAGAGCGCCTTGACAACGTCGGACTGGCACACATAGGAGTACTCCTGAAGGTTGGAGTACAGCATCGGGGCGATCAGAGCTTCAAAGTTGATGTTGTAGTCGGCCAGGTAGGAGGGATCTTCGCAGGCGATCCAGTTGGAGCCGTCAACGACCTGCTGGAGGTTGTCCTTGTAGACGGCGAGCTGGCTGGAACCGTAGGTCTGGATCTCGACAGCACCGCCGGTGCGGTCGTAAATGCGCTGGGCAACCTGTTCCATCTCGACGGTGAGCTGCTCGGTCGGGGCAAAGACGTGGCTGAGCTTGAGGACAATGTGATAGTCGTCCGCTGCGGAAGCGGTGAAGCCGCCGATGCAGAGCGCGAAGACCATCACGAGCGCGAGGGTGAGAGTGATGACTTTCTTCATGGTTTCCTCCTGTTAAATTTTTGCTTAAATTTTTGAAATCGTCAACAGATTTCTTGACTGAATACTAACATGATCATACAGGGAAGTCAACGCATTATCTGACTTTTCGGCTTTGTGCATAATTTTCGGACTGCTTTTTTGTGCGATCTGTCAGTTGAAAAGTGCTTAAAAAATTTGCTAAAATTAAGCATCATTTCTCAGAGAGGAACGAAGGCATCCATGGGGAAAAAAACCACACTCAAGGACATCGCGGAGGAGGTCGGGGTATCGGCGGCCAGCGTCTCGATGATCCTGAACGGGAAAGACCTGTCGCGCTTTACGCCGGAGACCGTGGAGAGGGTGCTCGGCTGCGCAAAGCGCTGTCAGTATGCACCGCCCTCCTCCAGAAACCGGCTGAAGGAAATCGCGGTGATCAGCCCCTCGGTGAACAACGCCTACCACACGACGATCATCATGGGGATCGACCGCGCCGCTCTGGCGAGCGGCTATCTGGCGCACGTCTACAACACCTACTGGAATCCCCACGTGGAGCTTCAGATTCTGAACATGCTGGCAAAGCAGAGGGTCTCCGGCATCATCTATCTGATGAATCCGCTGCAGAAGGAGCGGGCCTGCGAGATCGACCGGCAGATCCCCGTGGTGGCTGTCGGGGACATTGTGAGCGACCTCGGCATCAACACGGTGGACGTCAACAACTTCAAGTCGGGCGAGATGGTCGCAGAGTATCTGATCGGGCTGGGGCACAGGCATATTGCCTACCTCACGACCTCGCTGAACGAACACCACATCTCGCGCGTGCGCCGCTGCGAGGGGCTGCGGTCGGCATATGCGCGGCTCTGTCCGCTGGGGAGCGTCACGGTCTACTGCAAGGACAACAGCTATGAGCAGGAGATCCGCTCGGCGGAGATCGAGCTCGATTCGGGCAGAGCGCTCGCGCAGGAATGCGTACAGAACCCGAAGATCACCGGGATTGTGGCGATCAACGACATGGTGGGCTACGGCGTGCTGGACGGCCTGCTGGAGAAGGGCTACCGCGTGCCGGAGGACTACAGTCTCTGCGGCTTTGACAACGCCTTCCCCTCGGCGTTTCACAGGATCGGCCTGACGACGGTGGATCACTCGACCGAAGAGCACGGCGCCAGCGCTTTTCACCTGCTGAAGGACCGCATGGAGAACCGCAGCGAGAAGCCTGCGGCGTATCCCATCACGCGGCTGGAATACCGGAGCAGGCTAATCATCCGCGACAGCACGGGAGCCCCGAGGAGGACAGAGACATGAGCGGAGGCCGGACAGAGAGCACAGGAAAATTTGACGTGACGATGACCCACACGGAGGAGAGTCTTCTGGCGCTGTCGCACATGCAGTATGACCTCTTCTGCACAAGGAACTTTATCGTCCGGAACGTGCTGAGCATCACGGTGATCGTGATCGGCGCGATGTACATCGCAAAGTTCTGGGGCATCGCCCTGATCGCCTACGGAGGCTATCTGATGACCAGCGCCTACAGTTCCTCCAACCATACCGTAAAGAAGCTGGTCGCCGCGATCGAGGCCTCGGGGAAGGGCTATCCATCCTCCAGATATCTGTTTACGGAGAAGGGGATCGAGATCACTTTCCATCCCGGGAAGGAGGACGAGGAGAAGCTGCTGCCGGTAGGCTACAGCGACATCCTGAAGCTGGGGGAAAACGCGGATTACTGCTATCTCTTCCCGTCGGCCAACGGCGGCTACTGCGTGCCGAAGAAGGCTCTCGGAGAGAGGCAGCAGGAGTTTGTCAGGTTCATCGAGGGAAAGACCGGGAAGAAGTTCTACCGCCGCAGGCCGTCCCCCCTCCAGCGCATCCGTGACTGGCTGCGCGAGCGAAACAGCGAACCGTATCATCTGTGATATACGGGAAGCATCAAAAAAAGGTGCCTCGGAAGTGGCAATCAGTCTGACAGGGCTGACAAAAGGAATACCGGTCTGCGTCATGTGCAGACCGGTATCTGTATTTTCCGGAGAAGGGAAAATGGGTCCGATCAACGACAGAATGCTGTTCCTGCCTGGTGTTTACAGCACTTTCCAATAGCCTGTTTTGTTTGAACCGATCCGCAGGATCAGATTCCTGTTTTTCAGCGCTGCGAGCAACCGGGAGATCGTCCTTTCCGACTTCCCCGAGGCTGCCGCGAGCTCCGCATTTGTCATAGACGGTGATTGCTTCAGCAAAGACAGCAGCAACAGTTCCGCTTCCGTTATCCTGTCATTTGTCCCGCCATTTATATCGCCACTCTTTGGCGTAATATTCCGATCATCCCTTGAGAACTCAAGAGTAAATGCTGTCTCCTCGTTTATATATGACACCGTGACCTTCGCTTCATTGCAAAGAGTATAGATTCTCCTTATTCCTGATCCGAAAGTCTCAACGTCTTTGCAGAGATAAAGTGTTTTAGCGATCACTTCATTCCTGAGGAATGAACGGATATCCCGGGTATAAAAATCTATCGGCTCAAATTCATTGGCAAAGGATCCGGGGTTGCAGATGGAGATACGGTTTGAGAAGATATCGATCTCATGCTGGACGGGCAGGTCATACCTCGCATGTGCGAAGCTGTTTATCACTGCTTCTCTGATGGCATCAACCGGTATTTCGGGGATCTCCTTCCGGTGGATTCCGTCTCCGCTCATTTCGACCCGCCAGCGTATGTTTTTTACGATGTAGGTTACGGCCGCATCGATCAGCTCAAATATATTTCCCTCTGTACGATTCAGATCCAGAAATGTCTCTTTGTGGTCGGTTGCGAAGACCGCCATTTTCAAAGCAATTGGTTTTCTGGAAGAGAACAGACAGACGCCTGCGTTTGTCAGATGCGTTCCATTCAGGACACCAAGCTGATCCAGAATCTTCCGCTTATCGTATCCCATCTTCGGCAGCCTGCCACAGGAAACTGCGGAGTCAAAGAAGGCTTTGACGGTCTTTTCATCCGCATCGTCTACAGACTGATCTGCGGTTCTGTTCTCCCAGTTCTCTTCATACTCCCGGCGGATCATGATCTTACGAAGTTCGGATGGCGACAGTTCTCTGTCTTCGTCAGCAATACGGATGTAGTATTTTCCAAAGGCGGAATAGGGAACATCCTCCCCGGAAAATGTAAGAGTGATAACCTCGACACCATCTATTTCTTCAATATCGACGACGGGAATCAATTGCGGTTTTATAGATTCATATACCTTTCTGGATACATCACGAAGCGTAGAGTCTGTGATGGTGAACGGATGGGGAGTACCGTCGTTCTTAAGACCGAAGTATACTTTTCCATGCCTGTGCTTGTTCAGCATGGCAGAGACGGATACCATGGATTCGTTCAGTTCTCCCGTCGTTTTCTTAAATTCCCTGTATTCGTCTTCGCGCATCATTTGGCAGCTCTCCCTTCGGATGCTGAACATTTTATCATGTGTGGCGGAATAAATCAACTGAAATGGCGGAATAAATGGCGGAACAACATCGCTGCAAAATGCTTTGGAACGGTTTCCGGTCTGCGTGGTCTGATCGGATTCATCCTGCTGAGAGAGTTTATGCAACAGGAAATGGCATGACCTGAAGATCATGCCATTTCCTGAAAGCTAAAAATCCTTTCTTAAGAGACCTGCCCAGACAGGTTACCTCTTATTGGTGCAGAGCTCAGAAGTTGACCAGGTTGCCGCTTGCGACACCGTAAACCAGATCCGGGACGATCGTAACCAGGATGGGGATAAAGGTGATCAGCAGCAGGACAAGGAACAGACATAGTATGAATGGCCAGACCTCTTTGATAAAGGCGCTGATCGGACAGCCGGTGATGCCGCAGGTGGTGAACATCATCGAGCCGAAGGGAGGCGTGATGCCGCCGATCATGATGTTGACGATGCAGACCAGACCAAAGTGGATCACGTCCACGCCGAGGGTCTTGGCCACGGGCAGCAGCAGCGGGGTCGCGATCATCAGGGCGGCACCGCCCTCAAGGAACATGCCCATGATCAGCAGAACCACGTTGACCAGCATCAGGAAGATGTACTTGTTGGAGGTCAGGTTGGTGATGGAGGCGGCCACGATCTTTGGCAGGTTGATGTAGCTCAGATACTGACCGAAGGTGCTGGCCGAAACCATGATGAGCACGACGCTGGAGGTGCCGGCGATGGTGTCCAGCATGATGGGAATGAAGTGCTTCTTAAAATTCAGCTGGCGGTACACGAACTTGCCGATGATAAAGCAGTACAGAACGGCCACGGCGCCGCCCTCGGCCGGGGTGAACAGACCGAAGCGCATACCGAGGATGATGCCGAAGGGGAAGAACAGACCCCAGAAGGAGATAAACGCCTGCTTGAGCACTTCTTTGGCAGGGGGGAACTTGTCGCGCGTGGTGGGGTAGTTCCTCTTATGGGCGATGATCGTCACGACGATCATCATCGAGATGCTCATCAGGATGCCGGGGACGTAGCCTGCGGCGAAGATGCGGCCCAGAGAGGCCTGCGCAATCAGCGAGTAGACGATCAGGTTGACGCCGGGCGGGATGACCGGGGTGGCCGCTGAGGACGATGCGGTGATCGCCGCCGAGAAGGCCTTGGAGTAGCCGCGCTTCTCCATCTCCGGAACCAGCATCTTGGACTGCATGGCGCAGTCGGCATTGGCGGAGCCGGAACAGCCGCCCATCAGCATGCTCAGCAGGACGTTAACCTGGGCGAGGCCGCCCTTCATGTGGCCGGTAACGCATTCGCAGAAGTCCATCATCTTGTCGCTGATGCCTCCGTAGTTCATGACGGAACCGGACATGACGAAGAAGGGGATGGCCAGCATCGAGAAGGAGCCGGTGGAGTTGATGACCTTCTGCAGGATCGTCCAGGGCTGGACGGAGGTGTTGATGAAGTAGAAGTAAACAAAGGTGGAGCCGAAAAGCGCGTAGACGATCGGCATGCCGAGGAAGTAGAGGATGAAGACCAGAAAGATCGGAATGAGGTTTACAAATGTCAGTGTCATCAGTAGGCACCTCCCTGTTCCGTCTCCGCCTCGGCGGGCTCCTGCGGCCTGACCCTGATCAGATGCAGGCGGTCACGCAGAAAGAAGTAGACGGCATAGATGAACGACAGGCCGAAGCCGAGCGGGACCGCGATACCGGTATACCACTTCGGGATACGCAGGGTATCCGTCATGGTCAGCTTGATCTTGCCGATATACTGCCAGACGCCGTCCACCGTGCCGAAAATGATGCCGCGCTTCCAGATCAGATTGCAGACATACTGCGCACTGATGTAGGTCAGCAGGGCAAGAATCAGAATCTGAATGATGTCCATGATGAACTCGATCACCTGGCGCTTGCGCCCGTGGATCAGGTTCACGACGATATCCACGCCCAGATGCGCATGCCGACGGTGCGCATAGGCGCTGCCCATAAAGACGGTCCAGATAAAGAGGCTCGTCACCACCTCATCCGTCCACTTGATGGGACTGTTCAGAAAATAGCGGAAAACGACGTTCAGATTGACCAGCACCACGCAGACCGTCAGCGTCGCGCCACAGATCACCGCATCCAAATTCGTCAGAATCCGCACGGCAAGAGACTTTTTCTTCATAGGTATATCCTTACTGTCTTAGATTGATACCCGGATGAATCGGACATGGACTGCCCGCTGAATAAAACGGGCAGTCCAGACTTTTTCCTGTGCAGTTCAGGCTGAATAGCGATTACGCGGCGTTCTCTGCGCGGAAGTCGGAGATCAGCTTGACGAGCTGGTCATGCAGCTCGGGCGTGGCACCGTACTCTTCGACGATCCAGTCATAGACGGGAGCGCAGGCTTCGGTGAAGGCATCGATGTCGACCTCGTTCCAGGTCACGCCGTCCTGGGTCTTCATCTTCTCAATCTGCACGGCCTCGTCGTCAGCGCAGTTGGTCTGCTCCCACATGCCGCACTCGAGGGCGCACTCGTCAAGGATGTCGCGCCACTTCTCGGGGATGGACTGATACACGTCCTCCGCCATGAAGAGCCAGCGGGTTGCGATAAAGTGGTTGGTCAGGGCAACCTTCTTGACCAGCTCATAGGGGGCGCCGGCACCGGCGAGGGTGGAGGTGGAGCCTTCAAAGCCGTCCACAACACCGGAGGAGATGGAGGAGAGGCACTCGGTGAAGCTCATGGGAACGGGGGTCGCGCCCAGGCACTCGATGGTCTTGATGAACAGGGAGGCGGTGGTGGAGCGCAGCTTGACGCCGTTCAGATCAGCGGGGGTGTAGATGTCCTTGTTGGTGACAACGGAACGGTAGCCGAAGGAGTAGTGGGTGTCCAGAATATGGATGTTTTCCTCGGCAAGGCGGGCGATGACGTCGGCGACGATATCGGAGGCCATGACGTAGTTGTACTCTTCATCGTTGTTGTACAGCATCGGACCGACCAGCACCGCGCAGTCGCCGACCCAGTCTGCGAACAGGGAGGGCTCTTCCAGACCGATCCAGTTGTCGCCGTTTTCGGCGTGGACAACGGAGTCACGGTAGCAGTCGAGCTCATTCAGGCCGTGATAGGTGACCGTGATGTGGCCCTCGGTACGCTCGGTGACCATCTCGGCGAACTTCTCCGCAGCCTTGTAGTTCCACTCAGCGGGATTGAAGACGTTGGAATAGGTCAGGTCGATGTGAAAATCGTCCGCGTCGTCAGCATAGGCTGTTCCGACCGCAGCAAGGGAGAAGATCATCGCCATCGCCATCAGCATTGCAAGGAGTTTCTTCATGGTTTTTCCGTCCTTTTCTTGATTATTTGGTTATATAAACGTGCAGGGCACGCTTAACCACAGAGTACAGCACCGGGGATGAATAACCGTGGATAATTATGCAGCCGCAGCATACCGGGAAAAGCTGTGAATAACCTGTGAATTACATATGAACTATACGCTTAAAAGCCCGAAATGTCAACGGGTGATGCCCCTGCCCCGGAATGTTTGGAACGATTGCACAAATCATGCGAAGCATTTTTGTACCTATTGCGATATTGACAGAAACCGCACTTCTGAGCCGTGTGGATCAGGGAATTCTGCAGCGTATTGTATTGGGCTGTTTACAGCGTATCGAAGCGTGTATCTTACAGCGTATCCAGTCTCGCGTATCCGTCCCAGGCGAAGAGCTGCGGGACGTCAGCGTCGCCCTGGACGGCTGCGACCTCGGCCAGATAGAAGGTATGGTCTCCGGCCTCAGTCTGTCCCGCCAGACGGCAGGAAAAGACAACGCGGCTGCCTGAGACGCAGGGCACGGACAGGACGGAAGAGTCCTCCAGAGGGATTCCGAATTCTTTTGCCTTGTCCACGGTACGTCCGGAGCAGGTGCCGCAGCGGAATGCGGCCTCCTTCAGGTTCTCGCCGACGATGCTGAGGCAGAACTGCCCGGTCTCTTCGATCAGAGAGCCGCTCAGCCCCTTTTTGCTCAGGCAGACGCCCAGCATGGGGGGATGGTTGGAGAGATAGGTCCACCAGGAGACGGCCATGAGGTTTGTTCCGCCGTCCGGCCTGCGGACAGAGAGCAGCGCGAAGGGAGCGGGAGCGGTCAGCTTCTGTGCCTGACCGATGCTGATGTTGGTCATATGGTTTTCCTCCTGAAAAAACGGAAGGGTTCTGTGCCGCCCTTCCGTTCGGTTTTGTACGAGTACGAAGTCCGCAGTCCGGGATCCGGTGCCGGTGCGCGGACGGGAAACCTGCAGCCCGGAATCCGGTGCCGCTGCGCGGACGGGAAACCTACAGTCCCGCGTCGAGCGCCTCCGCCCGGTCCAGAAGCATCTGTACGAATCCGTCGTTCCAGATGCCCGTGAAGTGGAGCAGATCGATGACGGAGAAGCGGTTGCGCATCAGGTGGCAGTTCGTGATTGCCCAGCGGACCGTCTTCCCGTCCACGGGATAATTCAGCCTGCTGTAACGGCAGGGGGCATTGGCCCGGTGCATGCAGGCCGCGATATAGGCGGGATCCTTGACCCAGGGGGAGACGTGCGCCCGGAACTCGTCAAAGTTCTCCAGAAACGCCTGAAAACGATCCCGGTTCGCGTGCCATCTGGCGAGCTTCTTCTGATAGTCCGACCAGCACTCTCCGGCGGCGGAGCCGGTGTCATCCAGCCATCCGAAGGCCGCTCTCACGCGGGGCTCCATCTCTTCGGGGGAGGGATAGCACCTGTCGATCTCGACGGCCTTCGGGTCAAATTCATGGAGCAGATAGTCCCAGAGAATGCAGGAGATGATCCCGGAGACGGCGACCTGGGTACCGTGATAACAGATGCCGGTCTTCCGCACGCCCGAGGTCATGTCGATGAGGTGGCTCATGACGTGTTCGGACCCGGAGGCGGGCGAACTCTCGTCCGCAAGACCCATCGAGAAGCCGCTGAGGGTCAGGACATTGGCGAGGTCGCTGATGACCTCGGGATCGGCGGCCGCGAGGCGCGAGGAGTTCTCCAGCAGGCGCTCGCACTGGGTGCGGATCATGTCCGAGGGGGCTGTGTGGAAGTTCCCGCCCATCCCGAGGGTATAGCCGAGATACCAGTCGACCGGCGCCGTCCAGGTGGCGATCAGGTCGCCGTAGCCGCTGACGTTCATCTCGGCGGGAGCGGCGGTGACGATGTCCAGATCAATGATCAGAATGTCGGGATACCGGGAGTGGACGGTCCGCTTGACGCCGCTGATGAGCATGACGGAGGAGTTGTCCGAGAAGGCGTTGACGGACAGCGCGGTCTGCACGATGATCAGGGGAAGCGGATGCTCTTTGTCCGCGTAGAAGGTGGCGTATTTGTTCAGGTCGCAGATCGTGCCGGAGCCGACGCCGACGACACAGTCCACGCCCGCAAATCGCGCCTGGATCTTCGCCGCATTCTCCGGGGTGCAGTGCACGATGCTGTCCGGCTCGCTGATGACGAGCCATTCAACGTCAAAGTCTTCCTTCAGCTGCGCAAAGACCTGCTCCTTGACGATGTTTTCCTGTGTGTCGGTGATGACCGTGGGGCCGGTGACCAGCAGGACCTTCTTTCCGGAGGTCAGGGATCGGACGGAGGCGTTCAGCTTTTTCACAGCGCCGTGCTCGATCAGTACGGATTTCATGGCGATGCCGTGCAGCTTCTCCGCTTCGGGCTGCGCCTGCATGATTTCGTGCAGTTCGTCCAGCTTTGTCGCATCGGCTTCTATGAGCCGCGGATCAATCATGATAGATTCACCTCTCCTCTCAGCAGATCAGTTCTGAGGCCTTATTTTTTCGCCATGTAGTCCGCCACCGCGATCAGGTTCTCGCGGAAGCTGCCCTCGGGCAGGAACTTCTTCTCAAAGAGCGCGGAACCCATGGTAAAGGTCCAGGGTCCGATATCGAACATGGTGTCGATGCGGGCGAAGCTGTTGATGGAGCCGGCGATGCAGATCTTTGCGGGGACGGCGGCGCAGAATTCGTAGGCCAGCTTCTCACCGTCGACCACATGGCGGTAGGCCAGAATGTCGAAGCCGGTGATGCCCTTCGCCATCAGGTCCTTTGCGTTCTGGATGATCTCCTCATTGGTCCCCTCGAGAATGCTGGGGCTGCCGGATACCTTGCCGACAAAGGGGAGATAGTCCATGCCGTTGTCCTTCAGGAGCTTTGCGACGCTGTCGTAGTAGAGCGTGCCCATCAGATAGTCGAAGCCGCAGTCGATGGCGGTCTGGGCGCCGTCCAGGCAGCTCGCCTCGTCGTAGGTCACGACCTCGAGGAAGGTGGTCTTGCCGGCGGCCTTCATGGCGGCGGTCAGGGCCTTCATCTGATCCTTCGGAAGCCCTACGTTCTTGAAGCCCCACAGCTTGACGGCTTCGATGTCCTTGCAGGCCTCGAATACCTCAGCGGCATTGGGGACGGTGACATCGTGATGGGTGAGCATGACAATGATATCGGGTCTCATGATAAAAACCTCCTTAAATAAAACCTTATAAAAAGAATAATCAGAACACAGACAGAGCTGAAAGATCTGCAGACAGAGCAGCCGGCTTACGTACAGCGTAATCAGCCATGCGGAGAACCGGAGACTCTGTGCAGAATCATACGAGAAAAATCTTGTACAATGAGCAAAAATTGATTATAATTTCATCGCATTCTTTGCACTCGATGCATTCTTTGCGGGGGGACAGCGGTGAAACTTGCAAAACGCGAACAGAAAATCATCGGCCTGCTGGAGAGCAGGGGCGAGATCTCCGTCAGCGAACTCAGCGGGCTGCTGGGGGTTTCGGAATCGACACTGCGAAAGCAGCTTGCGGTCATGGCGGAAAACGGCTATCTGATCCGCACCTACGGGGGCGTGATGTCGGTCAACCGGGTGCCGGACGAGACCTTTGAGAGCAAGCTCCACAAGAACATGGCCGAGAAGCACCGCATTGCCGAGCAGGCCAGAAAGCTGGTGCCGAAGGGAAGCTCCGTGGCCTTGGGCAGCGGTACGACGGTCTATGCCCTGAGCACGCTTCTGGACGACCTGGGACAGGGCGTCTTCTACTCCAACTCGATGCAGGCGGCGGACTATCTGGCCCACAGCGCGGGGCTGGAGAGCCATATCTGCAGCGGGATTGTCCGCAGCCAGACCGGCACCGTCATCGGCAGCGAGGCGGTGGAATACTTCCGCGGCCTGAAGCAGGTGGATTTTGCCTTCATCGGCTGCGACGCCATCGACGCGGGCGGCGATGTGCTGAGCGACAGCCTCTCGGTCGCAACCGCGGAGCAGGCGATCCTGTTGTGTGCCAGGCGCCGCTATATCCTCTGCGATTCCTCCAAGATCGGCCAGTCGGCCGTCGCGCGGATCACCAATCTGCGGGACTGCGACGGGCTGATCACCGGGAGAGAGGAGAGCGGTCTTGCCGAGCGCTTTCGGACGCTGACCGAGGTGTTCTGCGTTTAGCGCATTTTTCCTATGCCCGGGTGCTCTCCGGGGATTCCGACTCCTGCGCGCCCGGTTCCGGGCTTTCGTCCTCCAGCGTTTTCATCAGCTTTTCATAGGCCTGCGCTTCCCCCTCCGACAGACCGGAGGGGTTGACTGTTTTCAGCAGTGCAAACGCGTCGTCCGGGGAGCCGTTTTCGTACAGCAGTCCCGCCTCGATGAAGGTCCTGCTGTCAGGCTTGTAGCTTTCCATCCACGCGGGGAAGAGCAGAAGCCTGTCTGCCTCCCGGAAGCGCCCTTCGGCGGCCAGACGCTGCGGCAGAACACCGGAGAGCAGCACGACCAGAATCAGCAGCGCGATACCGAGAATAATGCGCCACCAGGACATCCTTCCAAGCGGACGCCAGGTCCTTTGAGCCCGGATCTCGCGGTAGGTGCCGAAAGAGTTGTCCATGGCAGGGGCCTACATGGGGCCGAGGATCAGATCCGGCAGCCAGGTGCAGAAGCCGGGGATGAAGGTAGTCAGCAGCACGACGATGATATCAACCAGGATCATGACCAGCATCCAGGGGATCAGCTTGGTCACGCCGGTTTTGACGACCGTCACCGTGACGAAGAGGTAGGAGCCGACCGGCGGCGTCAGACCGCCGATGATGGTGCAAAGAGTGAACACCAGACCGAACTGGACCATGTTGCAGCCCAGTTTCTGGAGCAGGGGATAGACCAGCGGCAGCACCACAGGCATGACGGCCACGGGCTCCATGAAGCAGCCGATCAGCAGGACAAAGCCGCCGACGAGCAGCATGATGACGGTGGGGGAGCCGGAGGAGACATTCATCAGCCATTCCTGGAAAACCTTGCCGAAGCCCTCTACCGTGAAGATGTAGGCGAACATGGTGGAGGCGGCGTAAAGCGAGAGAATCTGTCCGGTGCCCTCGGCAGCCTTAAAAAGAACGTTCACGATCTTTTTGGCGTTGAGCTCCCTGTAGAAGAAGATGCCGACGACCAGACCGTAGACGCAGGCGACGGCACCCGCCTCGGTGGGGGTACAGAAACCGGCGGTAATGCCAACGATGATGATGAGCGGCATCAGGAGCGCCCAGAAACACTCTTTCAGGGCCCGACCGACTCTCTTGAGCTCAAATTTCCCGCCGTAGTCGATGTTGTGCTTCTTGGCATAGAAGTGGCAGACGACCATCAGGATGACGCCGATCGTGATGCCAGGGGTGTAGCCCGCAAGGAACATACGCGTGATGGACAGGCCGGTGATCGCGGCAAACATAATCATGACGTTGCCGGGCGGAATGATGGGCGCGGTGGAGGCGGCACCCGCGATCATGGCGCCGGTGAATTCCTTCTTATATCCTATCTTCTCCATGTCCGGAGCGGTGATGGAGCCGATGGCGGCCACCGCCGCGGTGCCGGAGCCGGAGACCGCGCCGAAGATCATGTTGGCCGCGACGCAGACGATGCCGACACCGCCGCGCAGCCAGGAGAACAGGGCCGAGGAGAATTGGATGATGCGCCTGGACAGACCGCCCTGGTTCATGATGGCGCCTGAGATCATAAAGAAGGGAATCGCCATCAGGGTGAAGGAGTTGACGCCGCTGATAAAGCCGCGGCAGTTCATGTACATGGGCATGCCGTCCGTCAGAAAGACGGCCAGGAATCCCGCACCCAGCAGGGAGAAGGTAATCGGAACGCCGAGAAGCATCAGCGCGAGCAGAGAGATACATGCGATTGCCAGCATTACTCAGTTACCTCCCCTTCATTGATCTTCTCAAATTCTGTCTTTTCCACCGTGCCTGTCCACAGCGCTTTGACTCTGCCCGGCGTGATGCGGAGATAGCCCAGCACCATGGCGACGGAGCCGATGGGATAGGAGGCGTACAGCACCCACAGAGGCAGTCTGGTGCCCGTGGAGCGGGCCGGTGCATAGATTCTCAGCATCTCAAACGCAGCCGGAAGCAGCGCGATGAGAAAGAAGCAGGCCAGCGTCCTCGTCACGGCGTACAGGACAGCCTTGACTTTGTTGTTTTTGACGAGTTCCTGCACAAGGTCCAGCGTCACGTGGTCGTCCTCCCGTGCCGTGAGCGAAGCCCCGACGCAGGTGACCCACACCGCGCAGAAGATGACAATCTCCTCAGCACCGCGATACGAGTGGTGGAAGGCGTAGCGTCCCACCGTGTTGACGAAGCACACACATATCATGGCAAAGAGAAGAATCGCACAGAACCACTTGATGATGACTTCAAGCGCGTCATCGATCTTGCGATAGATCGCCAGAAATTTTTTCACTTCTTGTTCCCCTTTCTCGAAGTAATTAGGGGGTCTCGGACGGGCGGCAGACGCCCGATAAAGAATCCGGAGAGCCCGGAATGGGCCCTCCGGACCGGTGTATCGCTTAAGTTGCAGAGGCCCTTTCAGCGCATCAGCTCACATGCTCGGCGATGTAGGCCTGAGCCTCAGCGAAGATCTCTTCGTCGCCCCACTCGGCAATCTTGCTGTCACGGAACGGGGTATCAGCATCTTTGAAGCCGGCAAACGCCTCTTCGGAAGGTGTAATGACCTCAACGCCGGCGGCCTTGATGTCCTCCAGCAGATTGGCATTGACGATCGCGCGGTCATAGCACTGCTGCACGCAGTAATCCTTGAACACGTCGATCAGGACCTGACGAAGATCCTCAGGGATAGACATCAGATTGTCCTTGTTGATCATCAGCAGATTCAGAGAGGCAATGTGATAGGTCTCGGTGTACCAGTGGAAAGCTTCCTGCTGCCCGCGGGCGAGGATGGAAGCGGGATCGGACTCAAGGCCCTCGATGGTGCCGTTGGAGAGACTTGTGATGACCTGAGAAGAGCCCATGGCAGTCGGCGCACAGCCCCAGCCGGCAACTGTGTTCATGTAGACATCGGACTCGGGAACGCGGATACGCAGGCCGTTGCAGTCAGCCACGCTGTTGACAGGATATTTCTCCACAGTGCAGAGGCAGCGGATACCCTGGCTCATGGCGCCCAGGCAGTACAGGTTGACGCCGGCTTCCTCGAGCTGCTTGTTGGTCAGGTCGGGAAGGATCTCGCCCAGAGCATTCATCTGATCGTAGTTGTCAACAACATAGGGGAGCTCAGACCAACCGATCTGGTCGATGTGCAGAATGTCGCCATAGACGGACGGGCCGGAAAGCGTCATGTCAACGGTACCGGCTGCAACCTGGGGGATCAGCTCGGATTCACCGCCCATGGCACTGGCGGGAACAACGTCGATCTTCAGACGGCCCTCTGTCTGCTTTTCGACCTCGGCGACAGCTTTGTTGATCCACAGAGACTCATGGCCGCCGGACTCCTCGGCTGCGAAGATGTGGTAGAAGGTCAGGGTATATTCACCCTTCTTCTCCTTGAGGGCAGAGGCCGGAGCGGCCAAAGCAGTGATCAGGACCAGTACGAGTGCGAACGCGAGAAGTTTTTTCATGCTTTTCATTGCTTTCCTCCTTGTTTTCTTTTTTGTCTGTTTGTCATTTTCAACAAATAACAACTGCTTTGATTTTACTTTTTCCTCCCGTTTCTGTCAAGATTGCCAAAAGCGGAGAAAAAAACCAAAAAAAAAAATGAAATCGGCCAATTATCCCAAAACGCGCATTTTTTGCATAAAACTGCGCGTTTTGTTTGTGCAAAGCAGATAGAAACTGAAGCATGATTTTGTGAGATGTGCGGTATGAAAAAATAAACGGCGAGGCGGAAGAAAATGCGGAGAACTGCGGCCGTGCCATTGTTCATAAAAAAATATTGAAAGAGAGACGGAATCGGACGTAAGATATAACACTGTTGTGTGTCATTATTGTGTGTCAGAGGAACCGCCATGCTGCAGCTTCGAAGCATCAAAAAGGACTATAAGGTCGCGGATACCGTGGTGCACGCACTCAAGGGGATCAATCTGGATTTCCGTGAGAGCGAGTTTGTCGCGATCCTCGGCCATTCCGGCTGCGGCAAGACGACGCTGCTGAACATCATCGGCGGCCTGGACCGCTTCACGTCCGGGGATCTGCTGATCGACGGGCGGTCGACACGGCGGTTTACGGACGCGGACTGGGACGCCTACCGGAATCACTCCATCGGCTTCGTCTTTCAGTCCTACAACCTCATCCCGCATCAGACGGTGCTGTCCAACGTGGAGCTTGCGCTGACCATCTCCGGTGTGTCCCACGGGGAGCGGAGAAAGCGGGCGGAGGAGGCCCTGCGGAAGGTCGGCCTCGGCGACCAGCTCCAGAAGAAGCCGAACCAGATGTCCGGCGGACAGATGCAGCGCGTGGCGATCGCGCGGGCCCTGGTGAACAACCCGGACATCCTGCTGGCGGACGAGCCCACCGGCGCCCTGGACACCGAGACCTCGGTACAGATCATGGAGCTGCTGAAGGAGATCTCCAAAGACAGGCTGATCATCATGGTGACGCACAACCCGGAGCTCGCGGTCCAGTATGCCAGCCGGATCATCCGCCTGAAGGACGGCGTGATCACGGACGACAGCGATCCGATCACCGAGACGACGTCGGAGAACCCCGACCGCCTCCGGCAGAAGCGGACCTCCATGAGCTTCTTCACGGCGCTGACGCTCTCCCTCAACAACCTGATGACCAAGAAGGCCAGGACCCTTCTCACGGCCTTTGCGGGGAGCATCGGCATCATCGGCATCGCGCTGATCATGTCGCTGTCCAACGGCATCCAGAGCTATATCGACAAGGTGCAGGAGGACACGCTGTCCTCGTACCCGGTGACGATCCAGGCGGAGTCGGTGGACATGACCGGGATGATGACCTCGCTGATGGGCATCCAGGCCTCGGATGCGAAGAACGCCCACGAAAAGGACGCGGTCTATTCCAGCACGATCATGTATGACCTGATGAACTCGATGGTCTCGGCGGAGAAGGAGACCAACAACCTGAAGGACTTCAAGGCCTATCTGGACAGCAACGGGGGCGGCATCCGGAACTATATCAGCTCGGTCCAGTACAGCTACGACCTGGACATGAACCTCTACTCCGAGGACCCCAACGGCGATATTGTCAAGACAGACATCGTCGAACTTCTGCAGCAGACCATGAGCGCCATCTACGGCGGCAACTACAGCAGCTTCTTCTCCACCTACGGGCAGTTCTATTCCGTTGCCAACGTCTGGCAGGAGATGCTGCCCAGCGAGACCGGTCTGATCAGCCCGCTGCTGCACGACCAGTACGACGTGCTGTACGGGCGCTGGCCGGAGCGCTACGACGAGGCGGTCCTGGTGGTGGACGAGAACAACGAGATCTCGGACCTCGTGCTTTACGCCCTGGGCCTGAAGTCGACCTCCAGCGTGGCGGACGATATGCAGTCGTTCCTGACGGCGGAGAGCGTGGAGAAGGAGCAGGAGCGCTGGAGCTATGAGGAGCTCTGCAGCAAGAGCTTCCGCTATATCTACCCGGCGGACACCCTGCAGATCGAGGACGGAGAGGTGGTCGACCTGACGGAGGAGCAGTTCGGTCTGAAGACCCTCTACCAGAACGGCCTGGAGGTCCGGCTGGTGGGCGTCATCCGCCAGAACGAGGACGCCCTCTCGGGCATGATGACCGGGGCGATCGGCTATACCCACGCGCTGGTGGAGCATATCGTCGCCGAGGCGGCGGAAAAGGACCTGGTCAGGGAGCAGCTCCTGCACCCGGAGACCGACATCTTCTCGGGGCTGCCCTTCCTGGACGACGAGAACGACGCCCTGACCAAGGACAGGAAGCGACAGGCGGCGAAGGAATACCTCGCCGACGCCACCGAGAAGGAGCTGGCGGAGGTCTATGTGACCTATATGTGCGAGCCCTCGGACGAGACGATGAATGAGATGCTGGATGAGCAGCTTGACGGGGCGGACCGCGCGGAGATCGAGAAGATGATGCTGGACCTGTACCCGGAGTACCGCTCGATGCTGGAGGACCTGGACGACGACACGCTGTTCGACTACATCCGTCAGATGATGACCCAGCAGGTGAAGGAGCAGTACGCGATCCAGATGCGCACGGTGTACAGGGAGCTCAGCGACGCCCAGCTCGCCGAGGACTTTGCGCTCCTGTCGCTGTCGGAGGACGACTATCTGTGGATCTATGACAACGCCATGCCGCCGGTCTATTCCACCCAGTCGCTGGAGCAGTCGCTGCACCGGCTCGGCTATGTCGACCTGGACAGCCCCACGGCCATCAACATCTATGCCTCGACCTTTGAAAACAAGGACAGCGTCGCCGACGCGATCGAGGCCTACAACAAGAGCGTCTCCGAGGAGGACGAGATCAGCTATACGGACATGGTGGCCCTGCTGATGAGCTCCATCACCACGATCATCAACGTCATCAGCTACGTGCTGATCGCCTTTGTGGGCATCTCGCTGGTGGTGTCCTCCATCATGATCGGGATCATCACCTACATCTCGGTCCTGGAGCGCACCAAGGAGATCGGCATCCTGCGGGCCATCGGCGCCTCCAAACGGGACATCTCCCGCGTGTTCAACGCCGAGACCTTTATCGTCGGGCTCGCCGCGGGACTCATGGGCATCCTGGTGACGGCCCTGCTCAACATCCCGATCAACATCATTGTGCACGATCTGACCGGCATCATGTCGCTGAACTCCTCCCTGCCCGCGGCGGGAGCGGTCGGCCTGGTGCTGATCAGTGTGATACTGACCTTCATCGCCGGTCTGATCCCCTCCGGGGTGGCGGCGAAGAAGGACCCCGTGATCGCCCTGCGCTCGGAGTAACGGCAGCCCGGCGGTCGCGGAAGAAGACAATCAACCGGAAAGCGAGTGATGCAAACGTGAACCGACACACGCATGAAAACCGAAAGAGACGCCTCTTATGCATGCTGACAGCTGCGGCGATGCTGCTTCTGCTGTCCGGCTGCGCGGCGCTGGAGAATATGCCGAAGCCCCCGAAGGTGACGCCCGTCCCGACCGAAGCGCCCGCGGCGGCGGAAGCGGTACAGACCCCTCAGGCAGCGGAAGCGACGCCAGCACCGGAGGCGGCACAGCCTGCGGGACAGCACGGGACCGTCGTGCGCCTGACACAGAACGAGGCCGAGGCTTATGACCCCGAGTACGGCGTCTCGCGCATCCTGCACATGAAGTGGGACAGCGTGCGGCTGGGGTCCGAAAAGGTTCCGGCCGCGGCCGAAAAGATCACCGAGACCCTGGCGGCGATGGAGGAGGAGTGGTATACCGGCAGCGGCAGCGACGAGTGGAACCTGTACGGCTACAACAACCTGCTGGCCGCGGCGGAGGACGACTATGCCATCTATAAGGAATACGGCGGCGAGGTGCGGGAGTACGAGGCGGACCGGAGCACCCGGGTCGTCCGGGCGGACGACAGGGTGGTCACGGTCCTGATCAACACCTATTACTACCTCGGCGGGGCCCACGGGGGCTATGACACCCAGGGTCTCTGCTTCGACGCAAAGACAGGCGAACGGGTGCATCTGAGCGTCCTGAGCCGGAACCCGGCGAACCTGCGCACCCGCCTGGTCCAGGAGATGCTCCGCCTGGTGCAGGAGGACGACACCGGCTACTATGAGGGAGTGCTGTCCCTGACGGAGCCCGCGAATTACGAGACGGCCTTCGAAGCGCTGCTGCGGGACGGGAGCTGGTACCTGGACGGAGACGGCATCCGGATCTTCTCGACCATTTACGAGCTGGGCCCCTACGCGGCAGGCATCGCGGAGTTTGCCATCCCCTATGACCGGCTGAGCGACGTGCTGGACAGCCGCTGGCTGCCGGAGACCGCGGAGGGCAGCGCAAAGCTGAGCCTCCTGAGCGCGGAAGAGGTGCCGGAGGGCAGGCTGGAGATCGTCGACAGCGTGTCGACCGGTGCCGACGGCGTAACCGCCCTGCTGTACTGCGAGGGAAGGGCGGAGGACGTCACCGTGGAGCGCGTCGAGTGGATGGGGGACTATCTGACCGCCGACGAACAGCTCTGGTACTGCGCCATGCTGCAGGACTCCGCCGTCCAGCTTGAACTCACTTTCCCGGGAGACCTGCCGAGTGTCGAGATCCGTTACCGTGATGCCTCCGGCGAGCATGCGCTGCTGGTCAGCCTCTCCGGACAGGACGGCAGCCTGCTTCTGACGGAGTACGGCGGCCAGGGTTCAGCAGGGATAGGATAAGCGAGCGCTGCAGGGATCACCGGGGCCCGGGGATCGGGCAGAACCGGGATCCGCAGGCAGAACAGGCACACCGGGCCCGGAAATCCGCAGACCGCACCGGCGACCCGGGCTTCCCCGACAGAACGGACATAAAAAACCTTCGCCTCAGGCAGAACCAAGCCTGAGGCGAAGGTTTTTTGAAGAAATCGGGATCGGTAAATCAGAATCAGCCGGTCGGGATCCGTGTGTCCGGATCAGCTTTTGAGGAGACGCCGGCGCATGGCGTCGTGGGCGGCGTTCTCGGCACGGTCGTCCAGCGCCTCCAGCGAGACGCTGCCGAAGCGCCGCTCCAGCGCGGTCCGGAGCAGCAGGTCACAGAAGGCGGGGTTCTTCGGGAGCAGGGGGCCGTGACTGTAGCTGCCGAAGACGTTCTTATAATGGGCGCCCTCAAAGCCGTCCTCGCCGTTGTTCCCGTGGCCGACCACAACGCGGGCCAAAGGCTTAAGCCCGGAGCCGAGCCGGGTCTTGCCGCTGTGGTTCTCAAAGCCGATGAGCTCGGCGCCGCCGCACTCCTCCGTGCACTGAAACACCGTGTTGCCGATCATGCGCTGCGGGGAGCCGACGGTGTACAGATCCAGCGCGCCGATGAAGTCGCAGCGGGTTCCGTCGTGGGTCTCATAGTAGGCGCCCAGCATCTGATAGCCTCCGCAGATGGCGAGGACACAGACGCCGTCCTCGATGGCGGCGCGGAGCTCGGCGGCCTTCCCGCCCCGGAGGTCCTGCAGCAGCACCTCCTGCTCAAAATCCTGGCCTCCGCCGATGAAGACCAGGTCGGCGTTCGAAAGATCGGCCTTTTCGCCGATGGGGACGCGCTGAAGCTCGCAGTCGATCCCGCGCCGGCGAAGGCGCTCGCGGAGACAGATGATGTTCCCGTTGTCCCCGTAGAGATTCAGGACGTCGGGATAGAGATGGCAGATTTTAAGACGCATGGCGGTCACTCCCAGAATTCCGCTCCGCCGCAGCGGCGCACGATGGCCGACCGCAGCTCCAGCATGGCGGTGTAGGTCGGCATGATGTAGATGGGCAGCTGCTCGGCAGCGAGGGCGTCCACCAGCGCTTCCTGATCGTGAATGAGACGGAAGCCGGTGTCGTCCAGCCCGGCGTACTTCAGCCGCAGCTGCATGTCCTCGGCCCGGTCGCCCGAGACGTAGACGGCCCGGATGCGGTCGGCCATCGGGGCGAGGAGCTCGAAGTTCGCATCCCAGATCCACGAGATGTCCGTGCCGTCGGCGCCGCGGTCGTTGAGGCAGACCGTCAGGGCGAAGGGCTCCTGTGTCCCGGAGAGAAACTCCAGCGCCTGGCTGCATCCGGCGGGGTTCTTGACCAGAATCATCTTGGCCCCGGCGGCGCCCAGCGCGAAGTCCTCCATCCGCCCGAAGCCGCAGGAGAAGCGGCCGAGAGCCTGCACACAGACCGCATGCGCGATCCCCATGGCCTCGCAGGCACAGAGCGCCGCGACGGCGTTATACAGGTTGTAGACCGCGGGGAGATTGACGCGGATGTCCTCGGTGCCCCCGGGCGTTCTGAGGCGCACCTCGCTGTGGGTGCCGTCCATCAGGAGGATCTCCGTCACGGCATAGTCGGCAGGCTCGCGCCGGTAGCCGCAGGAGGGGCAGCGGAAGCCGCCCAGATGCGCATAGGTGTGATAGTCATACACGTACTCGGCCTTGCACCGGATGCAGTGGCTGGCGTCGGAGGGGACCTCGCTCACGGTGTTCAGCTCGGTGTCGATCCCGAAGCGCAGGACCCGGTTCGGCAGGTCCTCCGCCAGGGAAGAGCAGAGCGAGCAGTCCGTATTCAGGCACAGCAGCGCGTCGGGGACGCTGCGGATCCCCTCCCGGATGTTGGACAGGGTATGGGTGATCTCGCCGTAGCGGTCGAGCTGGTCCCGGAAGAGGTTGTTCACGACGATGACCTTCGGACGGAGCTGCCCGAAGACGGTCCTGGCCGCGGCCTCGTCGCACTCGATGACGGCGTACTGCTTCTTCGGCCTGCCGAAGAGCGTGCTGTTCATGACAAACTCGGTGGTGATGCCGCTCATGAGGTTGGCGCCGGAGCGGTTCGCCAGATAGGGGAGACCGGCCTCCGAAAAGGCCTCCTCGATCATCCGGCAGCAGGTGGTCTTGCCGTTGGTGCCGGTGACGGCGACGACCGAGACCTCCCGGGCCAGCACCGACAGCAGCGTCGGACAGATCCGGACGGCGATCTTCCCGGGCGTCGCCGTACCGCCGCGCCGGAGGACGCGGGAGGCAAAGCGCAGGAGGCGGCAGACCAGGGCAGCCGCAAATGCGCGCAAAGAGAATCTCATGCAAACATCCTCTCTCAGGTCTCGTCGGGACGGACGATATTCATGTATTCATCATAGGTGCAGAGCCGGTCGGCAATGCTGCCGTCCTCTCGGATCTCGATGATCCGGTTGGCGACGGTCTGGGTCAGCTGGTGGTCATGGCAGGAGAAGATGACGTTGTAGCGGAAGGCCTCCAGACCGTTGTTCAGCGCCGCGATGCTCTCCAGATCCAGATGGTTGGTGGGCTGGTCCAGCACCAGGAAGTTTGCGCCCGAGAGCATCATCCGGCTCAGCATGCAGCGCACCTTCTCACCGCCGGAGAGCACCTTCGCGGGCTTGTAGACGTCGTCGCCGGAGAAGAGCATGCGCCCCAGGAAGGTCCTGAGATAGCTCTCGCGCTTGTCCTCGGAGAACTGGCGCATCCACTCGATCAGGTCCGCGTCGAAACTGTCGAAGTAGTCGTTGTGATCCTTCGGGAAGTAGGAGGGCGAGATGGAAGCGCCCCACTTGACCGTACCGCTGTCCGGTTCCTCCAGCCCCATCAGGATCTGAAAGAGCATCGTGACGGCAAGCTCGTTGCGCCCGATCACAGCGATCTTGTCTTCCTTCCCGACAATAAAGCTCACCTTGTCCAGAAGCTTCACACCGTCGACGGTTTTGCTGATCTCGGTGACGAAGAGCCGGTCCTTGCCGGGCTCACGGTCGGCCTTGAAGCCGACCCAGGGATAGCGCCGGTTGGAGGCGGGGAGCTCTTCCACGGTGATCTTGTCCAGCAGCTTCCGCCGGGAGGTGGCCTGCCGGGATTTGCTCCGGTTGGCGGCAAAGCGGGCGATAAAGGTCTGCAGCTCCTGGATCTTCTGCTCGGCCCGCTTGTTCTGGTCCCGGATCAGCTTCTGGATGAGCTGGCTGGATTCGTACCAGAAGTCGTAGTTGCCCACGTACATCTTGATCTTGCCGTAGTCGATGTCAACGATGTGGGTGCAGACCGTATTGAGGAAATACCGGTCGTGGGACACGACGATCACGGTGCCCGCATAGTCCAGCAAAAAGTCCTCCAGCCAGACGACGGAGTTGATGTCCAGGTTGTTTGTGGGCTCGTCCAGAAGAATGATGTCGGGATTGCCGAACAGCGCCTGGGCCAGCAGCACCTTTACCTTTGCCCGGGGATCCGTATCGGCCATCTGATCGTAATGCTTGCTCACATCGATGC
>JAILFJ010000027.1 GCA_024697625.1 Oscillospiraceae bacterium
CTTCATGTAGCAAGTTGCTGCTTGGCATTGTTTGGTTGGGGAACTTAACAATACACCAAAGCAAAACAATTTGCTACATTTATTTTTTATGGGATCAGTCGCTGACCGATTGCCATCGCGTTAGCGATTTGGTACAATAAGCCTGCCCGCCCGGGCAAAGGGAGTTCCGGGAGGACCCCCACTCACCATGACTGAAAGGATCACGATATGAAAAAAACGATTCTGTTTCGGCTTTTACTTCTGTCTCTCTGCGCCGTGATGCTGCTGTCCCTCTGCGGCTGCGGCCAGGCCGCCAACAAGCCGGACGCTCCGCAGCCGACGGATGCCGGCACCGGGACCGCCGCTGCCGGCGGGACGCCCGATGCCTATGCCTACAAAGGGGAATACGTCACCGTCACCGGTCTCCCCGACAACACCTACATCCAGCCCTCTCTGTTTACCGAGGACGGCTTCTATGCCATCGGCCAGGAGCTCATCGGCCGGCAGGAGCCCTCGGAGAATCAGGTGGAACAGTATGAAGGCCAGTTCGACATCTACGGCAGTGTCATATACCATGTCGGCAGCGACGGCAGGGCCGAGAAGCTCCCGAAGTTCAGCCCCATCGAGCCGATGGCGAACCCCGGCGGCGTTCGGGACTTCTACTCCTACTGCAACCTCGGAAGGCTGCTCATGAACAGCGAGGGCAATCTGGTCGCGCTGATGACGGCAGGTGCCGGATGGTATAAGGGCCCCGAAGAGGCTTACGGGACCGAAGAACAGTACAGCGACGGCTACTTCCACAACGAGCAGAACGCCGAGATCCTGGTCTACAGTCCGGAAGGCGAACTGCTCAGCCGGGCGCCTGTCGACCTGGATACCACCAACAGCTGGCTGAACACCACATCCGTCGCGATGGACTCCTCCGGCAACATCATCGCCGCCATGGAGATGAACCTTCTGGCCGTCGCGCCGAATGGCAGCATCGCCTGGTCCATCCTGTCCGACACCTACATCAACTCCATCGTCACCCGCGCTGACGGCGGAGTCTCGGTCATGATCTACGGCAATGACGGCTTGCCGGCGCTCTGTGCCGTGGACGAGGAGAAGAAGGAGCTCGGCGAGCCGGTGGCCATTCCCAACGCCGCCTGGTCGCTCTTCCCCGGCAACGAGGATTATGACTTCTACTTCACCAGCGGTCTGTATCTCTACGGCTTCCGCCTCGGCGAGGACGAGGTCCGGATTCTGAACTGGATGAGCTGCGACATCAACAGCACAGCCGTGGACGGGAACGCCCTCAGCATTGCGAAGGACGGGACCATCACCGGCGTAACCTATGACTATTCGCCCACCAGCATGGAGACCCAGATCTTCCGCCTGACCAGGGTTCCCGCGGACTCGCTCCCAAAGAAGGAGATCCTCAGCATCGCCCAGCTGGAGTACTATCCGGACTACCAGCTCTCCAGCCAGATCGTCCGCTTCAATCGCAGCCATGACAACGTGCGCATCGAGTATAAGGACTACACCCAGTATAACACTGAGACCGACATGTCGGCCGGCATGACGAAGTTCATGACCGAGGTCATGGCCGGAAACCTTCCGGACATTCTGCCGACAAAGCAGCTCCCCTACCGTCAGCTCGCCGCCAAGGGCCTGCTGGAGGATCTGTATCCCTACATTGACGCATCGGAGGACCTCGACCGCTCGGACTTCTTCCCCAACGTGCTCTCCGCGCTGGAGGTGGACGGACACCTCTACCAGATCGTTCCCAGCTTCTCGGTGGAGACGCTGATGGGCGCCGCCAGTATCGTCGGCGACACGCCGGGCTGGACCTATGACGAGTTCTATGAGGCGCTGGCAAAGATGCCGGAGGGCTGCACGCCGCTGGATCCCTACGTCACCCGGGACCAGGTGCTCTCCTCCCTGCTCTATGCAGACATGGACAGCTTTGTGAACTGGAACACCGGCGAGGTCCGCTTCGAGAGCGAGAAGTTCAAGGATCTGCTCCGCTTTGCCAAGCAGTTCCCGGCAGAGTACAACTGGGACGAGCATGACCAGAGCGAGGATACCCAGGAGCTCATCCGCCAGGGCCGTCAGATGCTGACCCAGACCTATCTCTACGGCCTTGACGCCGTGATCTGGAACAGCGCAAACTTCGGCGGCAGGGCGACCTATATCGGCTGGCCGACCTCCGGCGGTGTGGGAAGCATCATGCAGTCTGAAAACGGCTTCGCCATCAGCCGCAGCTGTGCCAACAAAGATCTCGCCTGGGAGTTTATCCACAGCATGCTGACCGAGAAGGCTCAGGGCGATATCTATACCATCCCCGTCAGCCGCAAGGCCTTCGAGAAGAAGGTCAGCGCCCTGATGGAGGTGAGCTATCGGAAAGACGCCGCGGGGAATTTCCTCCTGGACGATAACGGCGAGAAGATCCAGCTTCCGAAGGCCAGCTGGACCGACGAGCACGGCGAGATGCACAACATCTATGCGATGACGCAGGAGCAGGCGGACGAAATCCTCTCCGTCGTCGAGAGCTGCACCAGGATGGCCAACTACGACACCAGCATCTCTGATATTGTCAATGAGCAGGTTCAGGCCTACTTCCTTGATCAGAAGAGCATCGACGAGGTCTGCCGCCTCATCCAGAGCAAGGCCAACATCTACGTCAACGAGCAGCGCTGAAGCGCTCCGGCAGAGAGACTGCAGCCACAGAGGTTGTCTCACAATGGTAAAAAAAGCCTGTATTCTGAATATTCTTCTGTTTCTCCTGGTGCTGTTCTCGATCATCTGGATGATGAGCGGCATCACAAAGAGCGCCCTGTCGATCTCAGGGTTTTCCTCCCTTCGCTACTTCACCGTCGACTCGGATATCCTGCTCGGCATTCTCTCGCTGGCTGCCGCCGTGGATGAGTGGCGCGTATGGAAGGGCGGGAAAACCGAGGTCTCGACCCGGACTCTGGTTCTGAAGCTTGTCGCGACCGTCGGCGTGAGCCTGACCATGCTGGTCACGGTATTCTTTCTCGCGCCGACGACGTTCCGGCAGTACGGCTGGTTCGGCATGTTCAAGGGCAGCAACTTTTTCCTCCATCTGGTGAATCCCATTCTGGCCATCGCCGTGTTCCTGCGGTACGAAGGCTCCGGAAGACTCCCCTTTGCGCACACCTTCACGGCTTTTGTCCCGATGCTGCTCTATGCGGTCTACTATCTGGCCGAGACACTCTCCCACGTCGAGAACGGAGTGATCGCCAAGGGCTATGACTGGTACGGCTTCTTCTTCAACGGGGTCAGCAGCGCCTGGATCATGGTTCCGCTGCTCATCGCCGTAACCTATGCCATCAGCTTTGCCCTGTGGCGCCTGTCGGTCCGTTTTCGGTCCGAGCCGTAAATAGACAATCCCGCCGGCCTGCCGGCGGGATTGTTGTTACTCTCATGACGGTC
This sequence comes from Oscillospiraceae bacterium, assembly GCA_024697625.1. GTDB lineage: Bacteria > Bacillota > Clostridia > Oscillospirales > Oscillospiraceae > Limivicinus. The sequence goes on from JAILFJ010000027.1 coordinate 3,415, forward strand.
TGGGGATGAAGCGCATGTTCATGTCGGCCTCGCCCGTGACGCCGGGCACGCTGCCGGTGAAGCTGTACTGCCAGAACTCGTAGCCGTAGTAGAAGTCCGGAAAGCTTCCCGGGACGGATGCCCAGAAGCTGTAGTTTGTCAGCCGCGAGAGGTCAATGCCGTAATAGCCCAGGTGGCGGTTGAAGTAGATCCCGGCGGTGTAGCCGGCGTTCTCGACGGTCCGGCAGAAGGCCACGGCACAGTCTGCGATGGTCTGGGCGCTGAGCTCGTCCGTTCTGGCTCCGCCGCCTTCGATCTTCTCCCAGTCAAAGAACACCGGAAGCGTGATCCGGTAGCCCCGCAGCCGGTCGATGACGAACTCCGCCTCCTCGATGGCCTCGCTGACGTTGGTGGCCTGCGAGAAGAAGTAAACGCCCGCGCTGACCCCTGCGGCATTGGCGCCGGCAATGTTGGTGTCGAACCAGGGATCGAGGAAGAGCCCGCCCTCGGTATAGCCGCGGTATCCGACCCGGATGACGGCAAAGTCGATGTACTGTGCCGCAGTGGGCCAGTCGACCTCCCACTGGTGCTCCGAGATGTCGATGCCGTTCTGGACGTCGAAGGCATCGCCGGTATAGACCGGGCTCCCGTCCACGGTCTGAAAATCCGACTGGGTCAGCGTGTTCACCGGAACGTTCTCCCACGGTGTGATCCAGACCATGTCAAAGCCGTCGTGGATGTAGACCTGGCCGGCGTGTTCGTCCACCTTCTCAGGGATGGCCAGCCGGATGATCCCGATCAGGGCGATGATCAGCAGCGCACCGAAGAGAAAGTATTTCAGAATTCCGCTCTGCCTCATAGGTTTCCTCCCGATTTGTACTTGAAAGCGCAGTTGGCAGCCTGGTCCCTGTGCCTGTTACATAAATTTGTCTATCGCCTCGTTCAGCGCCCGGAGCTGTTCCTCCGCGTCCGCGCCGTCCTCCTGGATGCAGTGCTCGAGATGGTCCTTCAGAATCACCTTTGCCGTGCTGCTGAGGGCCGAACGTACGGCAGCTAGCTGAATCAGCACCTCCGTGCAGTCCCGTCCGTTCTCAACCATGCTCTTGACCGACTCCAGATGGCCGATCGCCCGTGCAAGCCGGTTGATGACCGCCTTTGTCTGCGTGTGCTGATGCCCGTGGCTGTGCCCGTGCGTTCCGTCATGATCCGGAGCGAAGCTTCCGTCTTCCGGATGCTGGTGGCAGTGCACCGTCCCGTCCGCGTGGACATGGTAGCCGGGGGGCAGCTGTGTCTGAGAGATTTCTTCTTTATTCATGTTCCGTCCTTCTTTCAGACCTCTGGAGTGTCGTGTCCTTCATCGCTCCGTCTGCACGGAGGCAGGATTGTATCCAAACCATGTAAAAACGCCCTCCGAATCACTCCGGGGGGCGCCCGCTTATGCCGTGCCGGCCCATAGGTAACCTGCACACAAGAGCAGGTGGGTCGCCTAAGTTCTGTTTCATTGCTTCCAACTTCCGGGACAAGTCTCCGGGAGGCCTGCAATCCGCAGACTCAATTCGGCATCCCTTATAAGAGATGTGGGTTTCATGGGCCGCAAAGTCCGACAGGACTACACGAACACAGCAGAAAAAGGGTGCTTATTCTTCCTTTGCTTCCTCGTCGTCCTCATCGTCGCTGAAGAGGAAAACCATAAAGCGCTCGTAGACATCCTGGAGCTCGTCATCATCGTCGATAGACTCAAAGACGGTATCGCCGTTCTTCTCTTCCACCTCGCGGAGAAGGATAAAGCCGTAGTCCGGGTCGTTCTCGTCCATCTCGTCGACATTGGCGGGCAGAAACAGCGCATAGCTCTTCCCGTTATAGTCCATCCGGTCGACGACCTCAAGCTCAAACTCCTGCCCGTCGTCGTCCACGATGGTGATCAGATCGGCCCCGTACTCTTCGCTCATATCACATTTCCCCTCTTCTCCCTGTGATGTATGGTGATATTGTACAGCATATCCGGGAAGAAATCAATAGTTTTTTATGTAGAAATGCTCCATTGCCTGCGATTCCGGGCGTCTGCCGTGCCCGGACAGACGGGCTGCCGGCGTATCTTTTTCCGTCTCTCATTTTTTTCTTGCCTCCGGACCTCCGCCGTGATAAAATACCCAATCGAAGTAAACTGTTAAGGAAGCGATGACTCAATGAAACTCTCATCCAAAATGCAGCGCTGCGGTCTTTCTCCGATGCGCAAGTTCAATCCCTATGCCACCAAGGTCAAGGAACGCGGGATCCGGATCTACCACCTCAATATCGGCCAGCCCGACGTGGAGACTCCCGCTCCCTTCTATCAGGCGCTGAAGGATTTTGACGAGAAGGTCGTCTCCTACTCGCCCTCCAGCGGTCTGCCGGTCTATCTCGACGCCGTGCGGAGCTACTACAGAAGGATCGGCGTGGAGCTGGAGCGCGGTGATATTCTTCCCACCAACGGCGGAAGCGAAGCCCTCCAGCTGACCTTTGCCACGATTCTGGACGACGGCGACGAGGTCGTCATTCCGGAGCCCTTCTATCCCAACTACCATACCTCCGTCACGCTGGCCGGGGCAAGCATCCGCCCGATCCCGACCTCGGTCGAAGAGGGCTACTTCTACGCCGACCGCTCCCGTGTCGAGGCCTGCATCAACGAGCATACCCGGGCGCTCTTTGTGACCAACCCCGGCAACCCCACCGGCGCGGTCCTCAGCCCGGACGAGCTGAAGCTCATGCTGGACATCGCAAAGGAGCACGATCTCTTCCTCATCTGCGACGAGGTCTACCGCGAGTTTGTCTACGCCGGCGAGCCGCTGCTCAGCGGGCTGCAGTTTGAGGGCTACGAGGACAACGTCATCGTCATCGACTCTGTCTCCAAGCGCTTCTCCGCCTGCGGAGCCCGCATCGGCGCAGTCATCTCAAAGAACAAAGCGTTCATGGCTCAGGCGATGAAGTGGTGCCAGTGCCGTCTCGCCACCCCCACGGTGGACCAGATCGCCTCCGCCGCCCTCTACGGTCTCGACCCCTCCTACTTTGACGCGGTCCGTGACGAGTACCGTCTGCGCCGCGACACCATGGTGCGGAAGCTTCAGGAGATCCCCGGCGTCGTCTGCCGGATGCCGAAGGGCGCCTTCTACGTCATGTGCTCGCTCCCCGTGGACGACGCGGACAAATTCCAGATGTGGCTGCTCAATGAGTTCAACGACAACGGCGAGACCGTGCTCTTCGCCTGCGGCGAGCCTTTCTACGCCACTCCGGGACGCGGCCGGAACGAGGTCCGCCTGGCCTACACCATCAACGCCCCCGACATTTCCCGCGCCATCGACATTCTGAAGATCGGCATCGAGAAATATAACGCCCGCTGACCTCCTCATGTGGCAGCGCACCGCAGCAGATCTGCGACATGGCAGGAGACCGGTTCCCCCTCCGACGGGAGTACCGGTCTCCTGTTTTTTTATTTCAGCCTCTGTACGGCGCCTGTCCTCTGCTGCGGTCATCCCCGTACAGCGGTCAGTCTCTGCGCCGCCGGGCCGCTGACTCTTCTCTCTGCCGTCGGATGCTGCTTTTCTGCCGCTCACGCTGGCAGGATTGCCGCAGCAGGCTTACTTCAGCAGCATCTCGACCTCTGAGCGCTCCGGCATCGAGCGGATCGCGCCTTTCTTCGTGGTCACCAGGTAGGCCGCCGTATTCGCAAAGCGGAGCATCGCGTGCAGGTCGCCCTCCGTGAGGCTGTCGATCCCGTGTTCCAGGATGTAGTTCAGCACGCAGGCACAGAAGGTGTCCCCCGCGCCTGTGGTCTCGATGACGCCGCCCAGTTTGCAGGCAGGCTCAAACACCCGGAACGGGCCGTACCAGGAGTAGCTTCCCTCCGCCCCTGCCGTGATGTCGAGGACCCGGATGTTCGGGTACTCCTCTCTCAGAATCGCGGCGCCTGCGTCAAAATCCGTCTCGCCGGTCATGAACTCCAGCTCGTTGTCCGCAATCTTCAGGATATCACACCGGCCGAGGCCCCAGGCGATCTGTTCCTTCGCGTCTTCGAGGTCCGCCCAGAGCGGAGGCCGCAGGTTGGGGTCGAAGGAGATAAGCGCCCCGGCCTCCTTTGCGACAGCGACCGCCCGCTTCGTTGCGGCGCGGACCTCCGGATGCGTCATGGAGAGCGTCCCGAAGTGGAAAATTCTTGTATTGCGCAGCAGCTCCTCCGGCAGCTCCTTCTCGCGGAGCATCATGTCCGCGCCCGGATTCCGGTAGAATGAGAAATCCCGGTCCCCGTTCTCGAAGGTCTTCACAAAGGCCAGCGTCGTATGGACCTCCCGGTCCTCCAGCAGCCAGTCGGTGCAGATCCCGGCCTTCGCCGCGGTCTCGCGGAGCAGTCTGCCGAACATGTCGTCTCCGACCTTTCCGACGAAGGCGCAGCTCTTTCCGAGCTTCTTCAGCATGGCCAGCACGTTGCAGGGGGCTCCGCCGGGGTTGACCTCCATCAGGGTGTTGCCCTGCTCGCTCAGGCCGTTCTCCGTAAAGTCAATCAGGAGTTCACCCAGCGCGGTCACGTCAAAGCGTTCAGTCTTCGTCATCGTAATAGGTCTCCTTCTTCTCTTCGTTAAAGTCGCAGGTCAGCCACAGGAAGCCACCCGACGGAATGCTCAGGCTGTACTTGAACTTCTGTTCGCCGGTCATCATGTCCCGGAACTCGCCGAGTTCGTCGACATAGATCGGCTTCTCGTACTCTGAGAAGTTGAACAGGCCGATCAGCTTCTCTCCCTGGTAGTAACGCCCGATCCCCAGCACGCCGTTGTCTCCGATGTTCACAAGCCAGATATCCGCCTGCGTATTGAAGACGCGGTGCGTCCTTCTCAGCTCTTCCATCCTGAGGATCGCGCCGAACACTCTGCCTTCCGGTGTCTCCGGATCGTGCCGCAGCTCGGCCTTCTCCCAGTCCATCGCCGGTCGGTGCAGATACCGGCTGTCCGCGGCCTTCAGAGGGTTGTCGTGATAGCTGTAGTCGTTCTCGGCCGCGATCTCGTCGCCGCTGTACAGTACCGGCACGCCGCTGAGGGTGAACATGTAGGCATGCAGCATGATGTCCAGGCGCAGTGCCCAGTCGAGCTTCAGCGCGTCCTGTTCCTTTCTGGCGCTCTCGACGCCGCAGAGGGACGCCGTCATACCGCAGAGCCTCGCGTCGCCCAGAGAGGGATCGTCGTTGTAGAGTTCCCCGCGGGCCGGGCTCCCCGGCCACCTGCCGGTCAGATAGTCGTTCAGGAACTTCTTATGTGCGACCTCGCCCATGCCCATGCCCGCCAGGAAGGCATAGTCCAGACCCCAGCCGATGTCGTCATGGCAGCGCAGATAGTTGAGGAAGGTATACTCGCCGGGCAGAGCGAAGACCTGCTCCAGCTGATGCCGCAGGAGGCGGACGTCCTTGGTTGCGACGGTGTGCCAGGTGCTGGCCATCGTGGTGACGTTATACAGCATGTGGCACTCGGGCTTCTCCACGCTTCCAAAGTAGGGCACCACCTTGGAGGGTTCCATCACGACCTCGCCCAGAAGCAGGGTCCCCGGGCAGACGATCTCGCAGACCAGGCGCATCATGCGGACCAGGCTGTGCACCTGCGGCAGATTCCGGCAGTTCGTGCCGAGCTCCTTCCAGATATAGGGCACGGCATCCAGACGGATGATATCGACCCCCTGGTTGCAGAGGAACAGGAGGTTCTCCGTCATGTCATTGAAGACAACGGGATTGGCGTAGTTCAGGTCCCACTGGTAGGGGTAGAAGGTCGTCATGACAACCTTTCCCGCCTCCTCGCACCAGCTGAAGTTGCCCGGTGCGGTCGTCGGGAAAACCTGCGGGACGGTCTTTTCGAACTGGTAGGGAACCGCCCAGTCGTCATAGAAGAAGTAGCGGTCCTGGTATTCCTTCTCGCCGGCTCTGGCGCGCTTTGCCCATTCGTGGTCCTCGCTGGTGTGATTCATGACAAAGTCCAGGCAGACCGAGATCCCCCGTCCGTGGCAGTCGGCGGCCAGGGCCTCCAGCTCCTCGATGGTCCCAAGCTCCGGCTCGACCTTCCGGAAGTCCGACACCGCATATCCCCCGTCGCTCCGGCCGGCCGGACTCTCCAGCAGCGGCATCAGGTGGAGGTAGTTCACCCCGCATTCCTGGACATAGTCCAGCTTCTCTCTGACGCCCTGCAGGGTCCCCGCGAAGGCGTCGACATACATCAGCATCCCCGTAAGGCCGCTGCTTCTGTACCACGAGGGGTTCTCCAGCCGCTCTCTGTCCAGGGCCTTCATCGCCTCGGGTCTCTCTTGCCAGCAGCGGCTGATCATCTGTTCAAAATACGCCCATGCCTCCGTATCGTCATGATACAGGCTCCGATACAGGGCCTGAAGCTCGTCTCCGTACCGCGTAAACCGCTCCTGATATTCTGTCGCCGGATTCTCCATTCTCCGCTTCTCCTCTCTTTTCCGATTTTCCGAATCTCTGTTATCCTGACCGGGTCTCATTGCCCGGAAAGTGTTGTCTGTTCAACATTATACCAAAGCGGGCGAAGAAAGAAAAGAAAAGTCCTGCAATTCCGTTCCCGTCAGAATGCACCAAAATTCCCGTTCAGAATTGTGCAAGGTGCGAAAAAGCAGTTTCTCTGTTACCTTTCCGTTCATAATTTGTTGACACTTTCCTCTTCACTATGCTAAAATGAATCATCCTTGATCCGGCCTTCAGGACGCCGGAACTGCATACTCCCCAAATTACATAACAGAAAGGAATTACGCTATGAAGAAATCTCTTGCTCTTCTCCTCGCGCTGGTCATGGTCTTTGCTCTGGCCGGTCCCTCCGTCTTCGCCGCCAATCCGGTCGAAGTCACCATCTTCAACTCCAAGATGGAGATTCAGGACAGACTCCTGGAGCTGGCAGATCAGTGGAACAGCGCCCATGATGACATCCACATCGATGTCAACTACTCCAGCGACACCGTCGCGGCACACATGTCCACACGGTATGCCTCCAACAACCCCTATGTCATCGCGATGGTCGATGCCAAGGACATCTATTCTCTCGGACCGGAGCACGCCATTGACCTGAGCAGCGAGGCGTGGGTTGCCGATACCACACAGGCCATCAGCGTGGACGGCAAGGTTCTCGGTTTCCCGGTCTGCGTGGAAGCCCGCGGTATCCTCTATAATGCCGATGCCATCGAGGCCATTACCGGCGAGCCCTTTGATCCTTCCGCCATCCACAGCACCGCGGACTTCCAGGCCTGCGTCGATGCTCTGATCGCCGGCGGTATGGATACCCCCTGCGGCCTGCAGAAGGAAGACTGGTCCCTCGGCGCCCACTACCTGCAGCAGGTCTATGAGATGCAGCCCGATCCCGATGCCTTCATTGCTGGCATCAAGGACGGCTCCGTGAAGCTTGCTGACGATCCCGTGTTCAACGCCCTGATGGATGCCTTCGATGTCATGAAGGACAACAACTGGATGAAGGATGCTCCGCTCTCCGCTGTCCGTGAGGACACCGAGATGATGCTCGCCGAGG
>JAILFJ010000075.1 GCA_024697625.1 Oscillospiraceae bacterium
CTTCCGATTCTGGTATTCAACATCGCTGAATGTGGTCTGGTTCTTCATCAAATCGCATCCCTTCTCGTCGGATGCATACAGTATAGCACAGTACTATAGAAGATAGGTAAACGCAGGATTAAATCAGCGTTTCCTTAGAAATAACTGATTCAGGAGACGAACAACCATATGTCCATCAAAGAAGGAAGAGAATACTTTCGGTCTCTCGGTATGGAAGACCGTGTGCAGGAATTCAGCGTTTCCTCTGCAACCGTCGAACTGGCAGCAGCAGCGCTCGGTGTTGAGGGGGCCAGAATTGCCAAGACCCTGTCTTTCAAAACCGCCGATGGGTGCATGCTGATTCTTGCAGCCGGGGATGCGCGGATTGATAATCATAAATTCAAAGAGAAGTTTCATTTCAAGGCAAAGATGCTCTCTGCAGAAGAAGTCCTTGAATTGGTAGGGCATCCCGTCGGCGGCGTCTGCCCCTTCGGCATAAAGCCCGGAATTCCGGTCTATCTCGATATCAGTCTGAAACGTTTTGTGACTGTTTTTCCTGCAGTTGGCAGCGGAAACAGCGCAATTGAGCTTAATCTTGAGGAGCTCTTTACCTGCTCCAAAGCCGTTGAGTGGATTGACGTCTGCAAGCTTCCGGAGTAACGGGAACCGCCTGCAGTCCATTGCCTGATTGAAGCTTCAGGGGCATATCCTGACAATCGGAGCTCAATACCGACGGATTTCTGCATTTTTGGAGTCCACAACCCGTAAGTTAACAGGTGTTTCTACTTTCTCAGAGCTTCTCATACAATAAGACCGGACGCCGCGATCATATAAGCCGGCATCCGGTCTGTTCTTCCTCGGAATATGCTGTTACAGCCATCGCATACTGTGCTGCATGACGAGCTTCGGTAAGGGCTCGAGCATAGCCGACAGTTCCGCGGTGCTGCCATGGATCGTTGAAGTAATAGTGATTCTCATCGTATCCGACCAGAAGCATACAGTGTTCGTTGGATATCCATCGGAATTGGCTTTCTCCGTCGTCCAGGTACCATTCCGGTCCTTCCTCGGGCTCCCGCATCTCCAGACACGCCCAAAAAACAACCGGCCTGTTTCTGTCCAGATACTCATGACAGAGCGTCTCCATGGAGACGCCTGTCAGATCTCTGATGATCCAGTTTTTATCTTCCGGCAATGCGCGCCGGAGCGCCTCCACAATCACCGGAGCGTAGCAGCCCATGGATTCTGCATCGTAAGGATTGCCTGCGAAAGCTTTTCGCGGATCGGCGCCGATCATCTTTCCTTCATCACTGAGCTGAAACTCCTGCATTGTCAGACAGTCCCTTATAAAGTCATCTACGCTTATGTTGACACCGAGATGGTGCAGAAGCATCACTGCTGAGACGCTCTCACATCCGGTAGGCCATTGTTCAGTCTGGTCAATGCAAGGTACGCGGATTAGCTTCTTCATCGTTTCATATCTTCTCCTTATGCCCCCCCTGCTATATCCTGAAACATGTGATTCTGTTAGCCTTTCTCCATTATCTGCTCTTCTCTGATCTCTGTCAGCGCTGTAATCAGAAAAAAGCCTCATACAGCAGCGAGGCAAATTCCACGGTTTTGATGACTGCTTCATACGCTCCAGCGGACAGCAGCAGGCTGATCAGCTTACACCATAATACAAAAAGCCCGACGCAAGAGAGATATTCCGGATTGTCTTTTGTTCGTTCATATGCTGCACTCCATCTTCTCCGGGCCGAAGACAGCATCAGATTTTGCTTTTTAAGGAGGATACGATCCAGATGCCAGATTACAAATCACAGGTAACCATGAATTCGTCCGGCTTTGTCCTGCTGTCTGATTATGTTCCTGGGATCGTTCAGGAAATCCGTTATTACTCTACCTATAATTTCGTTGGAGATCGCATTGACGGCTATGAGGAGCCCTGTGCTCTGCTGACGGTGGAAGCAGCCCGAGCGCTGAGGACTGTTTCCAACGAACTCAATGTGCAGGGCTTCAGACTCAAAGTGTTTGATGCATACCGTCCTGCATCTGCGGTCCGGCATTTTGTGTTATGGGGCATTGAGGACCTCGATCTGAGGATGAAACCTTTCTTTTACCCTGATCTGGAAAAACAGGAGCTCTTCTCCAAAGGCTATATTGCGAGCCAGTCAAGCCACAGCCGTGGAAGTACCGTAGATCTGACATTACTGGACATGAAGACCGGAAAAGAGCTGGATATGGGAACTCCTTTCGATCTCTTCAGCGAAGCCTCCCATCCGGATTATCGCGATATTACAGACGAGCAGTATCAGAATCGTATGCTTCTTCGCAACACCATGCTGCGAAACGGTTTTCTCCCGATCGACTGCGAGTGGTGGCACTTCAGCCTGAAGTATGAACCTTATCCCGATACTTATTTTGAATTTCCTGTCTCATCATCTTACCTCAAGCGGAATGTATCCACTCTCTGAACGAATGGAACAGTCACACAGAACGCTGACGCTTTCCGTCCGGTATCCCGAGCCAGGCTCTCTGCATATGGTATCCGAATTTTTGGTTTAGAGGCTTTCAGGGCAAGTGATGTCAAAGCATGTCCTGTAGAGATTCTCTGGCAGCATCCTGTTGTAAATACTGCTGTAGATTTCCGCAATTTCAGCATCTCTGTAAGATTTGGATGCAGAAATTACGAGCAGTCTGTACTCTGCGCCAAATACCCTGCTGGTTATCCCGGTTTCTTGAAAGCCATTGCTAAGATAAAACTGTATACGGCGGTTGCGGATCTCCAAAGTCTCCGGAGTTTCTGCAGCCGCCGGATCTTCTGCCTCACAGATGACGCAGGCCGCTTTGGAAAGAAGCTCTGAAAGCCTGCTCAGAAAAAGCGAACCAAATCCTCTGCCACGCTCGCCTGCTTTGATTGCAAAGTAATCCAGGAGATAGTTCTCATCATATTTATAATAAAATGCATACCCCAGAAAAGTACTGTCAGAGAAAAGGCCGAAACACTCATAGATTTTCGCTTCAAAAGCAAGCCGTATTGAGCTGAACGGCTTCAGTTCATCTGGCGGGAAATCCATCTTCATCAGTGTATGATAGATTTCCTCTATGTGATTCAGATCTGTCAGCTGTCTGATCACCATGAGAAGGGATTGTTGCCGGAGGAATCCTCGTGTTTTCCGAAAAGATTATCGGAAGTATCTGATTGAAATGGATCTGAATTGTTCTGTGCATGAACGTCAGGGACGATCTCGGTTTTCCAGATCATATAGTCGACGAAATCAGAAGTGCCATCGCCGTTAAAGTCAAACAGTGTCATATGGTGTTATTCCCCTTCCTTTATCATCTGATGCTGAAACAATGCCATTTTGCCATGTACTTTACCATACTACAGTTCACTCGGTTTTGCAAGTATTTCGGAATAGTGAAAACGGGAGCACATTAACACAGAACGCCTGCTTTCGCAGGCGTTCATATGTCTGATGCTTTAACTCAGCGGATTACGGTGGGATAGATTGTGAGCTTCTGGCCGACGCTGATAAGGTCGGGGTTCTTCAGGTTGTTCCAGGTCTGGATCTGCTGAACCGTCACGCCGAAACGAACAGCGATACCGGAGAGCACATCACCGGGAGCTACGGTGTAGACAACATAGTTGCCGTAGTTCACATAGGAGCCCTTCGCATACTGCTGCCAGGGGCCGGCGCCGCCGGTCACTTCACCGAGGTCGAGATCATTGATTTTTTCAGACATTTTAATATCCTCCGTTTTTTTATTTCAAAAGAGCGTTTTATAAATCCGCATCTCTTGTTTACATATACAGGATAGCACAGATACTGTCACAGAACTGTCACACGGATTCCTGCCGCTTCCCGTGAAGCTCCCCGAAGACAGCGCCCCCGATGATGAGAACAGCCCCCAGAATCTGTACCGGTGTCATGGCCTCATGAAGGAACAGTGCGGAGAAAACGAGGGCGGAGACCGGGTCAATATAACTGATGAGGGCAACGGACTGGCCCGGCAGCTTCTGCAGACTTGTAAAGTAAAGCAGGTATGCCAGTCCTGTGTTGATGAGACCGATGACCGCGATATACGGGAGATCTGACTTCTGGAGCTGCGGTAATCCGACGGTAAGCAGCACGTAGAGAAGTACCACCGCAAAAGCGACATCCAACTCGATGGCAGCGGTCTGCAGGCCCCCAGTGCGAACAATACGTTTGTTGAAGTAGATCAGTGAGGCATAGAAGAGGGCTGATACGACGGCAGTCATGAGTCCGACCAGGTTCAGGCCTCCAAAGGCGATACTCCCACTGATGCAGACGAGCCCAACTGCGACGAGACAGATCGCCGCGATCTTGGTGTTGCTCAGTTTTTCTCGAAAGAGGATTGGGGAAAGCAGAAGAATCAGCATCGGTCCTGCATAGTAGATCAGGGTTGCGAGGCTGACATTCAGAAGCCGATAAGCCTCAAAGAGCGCTACCCAGTTGAGTCCGAGAGCCGCACCGCCCAGCAGGAGAAAGATGCGTTCCTGGCGGATTGCTTTTCGGTCAAAGCCGCCTCGCAGCAGGACAAGTCCGGTCAGAAGAATACCGCCGATCAGGGTGCGCATCAGTACTACATAACTGGCCTGGAGCGAGATATGTGATACGACAAGACCGTTGGTACCGAAAATCAGCATTGAGAAGGCATAGATGCCGGTATAGAGGATATTCTTCATTTTACATCACCAAAGCAGTCAGACCTGCGCTGAGAAGCGCGATAACGAAGACAGCAGCGAGCTGCTGGAAGCGGCTGGCAGCCAAAAGCCCAATAAACTCTCTGAGAAAGGCATTGGGCCAGAAATACCATTTGGTCTGGCTGCCCATTCCGTCGATATTCCAGCCGGCCTCGGAGGCAAGAATGCCGCCGCGGTAGACATGGTAGCTGGAAGTTGAGAATGCAACTCGGGGAGCTGAGGTTTGGCCGGCATCGGATTGGATCAGCGCCCGAGAGAAGCGGAGGTTTTCCAATGTAGTTGACGAGCGGTCTTCGACCAGAAGTTCTTCTATCCCCTGTTCCCTGATGTATCTGGCCATCGCTTCAGCTTCGGTCAGAGGTTCGTCTGTACCCTTTCCCCCGCTGGGAACCAGAACGGCTTTTTTACCGGTGGCGGCCTCCTGTGCACGTACAAAGGCAATCGCCCGGTCGACACGTCCTCGGATCAGCGGATACAGGCTTCCGTCCGGGCGGATACGGCAGCCGAGTATCATGACATAATCCTTGTCATAGTCCGGCTCGTGGCGGCCTGCCTGAAACGCGTGAATCACAGTGGCAGCCAGGAGGCATTCAAAATAGGCAAAGAGGCCTGCGTAGACGTTGAGAAGCATATTTCGCAGAGGGAAGGTAAGCAGCGAATAGGACATCCAAATTCCAAATGCCGCACCTCCGACCAGAAGTGCCGCCACAGCAAACCCAAGCATGTTGGATGGTCGGAAGCCTTCGAACCTCATGAGTACTGCATTGCTGACTGCGGTGAGAAGAGAGAAAACTGCAAGAATGACGGCTGTCCAGCGCATAAAGGTCTGGGCAGAAACGATGATCCCCACCAGCAGCGACCAGACCGTACCGGCGTTTTCACCTCGAAGAAAGGGCAGCAACATATCGACACGGAAGAAACTTGTGATGAGAAAGAAGATGGCAAGGCCCAGTTCAGCTGTAGCACGGTATGAGAAAAAACGTTTTCTGCGCTCATTCTGGGAAGAAAAAAAACAGATTACGGCAGTTGTGAGCAGGAAGAACGAAATACAGGCCGTGAAATAGCCCCAGCCGGTGAAGTTCCAGGTGATGCTGTCGGTTACAATTCCTAAGGGAAGCACCTTCAGCCGCATGGAGATCTCGTCCGCATAGAGTCCTTCCGGGTCCACCCCCTCCCAATACAGGATGACGTCGGTACTGCCGCGGCGGATGGCCTGAAAATGCACTGCCATAGATTCATCATCGAGCTCGGTTTCCGCAATATTGACGATTCCTTCCGGATCAGAGCGGATGCTGTATCCTGTGGCGTCAGGCGGGACCTCAAAATAGAGCGTAAGCCCTTTGGCGCCGAAGCACAGACAAAGGGCGAACACAGCAGTCCAAAGAAGCAGGGCGGCCAGAATCTGAAAAAACAGTTTTTTCATGTCCGTCAACGCTGCGGTATCAGAATTCGGGTCCCGACCTCAAGGCCAGACGGTTCACTGATCCCGTTTAATTCACAGAGAGTACGAACCGTAGTGCCGAAGCGCTGTGCCAGCACGGTCAGATTGTCGCTCTGCTGGAAGACGTAGACAAAGGCCGGGCCGGTGTACTTTCCTCCTGCCACCGCAATCATGTCATCGTCATTCATAAGTCTTTTCATTGACTTTCTTTCCTCCGGAGTTGTAGAGCAGAGAGATCCGTGAGGTCACGGGCACTGAGTTTGAATTGAGACAGCAGTACCATGTTTGCGAATCTCCACTGAAAAAACAGAGCCGGCATCAGACCTCGTCGAGAGACCATCCAATTTCGTCGAGTTCGGCATGCATGACCTCAGGCCAGCTGTACTGGTTCATATAGTCTCCCAGATAATGATACTGGGAAGCGTTCTTCTTTTCCAGCCAATCATACAGGTCACATTCGATACGGTCCGTCGCGATGGCCATGCTTCCCCGCTGCTTCAGAATAATCCCGTTCAGCCGGAGCCGGTTGAATGTGTTCTGAAGGTCCTGCCGGAGATTTGAGAGGTAGGAGGTTTTCTTCTCAGGATCACCGTCATCCTCCCAGAGGGTGGCGATGATCTCACCGTTGGTGGTCTGAGCCCCGCGGTTGTTTATGAGGATCGCCACAATTTCCTTCGTTTTTGTGTATTTAAAGACGATCGGTTTACCGTCACAGAATAGCTCGAAGTTTCCAAAGGTCTGAGCGAAGAGGCGCTTTTTGGTCTTCGCGATGGGATAGCGCAAACTGTCCATCTCGATACGGAGCTCCGCCGCAACAACCGGTTTCATCAGGATACCGCTGGCATGCTGGCGCAAAGCTTCAAAGCCCATGGCAGGATCGGAGACAAGATAGATCAGATTGACAAACGGATAGAGTTCCTGAAGATACTGACCGAAGTCCAGTCCGCTTAACTCCGGGAGGTCACCGTCCAGGACTGCGATGTCTACCTCACGCTGTCGCGCAGCGTTAAGAGCAGGAAGAGCACTGCCGAAACACATCAGATCCGCCTCCGGCTCCATAGCGCTGAGAAGCTCGGTCATCGGAAGCTGGGCAGCTTCGTTCTCCAGGACTGCAAGGATAGTCATTCGTCACCTCCAGCGGATGGTGCGGGATGACCCTCGTCGGAATAGATCCCTTCAGCGGGAGCTGTCTGGCCGGTGCCGGGATCACTGAAAGGAATGTTTTCCATGCTGATCTGGCGAACCTTCTGGTTTTTTCGCTCGGCTTCGCTCATGATGAGCGGATTGATAGCGCCTACAAGGAGCATGTCTCCTCCCTGAAGGGCACTCTCGTGCAGCGGTCCCGCACAAAGGTCGGCAATAACCAGAGCAGCAAAACGATCATAATTATCCTCGTCGATGACCGGAAAATGATGATTCATCCGGTACCAGTGCCTGGGATCAAAGCTCATAGCCCCGACATAAAGGCGGTCGGCTGTAATCTCGACATCCTCGACGGAGGCAAGCTGACCGGGAACTGCGCCGATATCGTCGCAGAAAAGCATGGCATAGGCACGAAGGATCTGGTTGCGTACAGTATCCTTCTTTCCGTTGCGCTCGACCACCGTGTCCATTACCCGATAGTAATAGTCCTGGGCGGCATCACTCCGATCGAAGCGCAGAATAGCATTGTAGAAGTCACGGTTAATGATCGGGTGTGCCATGGTCAGAAGGAGGCTATGCCTGAGGCAGTGATCGTACTGATCGGGACACCGCTGTATGTTCCGTTGAAGTGCCAGACTGCGGTAAGATAAGCGGGACCCATTGCATTCGGGACCGAGAAGCTCGCCAGCACGTTGGTTGCGATGCTGCTGCCTCCGTAGTTCACTGCGTTCGGGGTCGCAGAATATGTCATGCCGTTCACGGTCAGTTCCACAGCATTGGGTGAAGAACCTGTATAGAGACTGTAGGATGTTGTCGAGACGGTGACATAGAGTGTTTTCTGTCCCATGGCATTGGTTTCGGCACTCCAGGAGACGAAAAGATTAAGACTGGTGCCCGTCTGGGAGGCAAAACTGCCGGAAGCTGTGATCATGCCGCCGTAGCCACCGGCAACGGATTCAAGACTGTCATCAGAGAGTGCTTCTATGTTTCGCTTATTCATGAGGATTGCTCCTTTGTATGTTGATGGTGCTGGAATTGTATCAGGTGTGGAGTCACAGTTGTGTCACACGAGATTCCGGTTAAGGTGGATCGTGGAAATCAGACGTCCAGACGCTGGCGGGCCACGAGTTCGGCAAAGTACCCATCCTTTGCGATGAGCTGGTCGTAGGTGCCGTCCTCTATGATACGGCCTTTGTCAAGGACGAGAATACGGTCACAGTTGCGGATGGTAGAAAGCCGATGTGCAATGACGATGCGGGTACACTTCAGTCCGTCCAGTGCCTCTGAAACCTGCTTCTGAGTCTTGTTGTCAAGGGCAGAGGTCGCCTCGTCAAACATCAGGATTTTCGGCTTCGGAGCCACGGCACGGGCAATCATGAGGCGCTGCTTCTGACCGCCGGAGATGCCTCCCTGCCCTTCCGAGATGATCGTCTGCATCCCCATCGGCATGGCACGGATGTCATCTGCGATGCCGGACATCTCTGCTGCCTCCCAGGCCTCCTTCAGGGTAAGCTGCGGGGCAGAGATGACGATGTTGGAATAGATATCCCCCTGGAAGAGTTTCCCGTCCTGTGTTACCGCACCGATGCGGCATCGGAGGGATCTCAGGTCGAGTTTGGTCATATCTTTGCCGTCGTAGTAGATAGCACCCTTTTCGGGAGTTTCGAATCCCAGCAGAAGCCGCATGAGGGTCGATTTTCCGCAGCCGGTACGACCCACGATGGCGATGTATTCGCCTGCGCGGATCTTCAGATTCATTCCGTCCACCACATAAGGCATGGAGTCGTTATAGCGGAAGCAGACATTGGAGAGCTCGATGCTCCCGTTCAGGCGTGTAACCATGGAGCGGTTTTCACTTGATTCCGGCTCGGTCTTCAGGATGGGCTCCGCCATCTCGAGAATGGGCTTGATCCGTGCCACAGAAAGCGCAACACCGGTCAGGGCAGCAAATGCTGCGGTCACTGAACCGTAGGCGACATTGAAAGCGATGTACTCAGAGGGACTTACCCTGGTTTGAACCGCAATGTAGTAGAGCACGATCGTTCCGGCAAGGTTGATTGCAGTGGTGATGGCAGTATTAGCGCGAATCAGCAGCGGTGGGTTATACGAAGGCTCTGCCGCTTCGGAGTAGACCTGAGCCCACTTTGCGAAAGCACGCTTTTCAGCACCTGCAAGCTTAATTTTCTGCACACCGGTAATCAGGGCAAAGCTGAGGCCGCTCTCTTTGGCTCCTTTTTCCATAATCCGGCGGCTGATGTTCATCTGAGCAACAGTAGAAGCAGCACTGAAGAGGACGCTCACCAGAATGATGACGATGGCAGGCGTCACGAGAGCCGGTGCGTAATGAAAGATCTGTCCAATGTACAGCAGGGAGAGGAGCGAAGTCAGCCCCATCGAAAAGACACTGCCCAGCAGAATGTCGCAGAGCTGGTTCACGGCACTGTAGCGGCTGGAAAGTTCACCCGAGGAATAGTTCCGGAAGAAGCTTGCCGGCAGATTCAGGATGCGCATCATCATAGCCGCCTCTACAGATACCGAAGTCTTCGTCTCGATCCGCTTCATCATAAGTTCGCGCACAATACTTATAAGCTTGCCTGCGATAATTACCGAAATCATGAATGCGGCGGTGCCGGCCAGCAGGCTCTGGCTTCCGCTGTTCAGAACAAATCCGGTCAGAGCCCCTGTGATGTTGGTCATCAGCATGCCAAGGAGTGTTCCCAGAAGCGTCAGAGCGACAAGCGACACGTAGTCACCGGCACTCAGGCAGTCCTTCATGTAGAGAATCAGATCCGGGATCCCCAGCTTCTTCAGCGGCAGCGGACGGTAGAAGCAGAAAGCCTCTGTGTCAAACAGTGCGGCAGTCTTCGCATTGACGCTGGTTTTTTCTCCGGTCTCAGGGCTTCGATACCAGTAACCGGCAAAGGGCTTTGGCAACAGTGCCACAGGAACACCATCGCTTTTTCGGAATGCCAGCATGGGGCCAAAAGCATCTCTGTACCATCCCTGTTCCAGCTTGACATTTCGGCGCATGACACCATGAGGGCGCAGGCAGTATTCCAACTGTTCGTCCAGGTCGCGGATACCGGTGGGGATCTCCACAGCTTTGTAATGATAGTATTTGAGGATATCGTCGATGGCCTGTTTCGCTACAATACGGTTATCATCCAGAACGGCAGCACGCTGTCGTCCGATCACGACGGAGGCCATCCGGAAAATGGAATCTTCAAAAATCTCCTGATCAGAAAGCTTGCGCTGTCTGATCTGTTCGTCAAACCAACCCATCTTCCTTCCCTCCTCAGTCGCTGGTGATCAGCTCGGTGTAAGCGCCGCCAAGAGCATAGAGCTCATCATGGGTGCCCCGTTCCACCACCAGGCCGTGATCCAGAACAATAATCTCGTCACAGTCCCGGATCGTAGAGAGCCGGTGCGCAATCACAATGCAGGTGATGCCCCTGTCTTTAACTGCCTTGACCAGCTCATATTCCGTCTTTGCATCCAGTGCAGAGGTTGCCTCGTCCATGATAATGACCGAGGGATCCTGAGCCAGGACACGGGCAATCTCAAGCCGCTGGCGCTGTCCGCCGGACAGATCCTTGCCGCCTTCGGTCAGCTTCGCGGAGAAGCCTCCCTCGCGTGCCAAAATGTCGTCATAAATCTGTGCATCTCTGGCAGCCAGAATCATCTCAAAGTCTTCGATCGACTCGTCCCACATCTTGATATTGTTCGCAATGGTATCTTCAAAGAGCGTGATGTCCTGGTCTACAACTGCAACAGAACCGGTAAAGACGCTTCGGTCGATGTCGCGGATCGGGCGGCCGTCAAAGAGAATTTCACCGCTCCATGGTTCGTACAGACCTGAGATCAGCTTGGATAATGTCGACTTGCCGCAGCCGGAAGTACCCACGAAGGCAACGCGGCTGCCCGGCTTCAGCGTCATGGAGAAATCCCTGATCAGAGGAGGGGCAAGACGCGAGTAGCCGAACGATACATTGCGCAGTGTCACGTCGCCGCTGAGCTTGGAGTAATCCGAATCCTCAGTCATTGGCCGGTCAATAACATGCGGGTCGGATGGATACTGCATTACATCCTCGACACGCTCCATCTCGGTACGCATCTCCTGAATCGTCTGGCCGGCAGAGACAATGGTCATGGCCGGAGTCATAAATGAGTTCAGGAATCCCTGAAAGCTCATGATCATGCCGAGAGTAAACTCACCCTCCATGCAGAGCCAGACTCCGAGGATCAGCACCGCCGAGTCGGCAATCGTGGAGAGCAGAGATGGGATGACGCCAAGATACTGATTCAGCTTGGCAAACCGGACATCCTGGGAGACCACTGATGCCTGATAGCCCGCCCATTTCTGAAAATAGCCGTTCTCGGCGCCGCTGGCCTTGATGGTCTCTACCATCTGGATTCCGGAGACTGTAGCTGAGGAGAGTTTTCCCGCATCCCGCATCTGGACCCGTGTGATATTTACGCGTTTGGCTGAGATGATACGCGAAACAAGCAGATTCAGAATAATGGTCACAATGCCCACCATCGTAAGCACTACACTGTAACGCAGCATCACAACCATGTAGAAGATCATCATTGCGGTATTCAGCAGCAGGGGTGTCACAGTATTGACCAGAGTGGACGCGATGGTAGCGTTAGTACCCTGGCGCTGCATGATGTCTCCCGCCATGCGCTGGGAGAAGAACTCCATAGGCATGCGAAGGACTTTCCACATGTATTCGCTGTTCCCAACGATAGCCATCTTGCCGTTAATCTTGAGAGAGTAAACTGATTGCACCCACGAGACCAGCACCTGTGCCATACCCATCGCAGCCATAAGAGCCAGGAAAGGCATGAGCAGATCCCGATTTTCCCCGGTAAGAAGCCGATCCATAAAAACACGTGAGAAAACGGGATTAATGATGCCGAAAAGATAGCCTATTACTGTTGAAAGCAGCACAAAGAACACTGCCGCAGTTGCGCCTTTCAGACGTCTACGGGCGAAGGCAAGGGTGCTCTTCGGTTTGCCTCCGGGCTGGAAGTCCGGTCCAGGCACAACCTCGAGAACAATGCCGGTAAAGGCAGTGTCAAACTCCTCCATCGGGACTCTGACCTCGCCTCTTGCCGGGTCGTTGATATATGCGTACCTGCCGCTGAAACCATCCAGCACGACAAAGTGGTTAAAGTTCCAGTGGATGATGCAGGGCTTTTTCATGCCTTCCCGCA
Organism: Oscillospiraceae bacterium; assembly: GCA_024697625.1. Lineage (GTDB taxonomy): Bacteria > Bacillota > Clostridia > Oscillospirales > Oscillospiraceae > Limivicinus. Next base: position 12,510 of record JAILFJ010000075.1, read on the forward strand.
GAGAATCCGGCTCGCATCGGTAGCCCTGTGCCACGAAACCGTAGTTCCGCGCAGCCTGAAGCACGTTGCGTGCATTAGAACCATCGCGTGAAACGCCGCAGTCCAGGCGTACCTGCTCCAACGGTATCCACAGCCCATAGTAGGCCATGACCATAGCAAGAGAGGCCGCGCCACACTCCAGCGCCTCCATCTGCATGATAACCGGGACCTTTACCCGGCCTTTCTCTGCAGGCTTTTTTTCTTTGCCCATTGTGCGCCTCAGTTGAACAGCAGCTGCAGCACCTTGGTCTGGCTGTACGGGACAAACGCCTCGTAACTCCCAGATGCAAGCGCAGTCTCAGCAACGGCGAAAGACTGACCATCCTCTCCCTTGCCTACAGAATTGATACGACTCTCGGTCTCGCCAACTACGATGTTCATTCCCGGTTCCACCTTGGCAGCAACCTTCTCGTCTTCAAATATCAGCGTCATGCTGCCATCAGCCACTGTAGCAGTGCCCATGGCGCGGCTCTCGATGTTTGCAGTGGAGCTCCAGATCAGAGCGCCCGCCAGCAGTACAATCACCGCTGTGAGAATCAGCCAGACAGTCGGGTTGGTCACATGCAGATAGTCGCTGAGCTGCTCCGGAGACGTTATGCGTTCCAGGCTCTGCTCACGAAACAGTCCATTGCTGTTTTCCATGTGTTTATTCGATGGTCAGGATGTCCACGAAGCCTGTGACTTCGAAGATCTCCATAACAGTGTCGCTGACATGGATGAGCTTCATGCTCCCCTTACGCCCCATCAGTTTCTGGGTTGAAAGCAGCACACGCAGCCCGGCGGAGGAGATATACTCCAACATTTCAAAGTCCATGATCAGATCCGTAATCTCTTCGAGGCCTGACTTCAGTTCTTCTTCCAACTGCGGTGCAGTGACTGTGTCAAGCCGGCCTTCCAGTTTGACGGTAAGCTTTTCACCATCGCGGATTTTATTGATATTCAGCATAGTGATACCCCTCCGTAAAATAATTATAATTCGACAAATTATATCACATGTCTTTCGGAAAAATCAAACCGTTCGGAAAACAGTTTAGAAAAAATTAGGTAACAAATGAAAAAGCCGCGGTGTGAGAATTGTTGTTCTCAGATGATCCGCGGCTTTTCCGTATAATGATTCTGTTTAGTGCCGAATCAGAACTTGACTTCCAGTTTCTGACCGATCGTGATGATATCTGGATTGCTGATACCGTTCCACTTCATCAGATCTTCCACCGAGACGTTATACTTCTTGGCAATTGCACCCAGGCTGTCCCCTGCCTTCACCATATAGGGAAGAATAGTACCACCTGTCACTCCGTCAAGCATTTCATCATTCATTGCGACTTTATCCATTTTTTATGTTCCTCCTGTTTTTTTGTTTGCGCGCTCAGTATAACACACAAATCATCACAGAATTGTCACACCGTGTTTCATGATACATTCTTTGCCGAACCAGACACCCTCAATCAGGTTAATAATCGTCACTCAGGAGCAGATCCCATAACAGCTCGTCGTCTAACTCGTCATCCTCATACGGGTCATAGAACTCGTCGTAAAGATCCAGATCCCATAGCAGGTCGTAGTCATACTCGTCGATGTAAGGCAGGATACCGACGATATCAGGTTCGATATACGGTTCGTAGTAAGGTTCGGGATCTGTCGAATAGCCGTAGATGTCGATCTGGTAGATGTTGGTATTGCTCGGATAATTCAGGTAATAGGCCGTGCAGGGAGCACCGTTTATGTCGTTGCCGCCAATGATATTGACGCAGCCTCCACTGACATGATATCCCTCACCGTTCTGAAGAACGACATATAACGTAGACGCGGTATCCTGATACGCAACACCGGACATGGAACCGTAGGTCGGCGTTGCCTGCTTTTCGCCCTGAATGAATACGTAATAGACATTTCCCTTGTCTACGGAACTGGCACCCGTATAGTAGACCGCGGCTGACGCGCCGTAATAGAGGTTTCCGTCCACATCACAGATGCTGAAGGGAACCACAACGCCCGTTTTCCCCGAGAGGCTGATCGTCACCGTGCTGAATCCGTAGTCGGTCACGGTACCGTAGTCCACACCACCCTGCGCAGAGGGCTGCGGAACAGTCCTGGTGTCGACAATAATATAAGCTGTGCTGGTTTTTGCTGTCTGACCTTTGTAGTAGAAGGTGCAGTACGCGCCCCAGTAATTGATGCTATCCTTGACGTTGCCGATGCTGAGTGTTGTACTGTTCTGCCCGGATACGCTCACGCCAAAGTATGATGCAAAAACCTCAGGGCTGTACTCGCCGCCGTCAGGAGCGACCATGGTCCAGTAGAGAGAATCAAAGGCATTTGCACAGGCAACAAACAGAGCCGTGCCGCCGGGCTTCTTCGTCTCGCTGGTCGGGTTCTTTGTAATCGTGAGATAGGTCGGCTGGCTGTTCTGAGACTGCTTCGGTGCTGCGCCCGGGGTCGGTGTCGGAGCAGTCTCAGAAGCCTGCAGCGCAGCCGGTTTCGGGACCGGGATGATCTGAGTCGGCGCCTTGGTTCCTGCAAAGACCGAATAGCTGTCAACCAGTCTGGTCACGGAGGTGGCATCCTCAAAAATAAACCAGTCAAAGTTGGTGCTGCTTCTCTCCTCGCCGGCAAAGGCATTTGTGCCGGCAGCGTTATACTGTTCGGGCGAAATGGCGATGCCGTTTGCATCTGTGTGCGACACGTTGCTGTAGCCCTTGTCGACCTGGGTGTGCTGCACTGCAAAGGACTGATAGCCCATGGCTCCGTCCTTAAGGCTTACGGCACACTTCAGAGTGTAAACATCACTGTTTGAGATGACGACATTGTCATAGACCATATAGGACCAGGTATCACTGTCCGTATTGTGATAGGTATCCGCGCTGTCCGTAATGATGTCCGGGAAGGACTCGTCCGGATCCTTATCCAGAGCGTTCTCTGTCAGAGAGGTACCGTCGTCGCTGACTTCCCAGATCTTCAGATTTGTGGAACGGTCGGCAGGATGCTGAGATGCAGCTACAAACTCCAGCTTTCCATCGTGGTCAAAATCTGTTACCGTATAGTACCAGCGATTCGGGCTGTCGTTCTGCCTGAGGTCACTGATTTTGGACCAGATGAGGTTCAGCTGCTGGTCCACCGTATCCGTATCGGCTGTCGTTTCTGCAAACACCTGGAAAGCCCCCAGGGACAGCAGCATCACAGCCGCGACAAACAGGCTTAATAAAGACTTCGCTCTCATATCATATTCTCCCTTCTCTGTCCGTAACTTTTTCAGGCACCCTGCTCAGTTCAGAAGCATTCCGTTGACGATATCCTGTACCAGTGCGGCGTCATATCCCTTTGCATTCAGGGCAGCGATGCGGTACTGATTGTCACCGTACTTTCCAGCAATAACATCTCTCGCAACCTGGTCATAACCCTTTGCTAGGCCGTTCACCAGATGCTGAACCGCCCAATAGTCGTAACCGGCGGCCTGCAGTCTCGCCTTGCGCTCTTCACCGTTTCCATACTTGCCGTTCATGACATCAACTGCGGCCAGATAGTTTCTGGTGGCGCCGCCGGCTACGGAGCTGAGTTCTTCCTCGCTGACTGCCTTGACTTCGTTCTTCTCGCTCATGATGGGTCCTCCTTCATTCTTGAATTCATTTACAATGTATTCTCCGACTGAGTAATACTGCATTTCATACTGCAGAGTGCTTTTATTTATACCATATGTTGATCGATAAAATCTAACAAACTGTGAACGATCAGCCGGTTTAATATTATTTTAAGATTTTCTGCCCGCTAACGCTGCTCATTCACATAGAGTCTCGCCCGGCTCTGAATCTGGGTAACCGCGTCTTCCACAGGGCGCTGGCCGGCCAGATAACCTGCTGCTCCCTCCGTGATAATCGACTTCAGACTGTCGTCCAGACCCAGGACATGCTCAGTCCTTTCAATGATTTCTTCGATCCGGGCTATTTCCTCTTCCGTCACGGGGCGTAAGCTGTATCTGCTTCCGTTGATGTTTACACTCTCAAGATCCGCAGGGATTCTCTTCCCGTCCAGGTCCAGTGCAAAGCTGCCGTCCGGATTTCTCTGGAAGCGCTCCGACATTGCATCCTGCTTCATTTCCTCATAGACCATCCGGTTGGTCGGGAAAACGCTGCCGACAAACTGCTCCTGATAGTCCGGGAGAAAGAATTGCCTCACAAACTGCCAGGCAGCCTCTTTGTCGGCACAGGCAGAGGAAATGGCAAAAGTGTTCCCGATCTGGGCGAACATGCTTCCGACTCCCTCTGACGTGGGATAGCCGATAAAGCAGCAATCTTCTCCGCCCAGCCCTGCAGTGTTGGCCTGCAGATCCTCAAAGCGTGAAAAGTTACACATCTTCATGAGCTGCTGCCCCATAAGAATCCGTGTATCTGAATCGGTCTCCTCAAAGCTTCCCAGGTCATACGAAGTCGGGATCGTGCTGACAAAGCTCAGAAAGTCCCGAAAACGTCCGCTGTCAAAGCTGCACTCACCGGTTTCCCAGTCGACAAAGCTTTTCTGCTCAAGATACAGCAGGAAGGTCATGACATCGTCTCTGGTCATATACGGATCCAATACCGTGGCCTCCGGATGCGAGAGCTGCAGGTTTCGCATCGCTGCTTCGAGCTGCTCCATCGACCAGCCCATCTCGTTCCCTACTTCCCGACTGAGTCCGGCAGTCGTCAGAACATAGAAGTTTCCAACGGTCTGATAGAGTTTTCCGTTGTCTTCAAAGGCACTGACAACATGCTCAAGAAGCTGAGATCGGTCGAGTTCGGGATCCCCGTCGATGTAGGGATACAGATCTTCCAAAAGCCCCTTGGCTCCAAGGTGATCCACAGGAAGCAGGCTGACATCAAGAATATCTGGGATCTTTCCGGCGATTACCTCGGTCTGAAGCCTTGTCAGCCCGGCGTTCCAGTCCTCCTCACGGCCGCTGCTGTAGTCGTTGTACTGAGAGTAGTCTGTGACCTCAATCCGGTATTCCGAATTGCTCCGGTTGAACCGGCTGATCATCTCACCGGTAAAAGGATAGAGATTCAGCACGGCCATACGCAGCACCTTCTGCTCCTGTACATCAGCGGCCGGAACAGCTTCCAGAAAAATCAGCCCGTTCTCTATCCCGGTCCGGGTTTCCTTCGCCTCTGTTGTGATAATCTCCCCGTCTGAAAGCAGGCAGACACTGTCGCCTTCTCCGTGCGATACACCGCAGGCTGTCCAGTCCAGCAGTTTCTTCTGCTCTCCGCTGGACAGATCCAGCTCCCAGAAGCTGTCTCCCGCACCGTAACAGATGCTTCCGGCATGTCTGCCAGTCGTCATGCAGTTGATAAAGTCATCGATCGCAGCGACGTCCTGGAGCGCTCCTGACTGCGTATTCAGAATCCCAACAGCAGGATTTGACCCCTGATAGTGGGCCACTGCCACGCTTCCGTCGGACACAGGCGCCATGTATGCAAGTGTACCGCTGACCGACACAGTCTGCTTGACCATTCCACTGTCAGCACTCAGAACAATGATCCTGTTGTCCTGAACATACGAGCCGTTTCCGGCGAACCATTCATGCAGACCGATGCAGATGTTGCCTTCTGAATCGGCTGCCATGCCGGATACCTCAAGGGCGTAGTTGCCGCCCAGACTGCTCACCTCGTCAGCATGCCCGGCCAATCCTTCCAGTGGGAAGGAGGCAATGACCGTCCCATCCTCCCGAAGGTGGACAAGATTCATGCGCTCAGCACTCCCGGCAGGAGTGAGTGCTGAAAACTCGGAAGAGACCTCTCCTTTCCGGTAGTGCTTCTCCAGAAGCCAGAGACTTCCTTCAGCACCTGCGCAGAGTCCTTCATACAGCACCCCTGTTCCGGCCTCCGGGACCGGAGTATACGGAACTGCAGTCATGCTGCCGTCAGTCTCCGCCGCGCAGAGAACCGGGCCATAGACCCAGAACTGTTCAGGCCATTCAGGCGTTACCCCTTCAGGAGTGCGGTCCTCCAGTACACCGATGGAGGTGAAATAGATACGGTTCCCGACCGGGGTTCCGTTCTTCAGCTCTGCCGTCAGTCTGGCTCCCTCCACCGGGACACGCCTCGCCTGCCAGACAAAAGGATCCGAAGCTGTTGTCTCAGACTCCATATTTCGATGGGATACATCTGAATCCGTCCTCAGATCGGACAAGGTTTCTGCCGGGACAATGCCCGACACTGCGCCGCTGCCGCATCCGGTCAGCAGCGAAAGAATCAATAGCAGCGACACCAATACTGTGAATCTCTTCATTGTAAAGCCTCTTTTATCAAAATGTGTTCACAGTATATCAGCGTCTCTGTCACAGCAATGTCACAGTTTTGGTCTGGCAATCCGTTTCCGTCCGGGAGTAATGGCCCGCTGCGGGCACACAAGGACACAGAGGTGGCAGCCGACACACTTCTTCCCATCCAGGATTGGCATGTGCCTGCCGTCGAGACGAATGGCCTGATGTCCGCCGTCTGAGCAGGAAATGGCGCAGCGGCCGCAGCCGATGCACTTTTCCCTGTGAAACTTCGGAAACAGAACGGTATCCCTTTCCAGAACGTCGGTCGTCTCACTGAGCATCTCCAGTCCCAATCCCCGGGCTTCACTGACGTTTTCAAAACCTTTTTCAGCAAGGTAAAGATTCAGTCCTGAGATGAGATCCTCTACGATCCGGTATCCATACTTCATTACCGCTGTTGTGACCTGCACGCTGCCTGCGCCCAGAAGAATGAATTCCAGCGCGTCCCGCCAGGTCTCAACGCCGCCCATGGCGCTCAGATGCATACTGTGGAGCGTCGGATTCTGCCCCAGCTCAGCCACAAAGCGCAATGCGATTGGCTTCACGGCGCTGCCACTGTAACCGCCCACGGCCGACATGCCGTGTACAGCAGGTGAAGAGACAAAAGTATGAGCGTTGACGTCGGTAATGCTTTTTATGGTGTTTATGGCCGCAATTCCGTTTGCTCCGCCACGCAAAGCGGCTTCTGCAGCCGGACTCATTTTGGCCACATTCGGTGTAAGCTTCGCAAGAATCGGGAGTCTGGTACCCTGCCTGGCAGCAGCAGTGAACCGCTCAACCAGTTCCGGGATCTGGCCGATGTCGGAACCCAATCCACCTTCTGCCATATTCGGGCATGAAAAATTCAGTTCGATTGCGTCGGCACCGTTTTCTTCACATTGCCTGGCCAGGTTTTCCCACTCGGCATCATCCCGACCCATGATGGAAGCGAGAATGACTTTATGCGGATAATTTGTCTTCAGTCTTCGGAATATCTCCATATTCTCTGCCACACTGTGGTCAGAGAGCTGTTCAATGTTCTTGAAGCCGATAATACTGCCGTTGTCTCCGGTGATTGCAGAGAAGCGCGGTGATGCTTCGTGAATATCAAAAGAACAGATCGTCTTGAAAGCAACCCCTGCCCAGCCGGCCTCAAACGCCCGGGCACACATGTCATAGGTGCTCGCCACCACTGATGACGACAGGAAGAAAGGATTATCCAGAGGAACTCCGCAGAGCTCCGTACACAGCCGCTCCGAGCCTGAAGGCAAAGGTATTTCATTCTCCGGCTTTACTTCCTCATGCAATCGGGTCATCAGATTTCGGATCGGTACCAGCCCGGCACGGACACAGGCAGCCTCACAGGGTGCTTCACAGCCAATGCAGGGGTTCTCAGCCGGGAATCTGGAAGCCGCAACATTCTCATTATCAAACCATATGCTGCGAAGTAATGAAGCACAGTCCAGCGCCGGGCATGCTCCGCTGCACGGTGGGTCCTGACAGAGCGCACAGTTCAGCATATCCGAACGATAAAGTTTCTTTGTAAACATAGTGTCCCCCTTTGGTTACGCCTCTCAGGTTGCCGCTTCCATCCTCCTCGCACTCCTTTGGCAAAGAATTATTCGATCGTGAGTATATCGGTGAATCCGGTCACCTCGAAGATCTCCATAACCGTTTCGTTCGCATGAATCACCCGCATGCTCCCCTGACGGTTCATCGCCTTCTGTGTTGAGAGCAGAACTCTGAGACCGGCAGAAGAAATATATTCCAGTTTTCCCATGTCCACGGTGAGGTCAGAAACTCCTGTCAGAGCACTCTTCACTTCTGCTTCAAGCTGAGGTGCGGTCGTCGTGTCAAGACGTCCTTCCAGTTCGAACGTGAGTGCGCTTCCGTCTTGTTTTGTTACAATGTTCAACATTTTCATTCTCCTTCTATTTCTTGTTTTATTTATGTGGATAGTTGCTGTTCTGTTTCTGCTTTTTCAGACTTTCTTTCTCATGACCAGGATGTTCTTTCCGTCCTGATAACGGTACTCTATCTCATCCATATTCTTCTTTGCCATATAAATCCCGAGACCTCCGATCTGACGCTGCTCAGCCGAGAGCGTGACGTCAGGATCGACTTTCTTTAAGGGATCGAAAGGAAGACCGCTGTCAATCAGGCTGATCTCCACTGCATCAGGCAAGACCTCGATGCGCACTGTCGCCTGGCCGGCGCCGCTTGGATAGGCATAGTGTGCAATATTGACATACATCTCCTCAACGGCAACGTCTACCTGCATCTGCGCTCTGAATGAGCAATTCGCATCCTCCAGAACCTGATTCACCAATTCCAGCACACGGTCCAGGTTTTCAACTTTTGCATCTAATGTCAGTTCTGCCATAGTTCTGTTCCTCCCCACAAGATGGGAACCATCTGTACGTATGATTTCAACGTGCCTGATTCAACACGTTGCATAAATAAATTATATAGAAAGGACAGGTGAAAATCAAGCGCTTTTATGATGTTTTATGTGAGAACCTCGATAAATGTCTGATGAAAGATGTTTGATTCCTCCAGAAAATAATGGCATAAGCAAGTCACTCGTCACAGCAGAGTGTCATTATCTATAGCGGAAAGACGGTCGAAATGCATTTTATCTCATCAAAATGCATCTTACGGCCCAAACTCTTGAAATATACCGAGAACCTGTTAGAATCACACTGCATTTTGATAAAGGACAGGTGATCATAATGGAGTTGATGTTGTTTCTGCTTCTCGCGGCGCTGGAGATCATTTTGGCCGTCAGGGGCCGCGGCAAGGAAAAAGAGAAAAAGGTCTGGCTGAAAAACAGACTGTTCGTCCGTCTGGCGGAGATCGCAATCGTGCTGATCGCGCTGCTGCTCCCCTTCGGGCAGAAGTGGCGGCTCGTTCCCCTGCTTGGCTTTCTGGCGGTGATGGGGGTCATCGCGCTGCTGAAATGGCTTGGCGGACGAAGGAAAGAAACCATCGAAATGAAGACGGGGCGCGCTGTTTCCAACTGCGTTTTCAGCATCTGCTTCATTGGCCTTCTGCTGATCCCGGCTTTTATCTTCACCGGCTATAAGGGCTTGCCCGTCTCGGGACCTCACTCGGTCGCGGAGGCTTCCGCGATCCTGATCGACAGTTCTCGTACCGACCCCTTCGAGCAGGATGGCAGCTTCCGAGAGGTGCCAGTACACTTCTATTATCCCGCCGACCCGGCTGAGGGCGAGACATTTCCGCTGGTGGTGTTCTCTCACGGTGCCTTCGGATACTACCAAAGCAACACTTCCACTTATGCGGAACTCGTGAGCAGCGGCTATGTGGTCGCAGCGCTAGACCACCCGCACCACGCTTTCTTCACAGAAGACACCGACGGGAAGACGGTGATCGTCGATATGGGCTTCTTCCAAACCGCGATGGGTGCAAATGGTGATCCGAATGACAATGCGGAAAACAACCTTGCAGTCTTCCGGGAGTGGATGGATCTGCGTACGGCGGACATGAACTTTGTTGTGGACACGCTGAAATCCGCCGGGATCAGCGGCTCGCTCGACAGCGCTTGGTTCCTGCCAAAGAGCAACGCAGACACGATCCTCTCTGTCCTGAATATCACCGATCTGACAAAGATCGGCCTGATGGGCCACTCCATGGGTGGCGCTACCGCGGTACAGCTGGGCCGTGAGCGCGGCGACATCTCTGCCGTCATCGATCTGGACGGCACCATGCTGGGCGAGTACACCGGTGTGGAACATGGAATGCTCACTATCCGCGAGGAAGCCTATCCCATTCCCGTTCTTGAATTCACCAACTGGGAAACGTATAATGACCGCAAAGAATATCTTGCACAGGGCGGCCACTACCCAAATGACGAGCTGATTCAAGGAGTCGCTGAGGGCTATTCTGTCACGATCCGTGACACGCAGCATATGGACTTCACCGACCTGCCTCTGCTCTCTCCCATCCTTGGGAAAATGCTCGGCAGCGGTGAGCGAGGCTGCGAGGAGACCTTGACCATCGTGAATGGCCTGGTGCGGGATTTCTTCAATCACACTTTGAAAGGTGAAGGCGCGTTTTCCGTACAGGAAATCTACTGAACCGTTGACGTGCCGGGAAACACTATGGACGTTAAGATCAAGCAAATCGGTGCAGGAGATCCAGAGCTGGTCATAATCTGCTGCCGCGAGGTGACTGAAGAGGTGCGGGAAATTGCCGCTTTCGTCCGATCAAGGGAGGGAAGTCTCTCTGGCTCACGGGACGAAAAGCAATATGAGGTTCCCGTATCCGAACTGTATTACATCGAGTCGGTGGATGGTAAGACTTTCCTTTATACGAAAGAACAGGTCTATGAGACATCGTACCGGATCTATGAACTGGAAAGTCTGCTTCGGAGCAAGCACTTTTTACGCGTATCCAAATCGATGCTGTTGAACCTGATGAAAATCCGGTCAATCCAGCCTGCGCTGAACGGGAGGCTTAGCGCCCTTCTGCAGTCAGGCGAGGAAGTGATCATCTCCCGAAGCTATGTCAAGGATCTGAAGTCTGCATTGAAAGGAGAGTGACAAGATGAATCTCAAACAGTTTCTGATCCGAAAACTGATGCTGTTTTTTACACTTTCAACGCTCATCACAGTTGCCATGTATGTTTTGGGAACCGTTTTCGATCCCAAGGCGAGTTTTGGGTACGAAGGCTTTCTCTCTCCGCTTATCTATGCCGGAGCCTGCGTGATTCCCAGCCTGGTTACCTGGTCAAAGCGGGAGCTGAAGCCCAGGGAACTGCTTCTGCGCGAGCTGCTTCAGTTTCTGCTGACGGAGGCCGTCGTATTGGGCCTTGCGTTCCGGAGCGACGTAATCGATACCTCCCGCTCCGCTGTGGTGCTAGGGATTGCCGGGAGCGTGCTGGTGATCTACCTGCTGGTCTTCCTGATCTCCTGGGCGGCCAATTCCGCCGAGGCCCGGGAGGCCGACCGGGAACTGCAGAACTTCCAGCGCCTTCATGGCGTTGAGCTGTGCGTACCGGACAATACCGCCCAAGAGAATTGATGGAGCGCAAATACTGTTCAAAGCCGTTTGACCCAAAAACCAGCAAGGCACTCTGCCACAGCAGAGTGCCGATTTTTTATAGTGGAAAAATCCGCTGATATGAGGTATAATAAATTATTTATTTTTTCGGGTGTGACGGGAAGATCCCGGCAGTGCCGAACGAGAGGGGGATTTGCAATGAAAAAAGCTATCATCGCAATGCTTGTTATGTTTTTCCTTGTTGTTTGGCCATGCGGAGGAATTTGGGGAAGAATTCTTAGCCCGATTATCGGTGGAAATACGGAGCAGACATTTATCTATCCCATTTACATTGGCTTAATCCTCCTTGCAGGGCTGGTCGTCGGATGTACATCACTGATCATATCAGAAATACGCTCAAACAATCACAAGGATTAACAGGGACTTCACGGTAGTAACCCACCCCTCAGTTTTACTACCATTTGACTACCATTGACGGCATTGACTTGCCGCATTTTGCCATATTTTGCTTTTCCCGTGACAGAGTCACAGATTATTAACAACTTTTTCTGCCCGGCAAAACGGGGCAGAAACCGGCTTTTCAGGAGGCTGATCGCACTTGACTAAGATACTATTCGTTTGTCACGGCAATATCTGCCGGAGCGCGATGGCCGAGTGCGTGTTCACCCGGCTCGCCCGGGAGCGGGGCGCGGCGGACCGGTTCACGGTAGACTCGGCGGCGGCCACCCGGGAGGAGATCGGCAACCCGATCTACCCTCCGGCGGCGCGCAAGCTGCGCGAGAAGGGAGTGGAGATCCTGCCCCACCGGGCGCGACTGATGACGCGGGCGGATTACGATCGCTTCGACCTCCTCATCGGCATGGACGAGGAGAACATGCGCGACATGCGCCGCATCGCCGGCGGCGATCCCGCCGGGAAGCTCC
>JAILFJ010000083.1 GCA_024697625.1 Oscillospiraceae bacterium
TTCGTCGGGCCAGAGTTTTGCCGCCGCCTTCCTTCAGATTCCGCCTCACGACGGACACCCTTGGCTTTGGCTATGACCTTCCCGCTGCCGGGCGGTCTCGGGACTTTCACCCTCTAGAACGTGCGCTCGCCGGGCGCACCATGAAAAACCCTGGACCGCAGAATCACATCTGCAGTCCGGGGCTTTCATGCATGTACGGTTCACTTTGTCCCGGCCAGCGCGGCTTTATTCCCAAGCCGATGGAGCGCTTTGCCGGCTTCAAATACCGGCAGCGTGGAGAGCGCCAGGCCGACGGAGATCAGAAGTTCTTTTGACGTCAGCGTTCCATGAATCCCGAACAGTTCCTTGAAACCCGGCAGAAACGCTGCGGCCACGGTCATCCCGACGGTGATTACCAGCGCGCCGATCATCCACCAGTTGACGTTCTGCAGCATTTCACGCCGGAAGATCGATCCGGTACGCGAGCGCATGTTCAGTGCGCACATCATTTCCGCAAAGCTGACGGTGAGAAACACCATGACAACCGCATTCTCACACCAGCTGCCGTTGGCGATGCCCGTGAAGGAGCCGTTTTCCAGATAGTATCCGATATAATAGGCGGCAATTTCGATTGCAGCAAGATATGCGCCCTGCCACAGCATGCTCACGCCAGCCCCGTTTGCAAAGATACTCTCATCCTTTGGACGGGGTTTGCGCTTCATCAGCTCACCTTCCGCCTTCTCCATGCCCAGAGCCAGGCCGGGCAGCGTATCCGTTACCATGTTGATCCACAGCAGGTGGACCGGAGTCAGGATAGTGAAGTTCAGGATGGAAGCGAAGAAAACAATCAGCACTTCCGCCAGGTTCGTGGAAAGCTGGAACTGGAGCACCTTGCATATATTGTCATAGATTTTGCGGCCGGCTTCAATCGCACGGACAATGGTCGCAAAATTGTCATCCGCGAGCACCATATCAGCGGCACTCTTGGTAACCGGTGTGCCCGTGATGCCCATGCCGATGCCAATGTCCGCCGCCTTGATGGATGGCGCGTCGTTCACGCCGTCGCCGGTCATGGCGGTGATCTTTCCCCTTGCCTGCCATGCATCGACGATGCGGGTCTTGTGCTCCGGCTGCACGCGCGCGTAAACGGAGAACCTTTCAACAACTTCAACCAGCTCCTCGTCGGTATACTGGTCAAGCTCCGCGCCTACCACCGCTTCTCTTTCGTCACGGATGATGCCGAGGTCCTTGCCGATCGCTACGGCGGTATCCTTGTGGTCACCCGTAATCATAATGGGACGTATCCCGGCTGCGCGGCATTTTTCGATCGCATCATAGACTTCCGGACGGCAGGGATCGATCATTCCATAGAGGCCAATCAGGATCAGGGACTGCTCCAGGCTTTCCGGCCGGGTGTCCTCCGGCAGCGTGTCATAGGCCCTGTAAGCCGCCGCAAGCACACGCAGGGCCTGGTCAGCGTAAGACTTGTTGACCCGGCGCACTTCGTCCAGGATCTCTGCGGTCATGGGAATAACCCGGCCGTCCTTCAGATACCCGGTGCAGCGCTCCAGGAGCATGTCACAGGCTCCTTTGGTATACTGGATGAAGCCGCGCTCCGTGCGATGGACGGTAGACATCATTTTCCGCATAGAATCGAAGGGCGCTTCCGCGACACGCGGCTGGGCCGAGACGAGCTCGTACTTCGGAAGGCCGAGCTTCATTGCATAGTTCACCAGCGCGGCCTCTGTGGGTTCGCCAACAGACGAGCTCTCCCCGGGCCGGATCTCAGCATCGGAGCAGAGCGCCATGGCGGTCGCCATCAATTCCGAATCGCAGGTATATTCCTGAACCACCGTCATCTTGTTCTGTGTCAGGGTTCCGGTCTTGTCCGAGCAGATAATCTGCGTGCAGCCAAGGGTCTCCACGGCAGTCAGTTTGCGAATCAACGCCTGATGCTTTGCCATTTCGGTCACTCCGATGGACAGCACGATCGTCACGACCGCCGGCATGCCCTCCGGTATGGCCGCCACCGCAAGTGCGATGGCCGCGACGAGGCTGTTGACAGCGCTGGTACCCAGCAGGTTCCATGAAAAAGGTGTGTCTGTCAGCACCACGGACTGTACGCATCCGACGGCAAAGACGACGATGCAGATCCCGATGACGAGCTTGGTCAGAAAAACGGAGAGCTCCGCCATGCGTCTCTGCAGCGGCGTCTGCTCCTTTTCAGCCAGTCTGAGTGCACCGGCGATCTTTCCCATCTCGGTGTCCATGCCTGTGGCAGTCACGACACCCTTTCCGCGCCCGTAGACCACGGTCGAGCCGCTGTAGAGCATATTCGACCGGTCGCCCAGAGGTACAGAGTTCTGCCCTTCCGCACACATCAGGACATCCACCAGTTTCTCTGCCGCCAGAGCTTCGCCAGTCAGCGCGGCTTCTTCCGCCTTCAGACTGTGGGCTTCAAGAACACGGCAGTCAGCCGGGACAGTGTCGCCTGCTTCGAAGCAGACGACATCTCCGACAACGAGATCTTCGCTTTTCACGGTGATCATCGTGCCGTCCCGCATGACTTTGGAGGTGTCAGCCGTCATCTGCATCAGTGCGGCCATGGCTGCCTCTGCCTTATTCTCCTGAACAAGGCTCATGATCGCATTGATGATAACCACCGACAGAATGACGAAAACATCCGTAAATGAGCCGATGGTGAAGGACCCCTTACTTTCCAGGATCGTCACGATGACCTGCACCAGCGCTGCGCCGAGCAGCATCAGGATCATGGGGTCTGTGATGGAGTCCAGGAATTTTCGGAAGACAGACCGCTTTTCCTCCTCCGCCAGGCGGTTTTTCCCCTGCTGCTGCAGCCTTTCGGCAGCCTCATGCGAACTCAGACCCTGCTCTGTGGTCTTCAGCTCTTCCAGTACGGCTTCACTGCTTTCAAGATAGTATTCCATTGCTTCTGCTCCTTGGTCGGTATCAATTGATTCTGCTGATCCATGATGATCCGTCTGATGAGGAAAGGGGTTCTCCGTTTTCATGTCCTGCTCTCGTAGAATCACCTGTTGCGGGGCTGATTATACCATTTGTCCCTGAATCCTGTAAAGGAGCTTTTAAAAAAGCTTCTTCAACAGTTTTACAAAGCGATAGGCATAACTCACCGTCAGCCCTCCCTGATGTTGAAATGATCTATCCTTTCAAGCGCTGCTTCCACTTCTTCCTTTCTTGGGATGGAAGGCGCCGCGCCGGATCTTGTGACACTGATTGCGGCAGCCATCGTTGCAAGCCGCATACACTCCGCAAGGGATTTCCCTTCCATCAGGGCCGAAACAAAGTAACCCGTGTACGTATCTCCTGCAGCAGTCGTATCAACCGCCTCAACCTCGGTAATTTGTCGTATCACTTGATATTTCCTGGGATTACGGGCCTATTGGTATTTTGCTGTCAGCATCCGGCTGCAGCCATGGTCATCGCCTGCAGGAGAGCGTCCATCAGGAAATCGCCTCAAGCATTCACCATCTGAATTCAGGTCCGGCCTGAGAATGGCCTATGATGCTTTCTGTCCAGATTTTTACCCTCTGTTCTTGAAAATCAGAGGTTTTCCTGATATGCTTTTTATCTCCATCAATGTAGAAGGAAGGTATCTCCATGGCGGCAGGTGACAATCAGAAGCTTAAAATGCTCTATCTTGTGGACATTCTCTCCCAGGAGACGGATGATTCCCATTCACTTTCTCTGCTGGAAATCACGGACCGTCTCGAAGCCCTTGGCGTCAATGCAGACCGCAAGACGCTTTACTCGGACTTCGATGAACTGGCAAAATACGGCCTGGAGGTTCTGAAAGAAAAAGCCGGCCGAAGCACCCTATACCACCTCGCCACAAGGGAATTTGAGTTGCCTGAGCTTAAGCTCCTGGTGGACGCGGTTCAATCCTCAAAGTTCATCACCGAAAAGAAGTCCCGGCAGCTGATCAAGAAGCTTGAATCTCTGGTCAGCGTACACGAGGCTCAGCATCTGCACAGGCAGGTCCTGATCACCGGCCGCATCAAAGCCATGAATGAAAGCATCTACTATAATGTGGATATGCTGCATGAAGCGATCAACTCCGACCGGCAGATCCGGTTCCAGTACTTCAAGTGGAATGTCAGCAAAAAGCAGGAGCTTCGGCGGAACGGCGCCTTTTATCAGGTAAGCCCCTGGTGTCTCATGTGGGACGATGAGAACTACTATCTCGTTGCCTATGATTCAGTCGAGCAGAAAATCAAGCATTACCGGGTAGATAAAATCACAAGGCTTTCCATAGCAGAGACTCCCCGAGAAGGCAAACAGCAGTTCAGGGAATTCGACGCAGCCAAATACACCAGAAGCCTGTTCGGGATGTATGGCGGTGAGCCTCAGAGGGTCAGGCTGGAAGGCAGAAACGAAATGGTCGGTCCTCTGATCGACCGTTTTGGCAAAGATAACATCACGCTCTCCCATCTGGATGAGAACCGTTTTTCCGCTTCCGTTGAAGTCATTCCCAGCAGCCATTTCCTGGGATGGATCATCTCACTTGGCGACGGAGTTCGGATTACCGGCCCGGAAGACGTCGTCGAAAAGATGCGGAACGAGGTCAGACGGCTTGCCAGGGTATATCTGTGATCAGCGGTTTTCAGGAAGCCAACGTCCACCGAATGACCAAAGTTCAGGCATTTTACCGCGATGGACGCCAGAGTCAGGCGGGCCAGACGGACATGCTCACCGCGAGAGCCGCTTCTCGCTTCATTTTCGCCAGAAAAAGGCCGCCTCTCCGGAATGATGTTTCTTGCGGAGCATCATACCATAGAAGCGGCTTTATTTCCACTCTGATATTGTCGCTCGGATTCCGAAAGGATTCAGACAACCCTTCCATCCGCAGCAATAATAGTCAAAATCCCGCGCCGAAGGATGTATTCATTCCCGTCCTCATCGAAGTAGCACTGGTAAAGATGAGACGGTTCGCGTCCGGAGCAGCGGACAAGCTCTCCGGAAATCTGAAATCCAAGGCTCTCCGCCTGAGTCCTGACAGGCATGTTATGCTGCCTCCTCTTCCTGCATACTTTCATAGTAGTCACTCTCGCTTGCAAACAGAATATACCGGCCGTTTACCAGGCCGTAATATCCGGCTCCGACATAATACCCTCTCATTGAAGTTTACCTCCGTTTTTTCATTCTGGATGCATTGTAGCATGAATTCTGTACAAAAAATTTCCCTCAGTCCAAGATTGTTTCTTGATTGAGGGAGTTTTTCTGGACACATTTTATTGTAGAATACATCTATGAGGAAACCGCAGGCTGAAGAGAACAGCAAAGCATCTGCGTTATGCGGCAGAGAACGGCCGACTACAGGAAAGGAAGGGATTTATATGGGTTATCTGATTCTGGCTCTGCTCCTTATTGCGCTTCTGTCACCATCGGACAGCAGGCAGAAGAAGCTGAATAAGAAAAAACAGGAGCCCCGCCCCTGGTATGACATCACATTCGACGACTTGATTGAATACGATCTATTTTTTGACGATTGATCTGAACAGCAGCCACAAGATAAAGAAAAAAATCAGACGGTACGGCTCCGCGCTTTGCCCCTTACGCAGCCAGATTTACCGGTAATCTGCTGTTGAGCAGGCTCTGCAGAGTCGGCCGAAAGCATAAATCACCCGAAAAATCAAGACTTGTTTTTTTCGAAGTCTTCAACTATACTCCCAGCTTGTACGCCCTCAGCCCCAGTAATATTTGGAGGTTCTGTCCATGTATGCAGTAATTGAAAAAGATACCGAAAGAATTATCCGGGAGTGCAAAACCAAAGAAGCCGCCATTGTTGCGGTACAGCTTGAAAAAGAGAAGCTGGCCCTGGCTGACCGCCAGAATATCACTGCCGTCGTTATGGATGACGGCGGGTTTATGGATATCTTGTTTTGAAAGGAGTCCGGCATTCACCGGAATGATCAATGAATAAAAAGGAAATCAGTGAGATCAGGAAGCGTTTCAAGCCCGAAAAGGCAAACATCAGCCACGTTTATGGCTGCTATGTAAACGGGAACAAGGAGGTTATCTCCTATCTCGACGAGTCTCTGGCGCTCATGCCGGAGGAGGAGAAGAAACAGTATCTGGATTTTCTGAAGAAGGCTCTCTCCGGAACACAGGGCAGGAACCTCACAGATATCATTTTCACAAGTCAGCAGGTTGCTGACAGTGATGAGCATCGTCTGCTCATGGGTCTCCGTGACGGCAAGGCTGAGGCCCGGCAGGAATTCTTCCAAAAGGTTATTGAGAACTACGAATCCGAAGACAATTACCTGATTCTCTGCACCAACGACGCCTATGATGTTCCTTATCGCAGTCACGGTGATGTGGATCAGTCTGCGGAGCATTATGCGACAGAGCATGACGACCAGGTCTTCCGTTACTTCGTTTGCGCAATCTGCCCGGTGAAGGACGGCAAACTGGCCCTGGGATACTTCTCAGGTGAGAATGAGTTTCACAATTCTCTTGCGAAACAGCTTGTCTGCGCTCCGGAGACCGGTTTCCTCTTCCCTGCTTTCGATAATCGGAGCACCAATCTCTATAACGCACTTTTCTATACCCGGAAACCGGAAGAAATCCACTGCGAGCTGATTGAAGCTCTGTTCAAGGCTGAAATGACCATGAGCCCGGCGGAGGAGCGTCAGGCATTTGAGGATGCTCTTGCAGACGCGGAGATCAACGGACTGGAGACAATTCGAGAATTAAGTGAAAGACTTCAGACTCGAATCGATGAGAATGAGGAAGATGAACCGCTTTCCATGAGCTCCGGTGATCTTGTCAACATTCTCTCTGATTGTGGTGTGGAAGACAGCCGGCTGAGAGTCTTCCAGGAAAAATACCAGGAGAGGTTCGGAAAGGCTTCTGTGAATCCGGAAAACATCGTTGATCTGAAGAAATTCGAAGTAAAGGCCGGCGATGTGACCATAACGGTCCATCCTGAAATGAGCTTCCTGATCGAAGCCAGGGACGTTGACGGAAAGAAATACATCATGATTCCCGCTGACGGTGTTGAGCTGAACGGATTTGCCGTCAAGGTGTGATCATGAAGAGACTTCTTCCCTTTTGGTCACTTCCTCTTTATTATTGTACATGGCAAGTCTTTTTTTGGTCTATTCTGTTTTGAAACCTCGCTCCGTATGATTCACCGGAACGGTCTTCACGTCCATGTTCTCAATCTCAATATACCGCCCGGCCTCGATCGACAGAATAACCTGATCGATATTTCTCTCTTCACCCTGAATTTCCATCACTACCGAGCCGTCCCACTCATTCCGGCACCAGCCGGTGCAGGAATACAGGTTGGCCGCATGCCTTGCCCTCCAGCGAAATCCGACGCCCTGCACAGAACCATAGAATACGATACGTTTACGGGTCATATAAAGTTCTCCAGCGCAAATTCAAATTTTTTCTCAAATACTGCTGTTGCCCTTCTGCTCAGATCTTCTTCCGGTCTGAGCATATCAAAAGCATGTACGTCTGTATGGTAGACATCGACTTCCGCTTCAATTCCTGCTCTCTTCAGATGATCAATGAACTGGAGCGTCTCCGTATAAAACGGCTCGCCATCGCCGACAAAGGAATAACAGGGCGGCAAACCAGTGAAATCCGTCTGACGGGCTGGAGAGGCATACGGAGGGATCATTTCCTTTGCATTCCCTCTCAGATATAATTTCCAGCCAACGTGGTTCCTTTTCGTGTTCCAGACCTTTCCGTGGTTATTCCGGGAACTCTCGGTATCGGCGTCGCTGAGCATCGGATAGAGCGGCATCTGAAATGAGATATGAATGCCCTCGTCCCGCGCTTTCATGCACACTGCCGCGCAGAGTCCGCCTCCCGCGCTCTCGCCCCCGACCATGATGCGGTCAAAACCGAAGCCTCGACGGTTCTCGTCCATGTACCGAAGAACTGAGAAGCAGTCATCGAACGCCGCAGGATACGGTTTCTGCCAGGCCAGGCGGTAACCAGGCGAAAAAACAGTAACCCCGTACTTTTTCACCAGGTCCGCAGCCCTGCCCATATAAACCATTTCCTTCATGCCCAGGAAATAGCCTCCGCCATGAATCCAGAGTACACCTACGGGAATTGTCTCAGTATTCGCCGGGCGAACAATCAATGTCGGGATACTGCTGATTCGGATATTCTCCACACAGACGTCATGATCAGGCCATAACCGATACGTTGTCATATTGAAAGCATCTCCCCTCTATTCTGCTTTACAGAGAGCATATCTGCCGGAGCCGCTCCGGCATGGAGGCAAACATCATCTTGTTAGGATGCGGTCAGAATTTTTGCTGGAATTTCTCTATGCTTTATGGCAGAATAGGTTCAGAAGAAAAAAACTAGGAGGAGAACGCTATGAAAGCCATCATACTCAACGCAAGCCCCCGCAAGAACTGGAACACGGCGCAGCTTCTGAAGGCAGCCCAGAAGGGTGCGGAGGAGGCCGGGGCCGAGACCGAATACGTCGATCTCTATGACCTGAACTTCACCGGCTGCCGCAGCTGCCTTTTGTGCAAGCGTAAGGGCGGCGAGCGCTGCAAGTGCTTCTGGAAGGATGATCTGAGCCCGCTGCTGGACCACGTCTTTGCTGCCGACGTGCTGCTGATCGGCTCGCCCATTTATCTCGGTGACACCACCAGCCAGTTCCATGCTTTCGTGGAACGGCTGCACTTCTGCACGCTTTCCTATGACGATTACAGCAACTACTTCACCGGAAAGGTGAACGTTGGCGTAGTCTTCACCATGAACGCGCCCCAGGCCTTCTATCAGCTGCAGTACAGGCGCAGGCTCACCGCACAGGCCGAGGCCTTCCGCAGTCTCAACGGCAAGGTACAAACACTGTGCAGCTTTGACACCCTGCAGGTCAAGGACTACAGCAAGTTCAGCATGGCAGGCTTCAACGCCGAGCACAAGCAGGCCCACCATGAAAAGCAGTTCCCCCTGGACCTGGAAAAAGCCCGCCAGATGGGTGCCGAACTGGTCCAGCTTGCAGGCAGCAGAGGAGAATGAGCGACATCATTGAGACAAAATATGATTCCGACTGCTTTTCAGCTATTCGAGGCCGTAGGAAAGCAGCGCATTGTAGGCTGCATCTGATGCCTGACTCTCTTTCCTGTCCCGCCAGGCTTCGATCTCTGCGGAAATGGCAAGCATCTCATCGACAATCATTCTTTCGTCAGAAGGCCTTTCATATTCCAGATAGGCTGTCATCCGGTCAATTGACTTCGGACTTCCAAGCTGTCGGGCTATCATGTCTCCGAGTTCCTCAGGAAATCCAAGCAGAATAATCATGGAAACAAGGGAGTTTCGAGCCTGTTCCCATATGATGCGGCTATCAGAATTCAAACTCACACACCTCAGCGTTTTGAATGCCAAATCCGGCAAAACTCTCGTTGCTCATGTCCTGAAAATATGACTTCACAAATCTGGCAATCCCGTTATGAGCAACCAGAATATACGTCTGTTCATCCACCTTCAGATCATCAAGCAGATTGTAAATCCGCTGAGCTACCCTGAACATGGATTCACCTGTCCCGAAGGAGTTTATGAAATTCAGCTTTGCACGGTAGAAGGCTTCGCTGTTCCTCGGGCTGGTGCCTTCCCATATTCCGAAGGCCTGTTCAACAAGACGAGGTTCCTCTCGAAGAGGGATACCGGTAATCTCAGAAATCCGGCTTGCCGTATCAGCAGCGCGCTGTAATGGCGAGAAAAGGATCATATCCGCATGAATCCCCAGCTCAAGGATCGCCCGACCGGTCTCAACGGCCTGCAGGCGCCCTTTTTCTGTCAAGGGAGAATCCGTAATGCCGCAGATTTTATCTTCTACGTTCCACTGAGACTCTCCGTGACGTACAAAATACAGTTTCTTCATCCCAGCCATGCCACTTTTCCGCTTCTGATATCATAAATCGCCCCGATAATATCGACTTCAGATACCTCTGGGTGACCCGCGAATTCTTTTTTGATCAGATCTACGCCATGAAGAACATTCAGTCGGCATGCCTCCTTCGGGTCGGTTTCTTCACCGATTGCTTCCAGGATATCCTCTATAATGTATGTGATGAATCCGTCATGATGACCGTTCAGTGCGGCGGAAACCGCGCCGCAGCCGGTGTGCCCAAGCAGAATGACCGCTTTGCATCCCAGATGGGCAGCGGCATATTCGATACTCCCCAGTTGATGATGATCCAGGACATTTCCTGCAACCCTGATTACGAACAACTCGCCGATTCCGGTTGAGAAGATTTCTTCCGGGATCACTCTGGAGTCTGAACACGAGATTACAATTGCGTAGGGATGCTGTCCCTGATCGGCTGTTCTGATTCTGACGTCTTCGTCCCCGTTTGAAATGAACATCCGGTTTCCGGAAATCAGACGCTCTCTGATCTCATGATTCACTGTATTTCTCCTTTAAATGGTTTTTCAGTCCTTCAGCAAATGTCTCATGTCCGGCTTCAGTAAAGTGGACTCCGTCAAACGAGAGTTCGACATTCCATTCTCCGGCATCGGCGAAATCAATCCCCAGCTTATCTGCCAGGTCTCTGTAAAGCCGACACAATCTGCCGGATTCCCGGATCAGAGATTCGGATGGAACCCATGTGCCCGGCTTCATGGGAGGCGGAGCAATCAGAAGGAAGGATTTCGAGCTGTCCAGAAGAGTCTTCAGGAGCGATTCCATTCGTGCTGCTGCTTCGTCGGCGGAACGTCCTTCCAGCAGATCATTGCTGCCGAGCATGATTGTTACAAGGTCCGGATTCCTGCTTTCTATCAGGTTTTTCCAGACTTTTCCCTCAGCCGGAATCGTCAGGCCGTTCATACCGCAGTTGAATACTTCCCCAGCGTCAAGACGTTCCGTCCATCGAACATTCGCCGGATATCTGCCGCCCAAACAGGATCCTGGGTCGAATCCGTATGTGTTTGAATCTCCGATACAAAGCAGTCTCATATCAGCACTCTTCAAAATGATACTCTGTTTCTTCAGAATACTCCTCCAGAAATACCAGTATGAACTGATGACGCTTTTCGGCAACTTCCCTGGCCGTTTCCGTATTCAGTTCATCCTTGCCCTTCCGTTCTCATCCATCAGAAATATTCTCATTGTCCCCTGCTTAACCTGCCGAATGAAATCTTTCACACAGTATATTTCCGTATCCGTCTCCATACCGGCAATCTCCGGGCAGTACCCTTTCTCACGAAGCTTTTGAAACACGCCGCTTCCCCAGTGATTGTCAGATCCTGCTGTTTCAAGCAGTCCGTAATGTCTGGCATAGAGGGATACCAGATCATTCATTTTCCATGGCTGTCCTGAGTTGATGATCTCCGCTCCGTGAACCGATCGTGGGAAAAGCCGGATGTGATCGATATAATCAGCTTCCCTATAGGGATGAGCCTGGATAACAAACGCTCCCTCTTCCCTCATAAAAGCAAGCTCGTCGGTCTTCTTCATTTCAAGGATCTCGGGATGATCCCGATACCACTCTTTATCCAGCCCGTAAATCAGGAAGTCTGTTCCCTTATAGGAGAGCTCGACGCCGGGAAAAACCTTAATTCCGAGACTGTCTCCAAATCTGGCCCCTGTCTCGTAATCCGAAAAATAATAGTCAATCTGTTCAGAATAATTCAGTCTTCGGACTTCCGGGTTGATATTTCCATCAAGAAAATGATTTGTGATGAAGATTCCGTCATAACTCATCCGCTTATAGAACAAAATGGTATCTTCTACGGAGGCCTTTCCACACTTACTGACGGGTGATGTATGACAGTGCGTCTCATATCTGTATATCATCCAAACTGCTCCCAAACACGAAATGTCGTTTTGCCCAGATGCTTCACGCATTCTGCAGCAACGTTCGCCCAGCTGACCGCAATGATCCGGTATGATCGTATTGAAGCCATCGATCCGCAGATCTTCGCCTGCAAGATCTGTCAGTTCCCGCTTTTTTTGATCTCGTCCCTTCAGCTGCGCATGTAAACGTAGTTCATTCCAGTTTCCAGCCGTGCTCACCGTGATAAATCATCTGCTTTGTCATTCCACCGTCAATACAGATGTTTTCACCGGTAATGAAGCCGGCTTTTTCCGAGCAGAGAAACAGCGCCATATTGGCAATATCCTCGGGCTCTCCAACCCTGCCGACGGGCTGCTGGGCGGCATCCGGTCCCTCCCAATGCTCTCCATTGACTTCAATCCACCCGGGTGAAATTGCGTTTACACGGACTCTCCCGGCGAAACTCATGGCCATCGCATGCGTCAGGGCTGCGATACCGCCCTTCGCGGCAGAATAACTCTCCGTCTGAGGCTGGCTCATGCGGTCCCGGCTCGATGAGATGTTGATGATCGAAGCACCCTCTGCAAAACAGCGGGAGAAAAGTTTTGAAAGGTAGAACGGTGCTGTCACTCCCACAGCCAGAGCATACTGGAACTCTTCATATGTGCAGGATTCGATCCCTTTCATCAGCGGCAGCGCATTGTTGATCAGGTAATCAACATGCCCATATTCCCTGATCACATACTCTGCGAAATCTTCGAGAACCGCCTTATCCGCTATGTCGCCTACGAACCAGTCACCGGGGGTCCTGTCAATAACGCAGACAGCAGTTCCATGCTTTCGAAACAGATCTGCAATACATTTTCCAATTCCATGAGCACCGCCGGTTATGACCGCGATTTTGTTTTCAAAGCTCATCTTCTTCCTCCAAAAGCGGCTTCTGTCGCCTGTGCAAACTGATCTGCGTTTGCCAAATAATTATATCACAGAGGGCCTTAATATTCCAGCGCAGGAAAGCAGACGCGCTCGGAAAAATAGCGCAGATTAATGGAGGGAGAAGTTGGATTCGAACCAACGCCGGGCCGATGCCAACGGATTTACAGTCCTCCCCTTTTGACCTGACTCAAGCATTCTCCCATATTGGTGGGCTCTCCGGGGATCAAGCCTGGGACGCGCAGGTTGTCAGTGGAGATCGCGGGTTCAAGTCCCGTCGGAGCTGCCGTATGGCCTCTTAGTTCAACGGTAGAACGCCGCTTCAAAAAACGTGCTTTGTATATGTCTCGGTAGTACAAAGGCATTTCTTCCCGAAGCTGTGGTTGAGGATATCTCGGCTAAGATGGAGACCTTAAAAGTCGAAAAGTTAGAAAAACCGCCTGATTCGCAATAAATCAAGCGGTTTTGTGGTTGCGGGGGAAGGATTTGAATTCCCCCAGCTACTTCTGTAGCAATATTTTCGATGTGAAACCATGATAATCTTTTTATACACAATTCGATGAACTGCCCCTCACGCTCTGTGCCACCGATATCGCGGCCATCCTTAACATCTCACGCTCCAATGCATATATGCTTCTGCGCCGCGAGGATTTTCCTACGCTCCACATTGGAAAGCGTA
>JAILFJ010000096.1 GCA_024697625.1 Oscillospiraceae bacterium
CGGGCCTGAACAACCTAAGGCGACCGGAAAAGGGTTCCGTCGCCCAGAGATACATTGAGGGTCAGTTCAGCTTTATAATGCCCAGAGGAACGAAAAAGCTGGGGCTGAGCCGTATGAACATGGGCGGCCTCGGCGCAAAAATGATCCGGGGCATTATGAAAGAGAAAGGCGGAAGTGCTCTTGAAGAACTGATCGACAGCGCCCGCGTTCACGGTGTGCGGCTGGTGGCTTGCCAGATGTCCATGGACATCATGGGGATCAGGAAGGAAGAACTGATCGACGGCGTGGAGCTGGGCGGTGTTTCCACTTTCCTGGGATCCGGCGAGCAGTCGGATATGAGTTTGTTTATCTGAATGACGATGAGCGAAAAACTGAATCAACTAAAAGAATATCTGCTGTCTCAGGGCAGCATGGCCGTGGCCTTTTCCGGGGGCGTGGATTCCACTTTCCTTTTGAAGGTGGCCCACAACACGCTGGGCGACAAGTGCGTCGCCGTGACAGCCTCCTCCTGTTCTTTTCCGGAGCGGGAGCTGAAAGAAGCAAAAGCTTTCTGCGCGGCGAACGGGATCCGCCATGTCGTGGTGCGCTCGGAAGAGTTGGAGATAGAGGGCTTTCGGCACAATCCGAAAAACCGCTGCTATCTCTGCAAGCACGAGTTGTTTGAAAAGATCTGGGACATTGCCCGCGAGCTTGGCCTGCATGCCGTGGCGGAGGGCTCCAACATGGATGACAACGGGGATTATCGCCCCGGCCTTGTCGCGGTCAGAGAGCTTGGCGTACTCAGCCCGCTGCGTCACGTCGGCCTAAACAAGGCGGAGATCCGGGAGCTGTCCAGAGAACTGGGCCTGCCCACCTGGGACAAGCAGAGCTTTGCCTGCCTGTCCTCCCGTTTCGTGTACGGGGAGACGATCAATGAGGAGCGGCTCTCCATGGTGGATCGCGCGGAACAGCTGCTTCT
The DNA here is from genome assembly GCA_024697625.1 of Oscillospiraceae bacterium. GTDB lineage: Bacteria > Bacillota > Clostridia > Oscillospirales > Oscillospiraceae > Limivicinus. The sequence goes on from JAILFJ010000096.1 coordinate 959, forward strand.
GGATCTGGGCTTTCACCAGGTGCGTGTACGGATCCACGGCCAGCTTGCCCGGATCGAGACCGATCCGGCAGAGTTTGAAAAGCTTCTGTCAGTGAGGGAGAAAATCGTGCCTGCCCTCCGAGATTTCGGTTTTGCCTATGTGACTATGGATCTGACCGGCTACCGTATGGGAAGCATGAACGAAACGCTCGAGAAGACGGAATAACGGAATATGAAGGACTTAAATCGAAGAAATGCTGAATGAATTTTCCCGGACCCAGCTTTTGTTGGGTCCGGAAGCCATGGACAAGCTTGCGCACAGCCGGGTGGCTGTTTTCGGGATCGGCGGCGTGGGCGGCTATACGGTCGAGGCGTTGGCAAGATCGGGGATAGGCGCACTGGATCTGATCGACGACGACAAGGTCTGCCTGACCAACATCAACCGGCAGATCCTCGCCACGCGAAAGACCGTGGGAAAATACAAGGTGGATGTGGCCGCCGAGAGGATCAGCGAAATCAATCCGCGCTGTATGGTGCGGACATACAAGACCTTTTATCTGCCGGATACCGCGGAGGAATTTGATTTTTCCCAATATGATTATGTGGTGGATGCCATCGACACGGTAAGCGGAAAAATACAGCTGGTGCTGGCGGCCCGGGCGGTCGGAACGCCGATTATCAGCTCCATGGGCGCGGGCAACAAGCTGGACGCATCCGCCTTTCGCGTGGCGGATATTTCACAGACCTCGGTCTGCCCGCTGGCGCGTGTCATGAGGCGGGAACTGAAAAAGCGAGGCGTCAGGCATTTGAAGGTCGTTTATTCCAAGGAAAAACCGATCCGGCCGCTGGAGGATCTGAGCATCAGCTGCCGCGCCCACTGCATCTGCCCGCCGGGGACGAAGCGCCACTGCACAGACAGGCGGGATATCCCCGGCTCTGTGGCCTTCGTGCCCTCGGTCGTTGGACTGATCATCGCGGGAGAAGTGGTAAAGGATTTGTGTAATGAGGTAATCAGGCCATGAGAGAAGTTTCCCTACTAGTAAGCGCTGAGATACAGTACGAGAGGGATCAAAACTCTGCATTGCGCAGAGATTCGATCCCTCTCGTCATTGCATAATCACAGCCTGTGATCTCTCGGCAGATCGTCATAGTGACGCATCAGGGGCTTTTCCAGCGCCTTGACCAGCTTTGTGTCCAGATTGAACCAATAGATCGACACGATCAGAAGAAACAGGAGAAGCGCGGCGAAAAGAACACATTTCAAAATCTTCATATCCGTTTACCAGCTTTCGTTATCGTCAAACTCCACGAGCGAGGGATCAAGCGGCGTCTCGTTCATGACCGTCTGCATGAAAAGGTTGACGTCGTTTCGCATATCCCGGCGCGAGATCGAGGTCGGGTCGAGCAGATCCTGCCGGACGCGGCACATCGGGATGCCGCGTTGCCGTGCGCCTTCTTCAAAAAGGCCGTTGATCGCACCCACGCCTTTGCAGGAGATCTGGTCGTACATCACGATCATATCCGCGCGGTATTCCTTTACCTTTTCCCAAAGATCGAAGAGCATCACCTCGTAGCCGCCCTTGGTATGGGCCCGCATGGTCGAGGTCTCGATCATGTCCGCGAGGCCGTAGAGCATGCTCTCACGGGAGGACGTGTCGATGAGCCCGGTGCCGTGGATGTCGAACATCTCGCAGACCGACTCAATGCCCCAGCAGTCCAGCAGCCAGTTGTTGAAATTCGGGTAGTTGTTGGCAGGCGTACTCCAGACAACGGCGCGGTGGCGGATGCTCTTCGGGCATTTTCGGGCGGCGACCTGCTTTTGCAGGATGGCATTGACCTTCCGGTCGTTTTTCAGCGCGTCGGGATCGCCGCAGGCCACCTGATGTTCGAAAACGCGGTACAGCCAGACGGAGGCACCGGTGTGCGGCGGCAGGTCGGTGCGGTTGAACTCCCACTTCTCGAATTTGGCGCGCTGCTGTTCGTTCCAAACCTCACAGGCTGCCTTGAGCGCATCCCAGTCGAAGGTCTCGCCGGTCTGCTCTTCAAGAAACGTGATCGCCGAGAGGATCTCCGCAACAGCGTAGTCCTGTACCTCCTCCCGTTTCCAGCGCAGCGGCACATTCAGCGGCTGCGTCGGGAGACCGGTGCGGCGGTCCTGCAGCATGGTTGTCATGATGCTGCCGTCACAGGGCATGTTCGAGGTCACCATGCAGCAGCCGATTTTCGGGTAGTCATCCTCAATGGCCAGTCCCGCCTCGAAGGAGGGCAGCGGGCAGACGTCAGCAGGCAGACCGTAAAGCTCGGTCTGGCTGATGTAGTGCACACCGCTGTGCTGGTTGATGAGCGAGGGCAGGAACATCGGATACATCTGAAAGAGGAGCGTCTCGCAGTTGGGAAAGCCCTTGCCGAGCAGGGTGGGGAGCAGCTCGTCAAAGCAGATGATCCGTTTGCTTTTCTCCGCCGCCTTTCGGCTTCCCGGATGCAGATGCCCGTCCGCCGAGAAGATCGTCGTCAGAGTGTCGGTAACATCCTTTACCATGTGATTGAGGTTGAGCCGTGCCGCCCGCAGACCCGCGCCGCGATGCCCGGCGCAGAGCCGGTCAAAGAAGCTCGGCACGCAGAGATACGAGAACATCCAGCGGTAGCGCAGCACGGCCTTCACATTCTGCGCCGGATGCGCGAGCGCCCAGCGGATCAGGATGACCCAGAGCTGCGCCCATTTTGTGAAGTCATAGGCGGTATCCCGCAGCCCGCGCCATTCCCGGTGGCGGTAGATGGCGGTGCCCGATTCCATGTTGGAAGCGGCGCCTTGTTTCATCTTCTCTCGCCCCCTCTCCGGATTTTCTTGATCTCCAGGCTCTCCATGAAAGCCTGGATGCGGGTGGAGAGCTGTCCCGAGCCGCGCACGACATACTCCCGGTCGATCCCGAGGGTCGGGATGCCGTACTCCTCGCGCATGACGGAGACCGCCAGCGTGCGCTCATAGCCCCAGAAGTCGCAGAACTTGGCCTGCTCGTATAAGATGCCGTCAGCTCGGTATTCCTCGACAAGCTGTTTTACTGCCACCCGCCGCTGCAGGATCTTTTCCTGCGACATGAAGCGCGGGCATTGGTTGGTTTCCAGATAGAAGTTGCAGACCTGCTCGAGCGCCGGGGCCTCGTCTGAGAGCGGGATCGACTGCCGCCCCGGAAACGCACCAAAGCAGTAGCGGTCAGCCGCGACGTAACAGCGGCAGTTTTCCAAAATCTCCGAGAACGCATAGTCGTCCAACTCGCCGCCCACAACGACGATCCGGGCTCGCCAGGGATTGACGGCGTCCGGCTTGCGCCGCCGCAGATCCTCCAGCGTCTCGCGCAGGTAGGGAAGGATCAGTGCCGTCGGGCAGGCGTAGCTGACCAGGCACAGGATGTGGAATTCTCTGGGTGTGATAACAGGATTTTCCGCTTTGCGCAGTGCGGAGATCTCCTCAAAGATCGCGCAGAGCTCGTTGTGCTCCTTGACTGCCTCACGAATGCTCTCGTCGCCGATGTCGACGCCGTACCGCTCCCGCAGCGGCTCCAAAATATGGCTTTTGATCTGTTGCGCGTACAGCTTTTTTCCATGCTCGCTCACCTTCATGGGCGCGTCAATGATGCCATAGGAAAAGCCCGGGGCTTCGATCAGTCCCAGCTCATGGATGTTTTCCACTACCCGCACCATCTGCTGACAGGTATCGGAGGAGGCATAGAAATCCAGAAAGTTGAAGCCGCCTTCGAAGGCCCGCTCAAAAATGGCACGGGCGTAGCCGCAGATGAAGCTCGTCATGTAATACTGGCTGATATCCAGCGAGCCGGTGTTCGGTGCTCGCAGCCGCACGGAAAAGGCTGTGCCGCAGTTGAGCAGCGGCTCCGGCAGGTAATAGCAGGTATAACCCACGGCCACGCCGCCCTCACGCTTCGCCTGCCGCACCAGCTCGTTGTCTGCCTGCTCCAGCAGGCTTTCGTAAAAGCGGATATGTTTGAGATCTTTCATGCTTTACGCCTTTTCCTCGACCGTAATCAGATCACCGACCCTGGCCTCGCCCTCTGTGAGGACGAGCGCAAAGATCCCCTCGCGCGGCATGCCGCAGACAGCCTTGATCACGGCGCTCTGCTTGTTCATTGACGGCACCTCCAAATAACATACTTCTTTACTATGTTACTATGTTATACTACGTTTCACTCGGGCCGTCAATTCTTTTCACGCTTTTCTCTTTGTCAATCTATCCGAATATAGCTATTGACAACCGGCGAAAAACCGATAGAATAATACTAACCTACTAATTCAATGGGTGATAACGTGGCTATCAAGAGCTCATCCCTGACATATCCCGATATGCGCTGCCTGGCCGAGCATGCGGCAAGCTGTTTTCCGGACAGAGAATTCTTCCTGTGCGCGGACGAAGAGATGCCGTATGTACGCGGTTCAGAGCTCTTCGGCTTCTGCAAAAAGGCGGCGGCCGTGCTGGATGCTATTCCTGTAGGACGGCACATCGCCCTTCTCGGGCCGAGCAGTGCCGCCTGGCTGGCAGCGTATTTCGCCGTGCTCTCCGCCGGGCGGGTGATCGTACCCCTGCACGACGGCATGCAGCAGCAGGAGCTGGAGGACTGCCTGCGGCTGGCCGACTGCGAAATGCTTCTCTGTGACGAGCGGCGCGGTGAGACTGCGGC
>JAILFJ010000098.1 GCA_024697625.1 Oscillospiraceae bacterium
TAATCTGGCAGAGTCTGGATTTTTCATGCCCTCTTACACATTTGTACCCATTTTCCTCTGTGCTATGCTGCTTTGTACTTTTTCCCTCAGTTCGTTTTGACTGCCTACCCGCCAGCTTACCTCATTTCCGGAAACTCAAGATAATTCGTTCGGATCTGAAAACATCATGCTTTCGGATCTGAAAACCTGCGTTCTCTTCCGGCCCCTCGGGCTTACCCCCGTTTCCTGTGGTCGGAATGCAATTTTGTAAAAATCTGTGGAAATCGTGCCCCGGATGCGTTATAATGCTTCCGGCGTGATGGGCTTTCTGCCGCCTTGACCGGTTCCGCAGGCGCCGTCTCACGGTCCGGCCGGATCCCGTCTATGCCTAATCTGAAACGGAGGATAGAAAATGAACCTGTTGAATCTCCTGCTCAAGTCCCTTCTCACCGATTCCAGCCTCAGCGCCCTCGCGAAGAAAACCGGCCTCAACGCCGCCTCTCTGAAGAAGCTGATCCCGCTGGCCGTTCCCCTGCTCATCAAGTTTCTGACCAACAACGCCTCGTCCCAGTCGGGCGCGCTCTCGCTTCTCGGCGCCCTCGGTCAGCATACCAGCACCAAGTCCATGGATCTCCAGATTGACGAAGCCGACACCGACGACGGCGACAAGATTATCCATCACATCTTCGGCGACCAGTCCGACGCGGCGGTGGAGAGTCTGGCGGAGCAGTCCGGCATGACCACACGGGATGTCTCCAGCGCGCTCTCCGGCATCGCCCCGGCGCTGCTCAGCGGTCTGTCTGCCGCGACCTCCAGCGCCTCTCTGAAGCCGGCCGCTTCCGGCAGCATCGACCTCAGCGACGGTCTGGACCTGTCCGAACTCATGATGCTCTTCGGCGGTCAGTCCTCCACCGGGCTCTTCGGCGGCAAGCCCCAGTCGTCCGGCCAGGGCGGCGGCCTGCTCTCCGGGCTTCTCGGCGGCGGCTTTGGCGGCGGCCTGCTCGGCTCCCTCCTTGGCGGCGGAAGTCCCGCAGTTGCCGAGGAAGACAGTTCTCTGAACGGCAATCAGCTTCTCAGCCTGCTCACCGCGCTCCGGTAATCGCATACTGTTCCCCGCAGCAACGGCTGTCTCCCCGGGATCCGGAATCCTGGAAGGGAGACAGCCGTTCTTGTTTCGGCAATGCCGCTGCGAGTCACGCGGGCAGTCTGCTCAGTATTTGAAGTCGGGCATGTAGTGCTTGTAGAACTCCTCGTAGCAGATGCCGTGCTCCATGATATAGGTTGCGGCCTCCACCCCGACGTAACGGTAGTGCCAGGGCTCGTCCCATCCTGTGAGAAGCAGCTTTCTGGTGGGATAGCGTTTGATGAATCCGTACTTTGCGCAGTTGGAGTCCAGCCAGTTGAAGAAATCCTGGTTCATGTTCTCGTACAGCGGCGTCACGTTCCGCTGTCTGTCCCAGATATCCACCGCAAGGCCGAGCTGGTGCTCGCTGCTGCCGGGATACATGACGATGGTCTTGGCCTTCTGGGCATACTGCTGATAGCGCGGGTCCATGTAGTCGATGTCGCCCGCCAGCGCGCTGGCCTTCGCGTTGAACATCTGGGTCTGATACGAATAGGTCCGGTACGCCGCCGCGATATAGGGCGTAAAGCCTTCGTTCTTTGCGGCCTCCAGCATGGCATCCAGATAGGGCAGCGTCTCGTAGTCGAACATCATATACGAAGTTCCGGCGATGATCCCGCAGTCCGGTTCAAAGGAGGACGGGAGCAGAAACTCGGTATTGTCGTTGACCATGCGGTACTGCGCCTGGGTGATGTCGATGTCGGGCCAGCCTTCGTCGGTACTGTCGTCCTGCTCCTCTTCCACGGGCGCTGCGACGATGCCCTCGTCCCGGACGTAGACCCCGTCCGCTCCGCCGAAGATGATGTCCGTCCGGCCCTGCGCACGCGATATGACGATCCCTGCCAGCACCAGCAGGAGCAGTGCCATGCAGAGCAGCCACGAAACTCTGTCTCTCAAGGGTATGAACACCTCTGTTTCTCAAGCTGGGAACATTCTAAACGGAATCCGGCCCGATTTCAATACAAATCCGTGAATAATCTCCCGCTTCCGCCGGCCGCCCTGCGCTTTTCTCCTGTCTGACGCGCGCGCTCAGCCGGCTTCACCGTTCCGGGCCGGGATCCGGATTCCGAAGAGTTCGCAGCCGTTTTTCAGCGCGGCCGCCGCCACGGTCTGCGGTGTCGTTCCCTTCAGTTCCGCGATCCTCTCACAGATATACCGCAGGTTTCCGGGGTCGTTTCTCCTGCCCCGCCGGGGTACGGGCGAGAGATAGGGGCTGTCCGTCTCCAGCAGGATTCTGTCCAGCGGGCAGATCGCCAGCACCTCCGGCGTCTTTCTGGCGTTCTTGTAGGTGACCGGCCCGTCAAAGCCCAGATACCAGCCCCGCCGCAGGAGCTCCTCCGCCATTTCGGCGCTGCCGGAGAAGCAGTGAAAGACCCCTCTGAGTTCGGGATAGCCCCGGATAATCTCCAGGCAGTCGCCGTGGGCTTCCCGGTCGTGTACAATGACGGGGAGCTCTCTCTCCAGGGCCAGCGCGATCTGCCGCCGGAAGAGGGCTTTCTGCTCCTCTCGGTGTCTGTCGTCCCAGTAATAGTCAAGCCCGATCTCCCCGATCGCAACGCACTTCGGGTGTGCCGCGAGCACCGCGGTCTCCTCCAGCGCCTCCGGGGTGTCGCTCTCCAGTTCCTCCGGGTGGATCCCGGCGGCAAAGTAGATCCAGTCGTATGCCTCCGACAGCGCGGCCGCCTTCCGGCAGCTCTCCGGTTCACAGCCGGGATCGATCACAAGTTTCACTCCCGCCTCCCGGATCTGCCGCAGCATTTCCGCCCGGTCCGCGTCAAAGGCCCTGTCGTCCAGATGGGCGTGCGTGTCAAAATACATGTCTGCTGTCTCCTGTGTCCCTGTTCTGTTCCGCCGCAGCCGCCGTCCCCGCATCGCTTCCGGCTTCGCGTCAGAGGCTGCCCTCTTTCCCCGGCGGCGGTGCTTTCGGCCTTGCGCCTGCTACTATATCACAGTGCCGCAGAAGAGACAAGGGCCCGCGTCATACGGACCCTTGCTGTTTTTTGCTCTGTTCTGCAGATTGCCGCGCTTTGCGTTACTTGATTTCCAGGCGCCGGCTGGCGGGGACGGTCTCCACCTTCTTCGGCATGGTGAGCTTCAGCACGCCGTCGCTGTAGGAGGCCTCGATGCCCTCCACGTTCACGCCGGACACGTCGAAGCTCCGGCTGAACGAGCCGTAGAAGCGCTCCCGCTTGATGAAGTTCTTCTGCTTCTCCTCCTCGTCGAGCTTTCTCTCGGCCGAGATGGTCAGGCAGTCGTTCTCCACGTCGATCTTGATGTCCTCTTTCTTGAATCCGGGGAGCTCCGCATCCAGCACAAAAGCGTCTCCGGTATCGGTCACGTCCGTCCGGAACGCGGAGACGGCGGGATGGTTGTTCGCTCCGAAGAAGTTCCGCTCCATCTCGTCCAGCATGCGGAATGGGTCATACACGGACACTCTGCTGCCTCTGCGGTCAAAAGGAATCAGTTCAAACATTTTATATACCCTCCATAAATTTTATTAACGTTTTTAAATCGACGACACATTCATTTCTTTCGTATCATCGTGTATATAAAATATCATGCAAATATGAACAAATCCTGCGCAAAATATGTACAGAGCATGAACATTAGCACTCTTTATCGTTGAGTGCTAATGTTCATGCTCTGCTTCTGTATGGATGCGGGATGTTTTTCAGTCCCGTCTGTAGATTCGCTCAACCCGCGGGGTGAGGCGGACCGTCAGGTCACAGCCCTCACAGCCGATCATGCCTGCAAATTCCTGCGCCGAGAGGAAGCCTCCCTCTCCGTCATGGCCGAACAGCGTGACCTCGTCACCGGTTTCGCAGGGGATCTCCCCGAGGTCGATGAGGCTCTGGTCCATGCAGCAGGCCAGCAGTCTGGCCCTTCTGCCGTGTACCAGTACGGGCGCGCGGACCTGGGCCAGCGCCGGCTCCAGGCCGTCCCCGTAGCCGATGGACAGGACCCCGACGCGGGTGTCCCGGTCCAGCTTCACGGTGCCTCCGTAACTCAGCGGCTCGTCAGCGCGGCGCGTCCGGATGTCCGTGACGAAGGAGCGCAGGGACACGGCCTCCCGGATGCGGCCGTCCGGCTCCAGGGGGGCGTCCATCAGCAGGCGTCTGCCGATGCGCACCGCGTCGAAGCTGCATCCGTCTCCGGATTCCACGGTTGCGGAGGAGGCGATGTGGCACATCCCCGGCTGGATGCCCGCTGCGCGCAGACAGTCCAGATACCGGCGGAAGCGCTCCTCCTCCAGAGCCGTTTTCTCCGACCCCGCCTCCGAAAAGTGCGAGAAGCTGTCGCGGATCTCGATCCAGTCGGCCGCCTCCTTCAGGCAGGAGCAGAGTCGCTCCGCCTCCTCCGGGAGAAATCCGATGCGGTGGAGGCCGGTGTCAAGCTTCAGCGAGACGGAGATCCTCCTCCCCAGTTCGCGCGCCAGTTCGCGCATTATGGGGAACTGCCGGAAGCTCCCCAGGGTGAGGGTGAGCCCGGCTTCCGCGGCGGCACGGAGCTGCGTGTCCAGCGGGAGGCTCATCACCAGGATCTGCTGTTCGATCCCGGCCTGTCTCAGCTGCAGCCCCTCCTGGACCTGTGAGACGGCAAAGGTGTCGATGAATCCAAAGCTCCCGAAGAACCGGGCGAGCGCAGTCGCTCCCAGCCCGTACGCGTTTCCCTTGAGTACGGGGATCAGTGCGGTCCCGCCGCCCAGCTCTCTTCGGAGCTCCCGGACGTTGTGCTCAACTGCCGGCAGATCGATCTCCAGATAAGAACCCGAAACCATCATCGCTCCGTCAGAGCACCTTCGAGAGGAAGTCCTTGAGGCGGGGATTCTCGGGGCTGTCGAAGATCTGCGACGGCGTGCCCGTTTCGAGAATCTGACCGCCGTCCATGAACATCACCCGGTTTGCCACCTCGCGCGCAAAGCCCATCTCGTGGGTGACGACCACCATGGTCATGCCGGCTTTGGCCAGATCGCGCATCAGGTCCAGAACCTCGTTGACCATCTCCGGGTCCAGGGCGGAGGTCGGCTCGTCAAAGAGCATGACCTCCGGTTCCATGGCCAGCGCGCGGGCGATGGCGATCCGCTGTTTCTGGCCGCCGGAGAGCATGTTGGGATACTCGTTCGCCTTGTCGGGCAGGCCGACGCGCTGCAGCAGCTCTCTCGCCTTCGCCTCAGCCTGTGCCTTCGTCTTCAGCTTCAGATAGACCGGGGCCAGCGTGATGTTCTGCATCACGGTCTTGTGGGGGAAGAGATTGAAGTGCTGGAAGACCATGCCCATCTTTCTGCGGTGCAGGTTCAGGTCCACCTTCGGGTCTGCGAGGTCGACCCCGTCAAAGATGATGTGGCCGGATGTGGGGACCTCCAGCATGTTCAGACAGCGGAGCATGGTGCTCTTTCCGGATCCGGAGGCGCCGATGATCGAGAGCACTTCGCCCTGCCCCACGCTGAAGCTGCAGCCGTTCAGCGCCTTTACGGTGCCGTTGTTGTACTCTTTTCGGACATCGGTCACGCGGATAAGCTCAGCGTTGATAAGCTTAGCGTTTGTCGCCACGGCGCATCCTCCTTTCAATCGCTTCGATGGCCTTGGAGGCCGGGTAGTTGATGCAGAAGTAGATCAGAGCCGCGATCACGTATGGTCCCAGCGAGATATAGGTCGTCGAGGCCACGGTCTTTGCGGCGAACATCAGCTCCACCATTCCCAGCATGGAGCAGATCGAGGACTCCTTCACCATGGTGACGATCTCGTTTGCCAGCGCGGGCAGCACGTTCTTGATCGCCTGCGGCAGAACCACCAGCTTCATCGTCGCCCACGAGGAGAGGCCCAGTGACCGCGAGGCCTCGGTCTGGCCGATGTCCACCGCCAGGATGCCGCCGCGGAAGATTTCCGCCACGTAGGCCGAGGAGTTCAGCGCCAGGGCCACAACGCCCGGGATGAATCTGCTGATGTCCACGAATCCGAGGATCGTGATGCGCGGGATCGTGATCGTGCCGAACAGGCCGAAGTAGATGATGCTGAGCTGAACCAGCAGCGGTGTGGAGCGGAAAATCGCGATATACGCGCCGGAGATGCCCCGGACGAGCTTTTTCTTGCTCAGGCGCATGATCGCGAGCACCAGCGCCGGGATCACCGCCAGCAGCACCGAGACCACTGCCAGCAGAAGGGTGTAGGCGATGCCTTTCAGAAAGTACGGACCGTATTTCGGCAGGAAGGAAAAGTTGAAGAAGGATGCCGGAGAAAGGTCCTTGAACAGGTTACTCCACCACATAACAGAATCCTTTCGACAGATTGATGCGCTGCCCGAAGCGTCTGGAAAAGCGCCTCTGGCAACGCATCGTGATTAACGCTTTATCGTTTCTGAGAAGTCGGGAGCCCCGCTCATCCCTCTTCCGGAGCGTCGACCGAGACCTCGATGGCTTCGCCGGAATCCTTGAGGGCGTTGGCGGCTTCGATGAATCCGTCCATGACCTTCTCTTCCATCATCTTGGCAATCGCCTCGTTGATCCCGGGCAGCAGGCCCTTCGGGTCACCCTTGGCAACCGCGACGCAGTAGGGGGCGGCCTCGCCGAGCTCGGAGGAGGCTTCCACGACCACCAGGTCGCTGTTGGACTCTGCAAAGCTCATCGCCACCGCGCCGTCCATGACGACCGCGTCGATCTTGTTGTAGACCAGCTGGTTCACCAGGTCGTTGATGTTCTGGATCGAGACCAGCTCGGCGCCCTCCATGTCGTTGCGGACGATGTCCTCCTTCGTGGTGGCGGTCTGCGCGCCGACGACCTTCCCCGCGAAGTCCTTCAGGGTCTTGTACTGCTCTGCATCCGCAGCCCTTGCGAGGATCATGGCGGGCATGTCGGTGTAGTAGGGATCCGAGAAGTCCGCGGCGTTCTCACGCTCGGGGGTGTCCTCGATGGCGGCCATCACGATGTCGTAGTCGCCCTTGGCCAGCGCCACCAGCAGATAGTCGAAGCTCATGTTCTCCACAACCAGTTCCTTGCCCAGCTGTTCCGCGATATAGCCGGCAGCTGCGACGTCGATGCCGCCGTAGACCATCTCGTTGTTCTCGTTCAGATACATGAACTCAAACGGAGGATAGTCTGCGCTGGTGCCGAGGACCAGTTTTCCGTCCGCGAAGGCCGAGACTGCGCCGACGCCGAGGATCATGCTCAGGACGAGCACTGCAGCCAGAACTTTAGCAAGCTTTTTCATGGTTTTTCTTCCCTTTCATTTCATAAAAAATATTTGCATAAAAAACGCTGTCCCTGCAGATTCGGCAGCCCCATCCGGCTGCGCGCTCCCTGCAGAACATAGCGCATCATAGCACCCAGGCCCGATTGTGTCAAGCAGTTTTTGTAAATATATGCACAATCCAATTATATTATGCATAAATCTTGAAATATACAGCGCATTCCTGTATAATCATTGCTGTCATACTCTGTCCGCGCCCTTCGCGGCCCTGAAAGGAGAACCTGCACATGAACCTCTGTATCTTCGGAGCCTCCTCCGACCGGCTCGACCCCTGCTATTATGATGCGGCGGAGGCGCTGGGCGGCCTCATTGCCCGCGCCGGCCACACCGTTGTCTTCGGCGGAGGTGCCGGCGGGCTGATGGGCGCCTGCGCCCGGGGCGCGCAGAAGGCCGGAGGCCGGCTGATCGGGATTGCGCCGAAGCTGTTTGACGAGCCGGGCTTTCTGCTGTCTGGCTGCACCGAGCTCATTCTCACCGACACCATGGCCGGGCGGAAAGAAAAAATGCTCGCCCTCAGCGATGCCTTCCTTGCCCTGCCGGGCGGGATCGGCACGATGGACGAGTTTTTTGAGGCGCTCACCCTGCGGCAGCTCGGCCTGCTGGACGGGAACCTCGTTCTTCTGAATACTGCGGGATTCTACGACGCGCTCGAGGCCTTTCTGCATCAGATGGCGGATCAGGGCTTCATGAGCCGGAACTGCCTGTCGCTCCTCCGGATCTGCCCGACGCCGGAGGCCGCCCTTGAGGCCGCCCTCGAGAGGAAGGGGCCCCGGGGCAGCATCCGGCGTCTGGAGGATTATACCCGCTGAAGCTGCCGCCCGACGCGCAGCAGCACGGATACGTTTTTCTGCAGTCGCGTCACGCTCAGGTGTCCGCTCTTCACGGCCTGACGCATGCTGTTCACGTCCTTGGTGCTTCCGGGCATGAAGAGCGTTCCGCCGGCCTCCGCGACCCTTCCCGCGTCCGCGGCCGGGTGCAGGGATCGCCGGTTGGACATCGCGGCGATGACCCAGTCCGTCATGACGATGCCCTCATAGCCGAACTCGCAGCGCAGGATGTCGTGGATCAGGCCCGCATGCTCCGAGGTGTGCGTGCCGTTCAGCAGGTTGTAGCTGGTCATGAGGGCGAGGGGCTTTGCCTTCCGCACGCAGATGCCGAAGCCGCGCAGATAGATCTCCCGCAGGGCGCGTTCGCTGACCATGCTGTTGTTGTAGTAGCGGTTGTACTCCTGGTTGTTCACGGCGTAGTGCTTGACGGTCGCCGCGCAGCCGGGGTGGCTCTGGACGCCCTCGGTGATCGCCGCGGCAAAGAGGCCTGCCACCAGCGGGTCCTCCGAGAAGTATTCAAAGTTCCTGCCGCAGCGGATGTCCCGGTGGATGTTCATGGCCGGCGCCAGCCAGATATGGACGTGCATGCGCTCCATCTCCTCGCCCACCAGGTCGCCGCAGATTCCGGCCAGCTCCGTGTTCCAGCTCTGGGCCAGCGCCGTGCCGATCGGGATCGCCGTGGTGTACTGGTGCCTCAGCTCGCCCTCCGGTTTCTTTGACAGCTTCCTGAGCCCCCAGGTCACAGGTCCTGGCAGGAAGGCCAGCATGGTCTCCGGCAGGGTCAGGCCCGAGGTGACAGGCCCTTCCTCGGTCAGGATGTAGTCTCTGCTCAGTCGGAGTCCCGCGGGTCCGTCCGCCATGACGAGGCCCGATACGGTCTCGCCCGCGGCCCCCGCGACGCTCCTGGACGAGTCGCCGATCACGCTGAGGAGCCCCTTCTTCGGATAGAAGGCCCCGATGTTCATCGCGATCAGTTCCTCCGTGCTCATCCCGGCCGCCTCCGCCTCGATGGGCTCCGTCAGGGCGTAGTCGGTCTCGGTCTGAGGCAGGTCCTCCGGGTTCACCGTCAGGATGGGGACCTCCGGCGGGAACATGTCGATCCGCTCCAGGGTCGGTTTCCAGTCGCCGAAGTCCGTCGGGTTGCAGGCGCTCCGGGCCTTCCGGGTCACGACCTCGCTCTCCAGGCGGAGCCGCGCGATCGGGGCGGTGTCCCGCGACGAAGTGCCCAGCCTGAGGAAGTAGTCCCCCTTCTCCAGCACCCAGGCCGTCCGGCGGCTGTCCCAGGAGGCGAGGTCCGAGAAGGCGAAGCGGAGTTCCACCTCTTCCTCCCCGCCCGGGGCCAGCAGCCCGCTCTTTGTGAAGGCAGCGAGCTCCTGGAAGGGCTGGTCCAGCGTGACCTCCGGCTTCGAGACGTAGACCTGCAGCGACTCCTTCCCCACGAAGCTACCGGTGTTCTTCAGCTTCACCTGTACCCGGACCTGCTCGCCCTCCAGCTCTGTCTTCGCATCCGTGTGTTCAAATTCCGTCCAGCTCAGTCCGAAGCCGAAGGGGAACATCGGCGTCACGCCTGCCGAGTCGAAGTACCGGTACCCGACGTAGATGCCCTCCCGGTACCGGGTGTCGTCAAAGTTTCCGAAGTCGCCGATCCTCGGGTAGTCCTCCGAGGCCGCCCAGGTGGTGGTCAGCTTTCCGGACGGGCTGGCTTTTCCCAGCAGGATGTCGGCCAGGACGCTGCCGGTCTCGACGCCGAGCTGCGACAGGATCAGGATGTTCCCCACGCGGTCGGCCACCGGGCTCAGGTCCACGGGCCCCCCGACGTTCAGCACCAGCATGAATCGGGGATACTGCTCCTGCAGCCGGAGGATGTCCCGGGTCTCCGTCTCGGTCAGCAGGATATCCCCCCGGATATGCTGCCGGTCATTGCCCTCGCCCGAGATGCGGGCCAGGACGTACACCGCGGTGTCCCCGGCTCCTTCCAGCGGGATGTCGTACTCCGGCTCCGGCATCACGGCGCCCATGCCCTCGTAGATGGCGAGGCTGTGCTTCTTTCTGGCCTGGGTCCGGATGTCGCGGATGAAGTGCTCGTAGGCGCTCTCCTGCTCCCGGTCATAGGCATCCAGCCACGGCCCGGTCGTCAGGGTGAATCCGGCCTCCTTCAGGCCCTCCTCCACCGTCACAAAGTACCGCGAGTTGACCTCGCCGGAGCCGGTGCCGCCTTTGATCGTGCGCCGGGCGCCGCTGCCGTAGAGGGCCAGCTCCCCCGGCTCTGCGAGCGGAAAGCTTCCGTCCTTCTTCAGGAGCACCGTGCACTCCGCCAGGTACGGCCGGAGGCGCTCCAGATGCGCGCGTTCATAGTCTTCCATGCTTCTGTCCATTTTCTTTTGGTGCTCCTTTCTCACAGTCGGATCTGTTCCCTGCCCTGCAGCGCTTCCTGCACCAGGGCGTCCACCGCCAGTGCGGCCTCCGCTGCCTCCACGTCCTCCAGCTTCGGATGGGTGCGGGGATGGCGCGGGGTGAATACGGTGCAGCAGTCCTCATAGGGCAGGATCGAGGTCTCAAAAGTGCCGATCTTCCTTGCCATGCGCACGATCTCCTCCTTGTCCATGCCGATCAGCGGCTGCAGGACCGGGAGCGTTGTGACGGCCTGGGTGCTGGCCATGGCCTCCATGGTCTGGCTTGCGACCTGGCCGAGGTTCTCGCCGGTGACGATGGCCTTTCCGCCGTTATACCGTGCGATCTCCTCCGCGATACGCATCATGAACCGGCGCATGATCAGTGTGAAGTACTCCTCCGGGCATTTGTCCCGGATCTCCTCCTGGATGTGCGTGAACGGCACCACCTCCAGGGTCATGTTCCCGCAGTAGGCGGTCAGGAGCTTCCCGAGCTCGATCACCTTCTCCTTGGCCTGCTGCGAGGTGTACGGGAACGAGAAGAAGTGGACCGGGATCAGCCGGACGCCCCGCCGTGCGATCATGTACGTGGATACTGGGCTGTCGATGCCCCCGGAGAGCAGCGAAACCGCGATGCCGTTGGAGCCCACAGGCAGGCCGCCCGCGCCGTCCACCGGGGCTGCGTGTACATAGGCGGCCAGGTCCCGGATCTCGACGTTGACGGTGAGCTCCGGCTCGTGCACGTCCACGGCGCAGTTCGGGTAGGCCTCGGCCAGCTCGCCCCCCACGTACTGGCTCAGCTGGATGCTGGTCAGGGGGAAGCTCTTGTCGCTGCGCTTCGACTCCACCTTGAAGCTCTTCGCCCGCAGCATGTCCTCCCGCAGATACGCGATGGCGAGGCGGGCGATGGCCTCCTTTTCCTTCTCGCAGGCGGCTGCGCGGCTGATCTTTACGATGCCGAATACGTCCTGCATCGCCGCGAAGGCCGCGTCCAGATCGGCCTCGTCGTCCAGCGGCTCCACATAGACGGTGGACTGCAGGCAGCTGACCCGGAAGTTCCCGAGGCCGAGCAGGCGGCGCCGGACGTTCCCCATCAGCTTCTGTTCAAAGCTGCGGCGGTTCAGGCCCTTCAGGACGATCTCCCCCAGCTTCAGAAGTATGATATCTCTCATGACTGCTCCTTATTTTTTATGGTTTTCCGATATTCTACTTCATTTCCGGGGGCCCGTCAAGCCGCCTTTGCTCCCGTTTTGGCTCCGGCCGCGTCTTCACTCCGGCCCTTCAGAAAAATTTTTTTGCTTTTTTCAGAAAATCCTGTAACGAAATCCGTTCCTGTGCGTCTAACCGTCAGATCCGGGAGAAAGGAGGGGGACATGTGACGCAGGACTATGCCGAAAAGCTCTATCAGACCTGTTACATGCGCGTGTTCTCCTTCGTCATGACCCTGACCGGCGACCGGCTGCAGGCCGAAGAGATCACCCAGGAGACCTTTTTCCGTGCGATCTCACGGCAGAGCAGCTTCCGCGGCGAGTCGGACGAGGTCACCTGGCTCTGTGCGATCGCGAAGAACCTCTTTCTGGATGAGAAGCGGCGGCAGACCCGGCGTGAGCCGGTATCCGAGGACCTGCCGGACCCGGCCCGGGGCCCTGAGCCCGCGGCGGTGGACCGGGACAGCTCTTTTCGGATCCATCTGGCGCTCCACGCCCTGCCGGAGCCTTACCGGGAGGTGTTCGAGCTTCGCGTTTTCGGCGAGCTCAGCTTTCGCGAGATCGGGATGATCTTTGCCAAAACCGAGAACTGGGCGCGGGTCACCTATCATCGGGCCCGGCTCAGACTGCAGGAAAGGATGAATGAAGAATGAATTGCGACTGTGACGTGATCCGTGATCTGCTGCCGCTCTATGCCGACAGAGCCTGCAGCGACAGAAGCCGTGCCCTTGTGGAAGAGCACCTGGAGCAGTGCCCGGACTGCCGCGCTCTGGTGGGCCGGCTCCGGCAGACCGAGCTCGAGACCGCCCTCCTGGACGAGCGGGATTCCGTGCTCCGGTACGGGGTCCGCCGCTTCCGCCTCCGCTCCGCCGCAGTAGGTTCGGCGGTCTCCGCTGTCTTTGTGGCGCTGCTGCTGGTCTGCCTTGCCGCCAACCTTGTGCATGGGCTGACGGTCAGCTGGGTCGCTGTGGTGGTCTCCGCCCTCTGTGTTCTCGCCTCCGTGACCGTTGTGCCCTTTGCCGTGTCCCGGGACAAGGCCTTCTGGACCTTCTGCGCCTTCTGTGCGAGCCTTGTGCTCCTGCTGGGGACCGCCTGTCTCTATTCCCACGGGGACTGGTTCCGGATCGCCGCCGGTGCTGTGCTCTTCGGGCTGAGCGTCATCTTCCTCCCCTTCGTCATCAGGGCCCGGCCGGTCCGGGAGCTGATCGGGACCGGCAACCGGCTGATGATCGTGCTCGGGGTGGATGCGGCCCTGTTTTTCAACCTTCTGAACGCGGTGGATACCCGGGGGAAGCTCACCCTGAGCAACATCTTCTTCATCCTCGGCGCGGTCGCCGGGATTCTGACCGTGGCATATGCCGTCTTCAGGAACCGGAAGGGCTCATCAGAACCTACCAATTTTTCTGGAAAATAATCTGTCTCAGTTTACACCTTCAAAGCAATGCATAGCCTGCATTAACGTATTCTGCACAGGTTCTGTCCATATGCTGGCAGTTCTCCCGTTCTCCGCTTCTCCCCTGTTGTATAGGTTGTATAGTCTATATCATTCTCGGACCTGACAGAGGTGTCACGCCCGGTTCGGTTTCAGACGGCTTCTTTCTGGCAGCTTTTTCTCCGCTCCGGTACGGCTGCGCCTCACGGCCTCATGCCGCGACGGGGAAATCCGTATTTTATGTCGTGACAAATCTTCGGGGATGTGATATAGTGAAGCGGACATTGTACAAAAAATGAAAATATTCTGAAAAAAGGAGAAAACGCATATGAACAGATTCAGAAGAGTCCTTGCACCGGTACTCATCGCAGTGCTTCTGCTGACCGGAACCTGTCTGACGGCGCAGGCGCAGGAGCTCAATGCCGACACAAAGGAAGCGACACAGTATACCATCGATGCCAACGAGCAGGTATATGCGCTGCTGGATTTCAGCGACGAGCGCGAACTCGAAAACGCCCGGCGCGGTCTCATCACGGCACCGGACAGTCTGGTGATCAAAGATGCGGACGGGAACGTCACATGGAGCCAGGATGCCTATGCCTTCGTGGATCAGAGCGCCCCGAATACTGCCAATCCCAGCCTGTGGAGGAACACGCAGCTCAACCACATTTATGGACTGTTTGAAGTCGTTGACGGAATCTATCAGGTCCGCGGCTATGACATGTCCAACATCACCTTCATCAGGGGCGATACGGGCTGGATCGTCTACGATCCGCTGATGACAGTGGAGTGCGCGCAGGCCGCGTACGAACTGGTAAAGGAGAATCTGGGAGATTATCCAATCAAGGCCATTCTCTATTCCCACTCTCACGTGGACCATTACGGCGGCGTATGCGGCATCGTCACCGAGGAGCAGGTTGCGGAAGAAGAGATCCTGATTATCGCGCCGGAAGGCTTTGAAGAGCATGCCGTGAGCGAGAATGTCTATGCGGGAAACGCCATGAGCAGGAGAGCCGGCTACCAGTACGGCGTCCTGCTGGAACCCGGAGAGACCGGATCTCTCTGTATCGGCATCGGTATGGGCCAGTCCAAGGGCGCGACATCCTACATCTCGCCCAACACGATCATCACGCGGACCGGGCAGACGATGGTCATCGACGGCGTGATCATGGAATTCCAGCTCACTCCCGGGACCGAAGCCCCCGCAGAGATGAATACCTGGTTCCCGCAGAAAAACGCCCTGTGGATGGCTGAGAACTGCACCGGGACGCTGCACAACCTCTACACCCTGAGGGGCGCCGAGGTCCGCGACGGTCAGGCCTGGGCAAACTTCCTCATGGAGACGCTGAAGCTCTACGGCAGTAAAGTAGAGGTGGTTTTCCAGGCCCACAACTGGCCGCACTGGGACAACGCCGGTATCATCGATTATATCCTGAATACGGCGGCTGTTTACAAGTTCATCAATGACCAGACCCTGCTGTACCTGAACATGGGATATACCAGCACGGAGATCGCCAATATGATTCAGCTTCCGGACGAGCTGGCCAAAGTATGGTACACCAGACAGTATTACGGCACGGTCGCCCACAACTCCAAAGCCGTTTACCAGAAGTATATGGGCTGGTATGATGCAAATCCCGTGCACTTGGGAGAAATGGCGCCCACGGAGCGGGCCAAGAAGTTTGTGGAATACCTGGGCGATGTCGACGAAGTTCTCCGTAAAGCCCAGGAGGACTTTGACCGGGGCGAGTACCAGTGGGTCGCGGAACTGACCAACATGCTGGTTTTTGCGGATCCGGAGAACATGGATGCCCGCTATCTCTGCGCGGACGCGCTGGAACAGCTCGCCTATCAGGCGGAGAGCGGAACCTGGAGAAACGCCTATCTCTCTGCGGTGAAGGAACTCCGGTTCGGCGTCAGGGTATCCCAGAATGCCACGGTCAGCAACGGCCTGGTTTCGCATATGACGCCGGAGATGATCATGCAGTATCTCGGCATCTATACGGATTCCAACAAGATCCAGGATCTGAGCTTCACAGCGAATATCGTCCTCCCCGAAGCTTCCTACGTCCTTGTCGTCAAAAACGGTGTCATCCTTTACGAGGAGGGTTCTCTCCATGAAGCTGCGGATGCGACCTGGTGGACCACCAGACAGGGACTCTTCGGCATTGCGACGAACAACCGCGAGGTTATCGATGCGCTGGTCACACAGGCCGGAGACACCACCCTGCTCGACAAGCTGATGGAAGGCAATGCTGTCGCGCAGAAGGACAGCTTCTTTGCCATAACAGAACCGTAACGGATCGGCGAAACCCGCAGGATAAGCAGGATAAACAGCTTAAAACCGGATATGCTCCCTCTGCGAGAGACCGTGGACAGGTAAGGCACGGCTCTTCGCGGAGGGAGCATATTCTGCTGTCGGCTGTTTTTCAGACGGACGGATGGCGGAGTTTTTTCCCGGGCTTTCCCTCCGGCAGTTCTGCAAGCAGGATCCCGGCCAGGATGAGCAGTCCTCCGGCCACGCACTGGACGCTGAGCGCCTCTCCGAGGAAAGCCACGCCGAGCGCGGACGCCACCAGCGGATTCAGCGCGCAGAACATGCCCGCCCGTTCGGCAGAGGTTCCGCTCTGGGCCACCGGCTGCAGCGTGAAGCCGAATCCGGTGCAGACGACAGCCAGCATGGCGATGCCGATCCATTCCATGCTCCCGCTGGGCAGTCTGGGCTGTTCGGACAGGAAGCTGGCCGCGAGGCTGAGCCCGGCGATCGTGCCCACCTGGACGATTCCGGCGGTCAGGGTGTCGATCCCTCTGTGGCTCAGCCGGTCGGTGACCAGGATCGTGCAGGCATAGAGAAAGGCCGCGATCAGGCACCAGCGTTCCCCGGCACCGAAGCGGACGCCGCCGGCCAGGGTCAGAAACGCCACGCCCGCAAAGCAGAGCAGGACCGAGAGGAGGGTTTTCGCCTTCGGGAACTGTCTCGTCCGGGCAGCCTCCAGCAGCGGGACAAAGACGATGGCGGTATTCACGAGGAAGGAGGCCGTTCCCGAGGCGGTGCGTTTCAGGCCGTTCAGCTCCGCCGTCATGACCAGAAAGAACATCCCGCCCATGATGGCGCCGGCCAGCAGCGTCTTTCCGTTCAGCTTTTTCAGCCGCGGAAGAAACAGAGCCGCCAGCAGCACAAAGCCCAGCAGGAAGCGGACCCCCAGCAGGTTGAAGATGCCCATGCCGTTCAGGATGAGCTTTGAAAACAGATAGCTCGTTGACCGCGCGATGATCACGGCGGCAAGCAGCAGTTCCGCGCGGCTGCGGGAGAGTTTCGTCGTATCCATGTCAGTTCCTCCGGATGTCCGAATGTTTGCTGTCCGAATGTTTGATTGACACAGAGTATAGACTTATGTTATCCTTGCGTAAAGCGAGAGTTTATCAAGATATCTTTGCAATTCAGTCAAGGAAGTGATCTGACGGTGGATACGGAGAAATGCGCTGCCCTGCTCTGCGTGATCGAAAGCGGAAGCATCACCGCGGCAGCCGAAAAGCTGGGCTACACGGTTTCCGGGGTGAGCCGTATGATGGCGGCGATGGAGGCGGAGAGCGGCTTTCCACTGCTTGTGCGGAGCAGGAGTGGGGTGGTCCCGACCGAGGACTGCATAGGCCTTCTGCCCACGGTGAGAGAGCTTGCCCGTCTGGGTGGGCTGTATGAGCAGCGCAGCTCCGCCGTGCGCGGTCTGGAAACCGGCGTGATTCGCGTGGGCAGCGTCTACAGCGCCTGGTATGACTGGCTTGCGCAGACGATCGCGCGCTTTTCGGCGCTGCATCCGGGCATCGAGATCCGTTTTCTGCAGGGGAGCAGCAGCGAGTTCTATGCCGCTCTGGCCGAGCACGAGGTCGACTTCTGTATTGTGAGCCGGCGTGAAGGCGATTATGACTTCTACCCTCTCCGGCGGGACCCGCTTGTGGCGTGGGTGCCGGCCGGCCATCCCCGGGTGAAGGACGGCTTTTATCCGCTTCAGGACTTTGAGACCGAAGCCTACATCGACACCTATCCCGGCCAGGAGACGGACAACGAACGCGCCTTCCGGGCAAACGGGCTCTCTCCCCGCGGGCAGTTTCTCTCCGTAGACATCCAGGCCACGCGGGCCATGGTTGCGGCCGGTCTCGGCGTCAGTCTGTGCAATGCCGTCCTCGCTCACGGCCTGGATCTGACCGGCATTGCGGAGCTCGAAACCAGGCCGCGCTGCGAGGTGGAGATCGGAATCGCAGCGCCGGGCAAAGCGGATCGGTCCCCGGCTGCGGATCGCTTTCTGCGTTTCTCCCTGGAGCGCCTTCCGTAAGAAAAGAAAAAGGCGGTGTCGGAGCTGTGATTTTCCATCACTCCGGCGCCGCCGTTTCCATATGATCCACCGCCTGACCGGGTCTCTTTTCCGCTTCTTTCTCTCTCCCCGGCAGGCGGGCTCCCTCGCTGCAGGAGAGGATCCGCTCCCAGTCCCCGGCCGACAGCCAGTGCGGTCTGATCTCACCCAGCCGGGACGCGCACAGGCTCAGCGTATATCCGGGGAGCTCCCAGGTCTTTAAGCGCAGCCTGCGGCCCTGATAACGGACAGTCCCGCCGCCGTAGTCCATCACCGCGTCTCCGCTTTCAAAGATCGGAAGGCCGAGTCCCTCTTCTTTGGAAAATGCCTCCCGGGCGGTCCAGATGCGGTAGAACAGCCTCAGCGGATCTTCAGCCCCTTCCAGAAGTCGCTGTTCTTCCGCTCCGAGAAAGGAGGCCAGCTCCCGCCAGTCCAGAGGCCTTCTCTCCTCCACGTCCACCCCCAGCGGGACATCCCCGGCTGCCAGCACGACCAGCCTGCCGGCGTGGGAGAGGCTGAACTGCACCGCATTCTCCCCTGCGAAGTACGGCTTCCCATACGCGGAAACCTGCAGAGGGGCCTCCGCCTGTCCCGGCCGCTCCGCAGCCAGTGCACGGATCAGGAGCCTTCCGACTGCGCAGCGGATCCGGTCCTCCCGTTTTCGGAAGCGCAGCGTCTTCTCCCGCTCCGGTCCGGTCAGCAGGGGCAGCATCTCTTCCAGCCGGGCATCCAGATTAAGCCGCTGCGTGTCTGCGATCCAGAGCCCTGCTGTCATTCTGATTCCCGGCTCTTCTCTATGGCATCGATCCGCTGGCTCAGGGTCGGATGCGAATACTCCAGGGCCACGAGCAGAGGCGAGGGCGCCAGATCCGAAAAGTTCTGTCTCGAGAGCTTCTTCAGCGCACCGATCAGCTGCTCGCCGTAGCCTTCTTTCACCGCCTGTTCGTCCGCTCTGTACTCTGCCTTTCTGGAGAAATAATTGATCACCAGGCCGAACAGCGGTGAGATCAGAGCGAACTCCACACTGATGATCAGAATGACCGCAAAGCCGTAGTTGATGCCGTCGAAGCCGAAGTCCGCAAACACGCCTTCCGTCCGGAGCGTCAGCCAGGCCAGCGTTGCGAGCAGCAGCATCTGGACGAAGGAAAGGATCTGGTTCTTCAGGGTATCCTTATGCAGGCCGTGGCCGAGTTCATGCGCAAACACGGCACAGATCTCGTCCGCGCTCATCGTCTCTGTCAGAGTATCGTACAGAACAATCGTCTTCATTTTTCCAAAGCCCGAGAAATACGCATTGGATTTTGTTGTCCTGCGGGACGCGTCCATCACCTTGATGTCCCGTACCTGATATCCGTTCTTCTCCAGCAGCAGGGTCAGCTTTTCTCTCAGTTCCCCTTCCTCCAGCGGAACAAATCTGTTGAATACTCTGCTGAGCACAGGGTAGAGAAACGCAATGCCCAGTGCGAAGAGCGTCATCAGGCCGGCAAACAGCACGATCAGCCAGTCGCCCAGTTTCAGGTGGATCCACATCAGCAGCGTGCCGACCGCAACCATGACCAGAAGCCCGATCAGGAACTCTTTCAGCTGGTCTGCCGCGAAGGTTTTCACGCTTGACCGGTTGAAGCCGTACTTTTCTTCGATCACCATGGTGCTGTGCCAGGAGAAGGGAATCAGCAGGAGAGAGCTCAGGGCCGACAGGAGCATGACCGCAGCCATCTGCATGAAGGTTCCCTGCGGAAACAGCCCGGCGAACCAGGCATAGGCGTTGCTCGAGATCAGAACCAGGTCGATGAGGAATGAGGCCGTCGTCGTCAGGATTCCGAATCTGGACCGTTCCGCGTGATACTGTCTCCATTTTGCATAGGTCTCCCTGTCATATACGTCCGCCACGTTCTCCGGGATCGGATTGTCTGCCGACTTCATGTGAACAACCGAGAGGATCAGATTGTACAGATACATGAGGGTCAGGACGGCAAGGGCCAGGCTTTTATAGTTCATATGCTTTCCTCGGATCTTTAAGGGATGTTTTTGAGCGGATGTTTTTCAGTGCCGTAGATCTTATCACAATCCGGCAGTTTTCACAACATGGAACCGCGATGGTTCCCCGCTGCGAGCTGCGATGCTTCCCCGCTGCGAGCTGCGATGATTCCCCGCTGCGTACCGCAATCTGCGTCATGACAGTTGAAAAACAGCCTCTGCAATTCTTTTTCCGCTCCCGGTTTTCATGATCCTGCTGATGAAGTTTGCCGCGTTCTCCCGGCTGTACCCGTTCTCTGTGGCGTTGGCGATGTAATCCGCCTCAATCAGGATCTGCCAGTCCCTGCCGTCAATCCCGGAAAAGCTGTGGTGGTGCCCGACGAGGTACGAAACGCGGTCGATCTGCGCATTGCACATGCCGCAGTCGGAAAGAAAGGTCCGCACCATGAGCGCGCCCTCTTCCTCCTGATGCCTGCCGTTTGTGTTTCCATACTTCTCACGGCACAGCGGGCAGGCGATATCGTGCGTGATCGCTGCCACTTCAAGGAGATACTGTGTGTCCGCGTCCAGCCCCTCCAGTTCCCCGATGGTCTTCGCATACGTCCAGACCCGGATCAGGTGGTCGATGTCGTGGATGTTCCCCTCCGAAAAGGCGATCATCTTTTCCATCACCTGCGATACGGTCGGAGCATGTTCGCGCCGGTATTCTTCAGCCATTGCGTCCAGGAAGCTCGACAGCAGGGCGTTCATCCCGGAATAGTCATAGGCAAGCAGCTGTTCTTCCGTCTGCACAAAGCGCCCCGTACAGTTCAGACGTCCGCCGGCCTCTTCAATTCCCGCCGCAACGATCTCATGCGTAAACTCCATGTGAGTCTGAAAGCCGTACACATATCTGCCATAGCGCACGATCTGGCGGGGACATCCGTCACTCTCCGCGATCACCGCGCTGTCCTCGGTCAGACCGGGCATGTCATTGTGCCACTCCCCTGCAGGAAAGACCTCTCCAAAGGCGGCGAAGAAAGGATCGTTTTTTCCCTCGGGCGTGAGTCTCGCCTCGACAGGGCCGATTTCCCGTTCGGGGCTGTGGGCATAGGGAGCCCCCAGCGCTTCTCCGACCAGCTGCGCTCCGAGACAGACGCCGACGACCATTCTTCCGGCTTCCACATAGCTGCGGATCAGGGCTTTCTCCTGTTCCGCGTCGAAATAGCCGCACTCCTCCTTCGTTGTCGCCGGGCACTGATAACCGCCCAGAACAACCAGCATGTCCGCCTCGGCGCTCTCCGGGATCCGCTCGTATTCCCAGCATTTCGTGACAGTTACATCATATCCGCGGCGTTCTGCCCAGGCAAGATATTCTCCGGGCAGCACCCATGCGTCCTGTTGGATAAAATGTGCTTTCATATTCCCCTCCCGGTCTCGATTCTTCTGCCTGCGCTGGTGCTCAGGCTCTGCGGCCCATTATAATTCCGCCGTGCGCCGGATGCAAGCCTCCTTCAAAAAAGCTCGGCAACAAAAGGCTTCTTCAGCCAATTGTTCCGAGCTCACTCGACATCTTATCCAACAGGCGGCCTGCAAAGCACTGGCTTTACGATCCCCTACGCTACGGCGTACTGTCCTCCGATGACCGATATATTGTTTTGATCTGTTCTATCTCAAGAACGCGGTTACTGTATCACAGATGCAGCTGAAACTCAAGCGCTTTTCTCGTCGATGCTGATATGCGGTTTACAGTTCCTTCAGCCGTTCCAGAAGATTCTCCTGAGATACCGCTGTGTGTTCCATGGCCCGGTTCAGCTTCCGAAGGATCTTCGCAGCCTCCGGATACTCACAGTGCACACCCGACAGCGGACAATGTTCACAGTCAAAGCAGTTCAGTTTCGGGAAGACCTTCTGCAGCATCGTTTCGGGATCAGCGGTTTCCTCTCTCACCCTCGCTGCCGCGTCCCTGCCGAAGAGGAACGAAAGCGATGACAGGGCATCCTCCCGGGAAGCGCCGTTTCCAAGCAGTCCGGCATACTCCATCATACAGGTGAGATGCTGTCTTTCCCACTCTTCCTGCACCGACAGGGCCGCTCTGCCAAACAGCCCGGCCGCAACCGGAAATCTGTTCATTTTGAGCGCCAGATAAGCGCCCACCCTGTTCGCAGTAAACAGATCCCCTTTGAAGAAGCGGCCGCTGATGATGTCCAGGCCGTTTTCAATAACCGATCCTTCCTTAAAAAGAATCAGCCGCAGAAGAGTTTCCTCTTCCTTCCGTTCCAGATCCGGAAAATGCCCGAACATCTTCCTGACCTTCGCAGCTGCCTGAATATCCCGGATACGCAGACCTGTCCGCTCATACATCTCGCTCATTCCGGGTACAACAATGAAATACGACGGGAATCCAAGATGAGAGGCATCGCGGATGAGCGGTACACAGCCTTTCTCCGTAATCAGCCGTATCAGTTTTTTCAGATACTCCCGGTTCCCCTGACCGCCAGCACATTCCCATTGCTTCCACGGCCTGTACTCCCAGGAGGGCTGTGCGCCGAAAAAGGCTGCCGGATAAAACCCGGTTCCTGTTTTGGCGGTATTGGTAAAGTTGTCATAGCTGTGAACCTGGCGCCCGTCTCCCAGGGAATTGGTTTTGGTAAACACTTCCAGCTTCTTGCCCTGAAAAGCTTCTGTAAGCGTGCGTTCCACAGAAACCGGAAAGGATGGATGACAGCCGAACTTCACGCCGAAGCTGCCTCTTTCCCTGTCGGCAATCACCACTGCCGCAACTGGCAATCCTTCCTCTCCCAGCGAACAGTCCCGGATGGAAACCCTGTAGCGGCCCGTTGCTTCGATCCGGCAGATCAGCGGCCACAGGCTGTAATCCTCAAGCTCCTCCCGGGGGATTTCCGGCGGCGTCAGCCCTTCATCGAGGATCCGATGCTGGGCATAACGCTCCAGGATCTCGGAAAAGTCCTGCACCAGCGCCTCCTCCATCGTGTTTCCGGCGCTCATGCCATTGGAACCGCAGAAACTGATCACGACGGCGACAGGAAGCCAGACAATCCGGTCTCCGATCAGATCCGTGAATGGAATTACGGGGATCGTCCCGTCTTTTTTCCCATACAGAATATCCGCCATGCTGCTCAGGTAAAGCTCTCTCTGGATCCTGAGATCAAACCCGAGACTGCCGAACAGCGCATCCAGGAATGCATCGTTCTGGGAGACCAGTTCTGTAATCTCCATATTTTTTTCATCCGGATACCTGGACGCATACGTATAAGGACTCTCCTGCGGGCCACAGGTCCTGATATGCAGAATACAGTTCTGGATCCTCTCGATCAGTTCCGCAAACGCGCTTGCCTCCGCATAACGTTCCGTGGTCCCTTTCCCGTTCGTCCCGAGCCCGTTCACCGGATCCAGATAGACCCGGTTGGAGGACACGCCGGAAAATTCTCCCGGTTCCCACTTCAGGATCGGAAACACACCGATCTCCCGGAGGATCCCCCGGATCTTAAAAACAGTGTCTTCCGGCGTGCGCTCCTTGAATTTAAAGTATTCTGCCATCTGTTTCCCCTGTTCTATCGCTTATGGCTGGCATTTCTCCGCACGTCTCCCCGACCGTCCTTCCGGAAACAGCGGGTCTCCACTTCCGGTATTCTCAGGACTGTGTATGCTCACACTTCAGCAGCTTTTTCTGTATCCCGCAGTGTCTGCTGCCCTGTCCTTTCCTGCGCTCCGATGGGAACCCTGCGGTCTCACATCTTAATATAAAGAATAAAGAAATAGTAACATATTGGTTTATCCCTGTCAATCTTATAAAACAGGCCGCACCGGGATGTCATGACCGATTATTTCTTGACAAAGCATGATCTTATATGGCACAATTACCACATATATGCTATGACTGCGCCCGCTGCCCGGCGGTGAGGGAGATTCTGAAGAAGCTCAACCGCGCGATGGAGCGCAGCACCGTCTCCCGGGAGGCGCTTCTGGAGAGCCTGAAGACATTTACAGAAACAAGAAAAGATGAACAGGAGGGATCCTGATATGACAGAGAATCAGGACACACCGCAGGCCCCCGCACCGAAGACTTCGGGCGGTATCTTTACCAGAGAGTCGGCGGAAACAATCCGCTCACCGGAAAAACTGAATGAACATATCCGGGCCGTCACAACGGGAACGTGGATCCTGATCGCGGCGCTGGCCCTGGTGATGGCTGCCTTGATTTTTTGGGGCGTTACAGGTTCGATCCCGGTTTACCTGTCTGCAAAGGGCGTGGGAGTAAGCTGGGATACGGAAGAGGCT
Organism: Oscillospiraceae bacterium; assembly: GCA_024697625.1. Lineage (GTDB taxonomy): Bacteria > Bacillota > Clostridia > Oscillospirales > Oscillospiraceae > Limivicinus. The sequence continues at coordinate 23,809 of JAILFJ010000098.1, forward strand.
GTTTCCATGCGGAAGCAGGGCAGTTTTTCCGAAAGCAATATGGTGAACGCCGTGATCTGCCCGGTGGATGCGTCCGGCAATGCCACGGCCGCCAGTCTGGACGGAAAGCAGGCCAGGGCGGTCTTTCGGGACGGCAAGGCTGTAACGGGAACAACGCGGCTGTTTGACTCGGTTCCGCATTCAAAGGAAGAAGTGGAAGGCTATCTGTCCGAATATCTGCTGGACTATTCCGGGTGGTTCTTTTCACAGCTCTCCGATTATGACTACAGCTATATTGTGATGGTGGAGCTGGATGCCCCGGCAGACCTTTATTATTGGAAAGACATTGCGGATGTATCCATCGTGACGGACGAGGTTCATCCGGCGGCGTTCCTGTTCCATTGACCGGAGGAGACGGCGCATGAGCAAAAAACCAGTAAAGGTTCCGGTTATCCTGCAGATGGAGGCGCTGGAATGCGGGGCAGCCTCCCTGGCAATGATTCTGGCTTATTACAACAAATGGGTTCCTCTGGAGAAGGTTCGCACGGACTGCGGCGTTTCCAGGGACGGGAGCAATGCGGCGAATATCGCAAAGGCGGCCCGAAATTACGGGCTTACGACGCAGGGCAAGAGATTCAGCTCGAAAAGGCTCCGGGAGGCGGCGACTTTCCCCTGCATCATCTGGTGGAATGCCAACCATTATGTGGTGCTGGACGGATTCAAAGACGGAAAGGCTTATCTGAATGACCCGGCATCCGGACGCCGCAGCGTGACAGACGAGGAATTTGACCGCTCCTACAGCATGCTGTGTCTGCAGTTTGAACCGGGTCCGGATTTTTCGGCAGACGGAAAAAGGGAAGGCATCTGGCCCTTCCTGAAAGACAGGATCCGTGAAAACAAAAAAGAACTGACGGTCATCATGGTGACGGCAGTTTTTGCCGCGCTTGCGGGCGTCATCATCCCGGTCTTTTCCCAGGTCTATTCCGACAATATCCTCACCGGGATCAACACGCAGTGGCTGACGGGATTTCTGGTTCTTTTCGGGGTTGTCATTCTTTACCAGCTGGCAGCACAGATCCTGCATATCTGCATGATCATGAAGGTCACAGGAAAGATTGCCGCAGCATCCAACGCGAAGTTCCTGTGGCATATTCTCCGCGAGCCCATGGAGTTTTTCTCCCAGAGAACGGCAGGCGATCTGTCCAGGCGGCAGGGAGAGAATGACCAAGTGGCTTCCATTCTGGTAAGCCAGTTTGCTCCGTCGGCAATCCAGGCGATGCTCCTTGTATTTTATCTGGCGGTGATGCTTCGGTACAGCGTCTCCCTGACCGTTATCGGACTTGCGACGGTAGCGCTCAATCTGCTGGTAGTTCGCTATGTGTCCGGTAGACTTCTGGAGAACTCCCGGGTGCAGATGCGGGATGAGGGCAAGGCCGCAGCCACCCTTGTGTCCGGGATCGACATGATCGAGTCCATTAAAGCTTCCGGCGCAGAAAACGGATATTTTGAGAGGTGGTCCGGGTACCAGGCCTGTGCAAACACGAGCAAGGTATCCTCCGCCGGGATCAATGAATTTCTTATGCCCCTTCCCGGGCTTCTGCAGCAGGTGTCGAATGTGATCGTACTTTCCATGGGCGCTGTTCTGATCATTCAGGGGCACTTGAGCGCCGGCGTCTTTCTGGCATTCCAGTCGCTGATGACAGCCTTCCTGAACCCGGTCAATCAGTTGCTGGGGGCCGGGGCGAATATCCGTCAGATGCGTACTTTCATGGAGAGAATTTCCGATGTCATGAAGTATCCCTGCCAGCCGGGGCTGGAAGAGGACGGGGAAGATTCTTTCCTGGAGAAGGAAATCCTTATAAACGGTGCCAGGAAACTGTCGGGCAAGATCGATATTTCCCATGTGACCTTTGGCTATTCCAGGCTGGCAGAACCCCTGATCCGGGATTTTTCCCTTCATATCAGACCCGGCGAACGCATTGCGCTGGTGGGAAGCTCCGGATCCGGAAAGTCCACCGTCGCCAAACTGGTCAGCGGCCTGTATGAACCCTGGACGGGCAGCATTACCTATGACGGGACCAGCAGGAAAGACATCCTGCGGCCGGTTTTTACGGGCTCTCTGTCCGTGGTGGACCAGGATGTGGTTCTTTTCGCGGATACCATCGAGAATAATATCAAAATGTGGGATACGTCCATTTCCAATGCCGATATGATCCGGGCGGCCAAAGATGCCGGTATTCATGACGATATCCTGCAGCGGAAAGGCGGCTATTCCTCAGTCCTGGAGGAAGGAGGAAGCGATCTCTCCGGCGGCCAGCGGCAGAGAATAGAGATTGCCCGGGTACTTGCCGGGAATCCTTCCGTAATCATCATGGATGAAGCTACAAGCGCACTGGACGCGAAAACAGAGTATGAAGTATCGGAAGCGATCCGCGCGAGGGGCATTACCTGCATTATCGTCGCCCACCGCCTTTCCACCATCCGGGACTGCGATGAGATCCTGGTACTGAACAAGGGAGAAGTAACGGAACGCGGAACCCATAAAGAACTGATGGCTGCTGGAGGGTATTACAGACAGCTCGTGACCAGCAGCTGATCTGAACAGGTGTCATTATGGATCAATTTTCAGAACAACTTATCCAGCGCTTGCGGCAGGATGAAAAGAACATGTCGGAAGCCCTGATGGATGTGGCGGATTCCCTGAGCGGGCATCAGCGCTTCCACAGTCAGCCGGCCTCTCTGGAGGAAGTCAGACGGGAGATTGAGACGATCTGCCGCTATTATCGCGTCGGCTTCCCGGAGAAGATTCCGGAAACACAGGATCTGAACGAACTGATCGATTACATCATCAGGCCTTCCGGCATCATGCGGAGAAGAGTATCGCTTGAGGGCAGGTGGTGGAAGAACGGCGACGGCGCCTTGCTGGCGGTGAGAAAAGACAGTGGCCGCATAAGCGCTCTTCTGCCCGGAAAAATGGGCGGATACCGCATGCGTTCCGCGGATACCGGGGCGTATGTCCGGGTAAGCGGAGAGGATGGGGAGGACTTTGAAGAGGAAGCCCTGTGCTTTTATCGCCCGCTTCCGGCAGAGGCCATGGGCGGTAAGGATCTGATCCGGTTTTTACTTCAGTGCATGACTGTGACGGATCTGATGCTGGTGATCCTTGCCAGTCTTCTGGCCACAGGCGTGGGCATGCTGACACCGCTTATCACCCGGCTGGTATTCTCACAGCTGATCCCCACAGGGAAGATTCCGCTGATCGGATCCATGGCGATCCTGCTGATCAGCGCTGCAGTCGGCGGATATCTGATCTCCGCAGTCAAGGCCAGGATCCTTGACCGGATCCGGCTGCGTATGGATGTGACGCTGCAGAATGCGGTTACTGGAAGACTTCTGCACCTTCCGGCAGGGTTCTTCCAGGGGAAGAGCGCCGGTGGTACTGCCCAGGCTGTTTTCGGACTGAATCTGCTTCCGGATATCCTGACCAATGCCTTGATGGGCAGTGTGCTGTCCGCCCTTTTTGCATTCTTTTATATTTTCCAGATCGGCTCCCTGGCTCCGGAGCTGTTCGTCCCGTCCCTGGTCACGATCATTGCCCAGCTGGGAGTGATCCTTGTTTCCCTGTGGCAGAAGGTAAAAAAGGCACAGGCGGAGCTTTCTGCGGACAAAGAAACACAGAGCCTGGTTTATGCCTTTATCACCGGAATTCAGAGGGTGCGGCTTTCGGGCAGCGAAAAAAGAGTATTTGCAAAGTGGGCCGAGCGCTATAAGGATAAATCAGCGGCAAAATTCCGCCTGCCGTTTCCGGCTATTGTGCAGAATGAGCTGGTAGCCGCGGTTGCGCTTCTTGGCACCTGGTGGGTCTACGCCTGCGGATCCGATATGGATGTATCGACATTTGCCGCGTTCCTCTCTGCTTTCGGCCTTGCCACCGGCTGCTTCACCCAGCTTTCTCAGAGCAGTCAGCAGCTTTCTTACCTCAGACCGGCCCTGAAGATGGCAGACCCCATCCTTGAGGCGGTTCCCGAAACCGGCTCCGGGAGAAATGCGGTCGGCAGCCTGAAAGGC
>JAILFJ010000111.1 GCA_024697625.1 Oscillospiraceae bacterium
GTGGTGATTACCAGCCGTACCTGAATGAGTTCTGTTTCCGATACAACCGTAGATTCCATCCTGCGGAACTCTTTACAAGGCTCTCAAGGGCTGTCGCTACATCTTGTACATTGCTGAGTTAAGCCGATACCCATATAAAAATATTCTTACCTGCAATTCCATCCATTCTTTTTCTATGTTATAATAAAAATCACGGAGTTTTGGAAACGGGAACAGCCTGTGGACCAACAGATCGAATCGAAACAAAGGAGGATTCGTATGCTGAACATCAAAAAAAGTGTAAATGGAAGCAGCCTGACCGTCACCCTGGAGGGCAAGTTGACTACCTCTGCCGCACAGCAGCTGGACGGTGAACTGAAGCAGGAGCTGAACGGGATCACCGAGCTGGTATTCGACCTGGAGAAACTGGAATATATCACTTCCGCGGGACTGCGTATGCTGCTGTCCTGCCAGAAGGTGATGAACAGGCAGGGAGAGATGCGGCTTCGGCGGGTGAACCCGCAGGCCTATAAAATACTGAATATGACGGGGTTCCTGAGAATGTTCGTGCTGGAAGACTGAAGCACTGAACGCAGCCGCTATGAAAACGCCAAAGAGAACCATATCGGGCAGTTTCCTGGCGTGGCTGACGGTTATCGTGCTGGTCGCGATAACCGCTTCCATCAGCCTGTCCTGGGGACTTCAGACACAGCTCTCCAACCAGAGCGCAGAGAAACTGCTGCACATCAACATCGCGGATGTGCAGCAGGAGATACTGGAAAAATCGGACAGGAACCTGCTCGCCCTGACCCATGCGATCGCAGATGAACTGCCGGAAGAAACGCAGGCTGCTTCGGAACGCCTGAAGGAACTGATGCGCCGGTATGATGTTTCGGAGATCGACGTGATCAACACCGAGGGCATCATCACGGCGTGTACGCAGGAGGAGTTTGTAGGCTTCGACATGCACGACGGAGAACAGGCGGCAGAATTCCTGTGCCTGACAGAGGGCAGCGAGACAGAATATGTGCAGAAATTCCAACCCATCTCCTACAACAGCACCATCTCCCGAAAGTATGCCGGCGTACGTTTTGAAAACGGGGGCTTTGTCCAGGTCGGCTATGATGCGGAACGTTTCCAGAAGGACGTGGATCAGATGGTGGTCGGCATTACGCACAACCGGCATGTGGGCCAGGGCGGCTATATCATGGTGGCAGACCGAAACTGGAATCTGGTCAGCGATCTCTATCTGAACGAAGGCAGGAACATCGATGTCTCGGGACTGCGAATCGACCGAGAGACCGTGCTGGAGGACCAGATCTTTCACGAGACGGTATACGGTGTCCCCAGCTGCTGTCTGTATGCTGTCTCGGAGGGCTATGCCATTGTCGCGGTCATCCCCGAGAACGAGATCGTCATGCAGCGGGATACCTCCGTGCTGCTGTCTTCCACGCTGGAGATCTACGTCTTTCTTGCGCTGTTCGGGATGATCTACCTGCTGGTCAGAAAACTGGTAGTCAGCAACATCAACAAAGTCAATGACTCTCTTTCCAAAATCACCGAGGGCGACCTGGAAGAAGTGGTAGATGTAAGGAGCAACACGGAGTTTTCGGCCCTGTCGGACGACATCAACGCGACGGTGAGCACGCTCAAGCAGTACATTGCCTCGGCGGCTGCGAGGATCGACGAGGAGCTGGCCCTGGCCAAGAACATCCAGCAGTCCGCCCTGCCTTCCGTCTTCCCGCCCTGGCCGGGACGGAAAGACTTCAGTCTTTATGCCACCATGGACACGGCGAAGGAGGTCGGCGGCGACTTCTACGATTTCTATCTGCTCGATGATAAGCGGCTGGTATTCCTTGCGGCTGACGTTTCCGGCAAGGGGATTCCTGCGGCCATGTTCATGATGACGGGAAAGACCGTGATCCGCGACTATGCCGAACGCGGGGACACGCCGGTCAGGGTGATCGGGAGCGCCAACGACAAGCTTTGCGAAGGAAACGATGCGGAGATGTTCATCACGGCCTGGGTGGGCTTCCTGGATACGGATTCCGGAACGGTGCGCTATATCAATGCGGGACACAATCCGCCCGTGCTGATCCGGGACGGACAGGCATCCTTTATCCCGCAGGAGCCGGATCCGGCTATGGCGGTCATGGAAGGAATACGGTATCGGGAGCAGGGCCTGCAGCTGGGGCCCGGAGACCTTCTGTTTCTGTACACGGACGGCGCGCCCGAGGCCTCGGACGTGCAGGAGGAGATGTACGGCGAAGACCGGATGCTCAGGGTTCTGTCTGCGGACTTCGGAACGGGGGAAGAGGCCTGCAGGCGGGTCTGCAGGAGGCTGAAAGAGGATATCGACAGCTTTGTCGGGGACGCGCCGCAGTTTGACGACATCACCATGCTGTGCCTGTACTACGGCGGGCCGGCAGAGCCTGACAGAGCACCTGCCGCCATGAACAGGGAGGGCGACAGCGATGGAAGCTGTGCCGGCGATGAGAGCAGGGAAAGCCATGCTGCCGAAACGGCGGCGGTCAGAGAACTGCGGCTGGAAGAGGCCCGCTCTGAGCTGACGGATGATGTGGTGGCCTTCGTGGACGGGATCCTCGAAGAGGAGGCCTGTCCGACGGAAAGACAGATGCAGATCGACCTGGCTGTGGAGGAGCTTTACGTCAACATAGCCAGCTACGCCTATGCGCCCGGGTGCGGTCCTGCAACCGTACGGGTCGAGACCGCAAAAACCCCTCACGCCGTGACGGTCACGTTCATTGACCGGGGCATGCCCTATAACCCCCTTGAGGAGCCGGATCCGGAGCTGGACCTGCCTTCCGAAGAACGTCCGATCGGCGGCCTCGGTATCTACCTTGTCAAAAACAGCGTGGACGGAATCTCCTACGAGCGCAGGGAAGAACAGAATGTTCTGCAGATCCGTATGCTGCTGTGAAGCAGAAACAGATCCTCCGCGCCAGCATCACCGGCTACCTGCCAGAAACCTGCGCCATGCCGCCGTCGGCGGAAGCCTTACAGATCCTGACGGATCCGCATCTGCCGAACTTCATCCGGGTCAGTTCGGTGGTGCAGCAGTTCCCGCAGTTTCATGAGGCATACGGCGCTGCGAAGGGTGACGGGATGTTCCGGGCGCCCGAAGACCGCGCCCGGGTTTGGTGAAGGGCGACTGCAATGCTGCAGTCGCCTGCAAGCAGAGCTGAGAAAGGAGAGGGAACATGGAGAAATACGAAGAACTGGTCATCGAAGTCATCGAGTTTGATGCGGAGGACGTGATTACAACGAGCCTTGAAACACATCGGCTTTGATTGCGGATCTCGGAGAGAGCGGAAGGCGGCGGGGCGTTCCTGCCCCTCGGAGTGAGAGCGGAGAGTATGTCAGAGGAATACGGGATGGTCGGTGTTTATAAAATCGGTGAAAAACGGATCAGGCTGTCCTCACTGCATGAGGAGGTGCACCGTCTCTGTGCAGATTACCGTGTGGACGGAGAGTCCGATTTCACCCTTCGGACGGCGCAGGCCGATATTGACCGTGAGCGGGAAAAATCCGCCCGCGAGGATGAGATCGAGGGCATCCCGGTCAGGCGCTTCTCGGACGGGTATCTGGAGAGCCTGGCGGTCTGCCGCATGATCGCGGAGCGGATGCCGGACTGGGATACCATCCTGTTCCACGGCTCTGCCGTTTCGGTGGACGGAGCAGGATATCTGTTCACCGCCAAAAGCGGCACGGGCAAGAGCACGCACACCCGCCTCTGGAGAGAGCTGCTGGGCGAACGCGCCGTCATGGTTAACGACGACAAGCCGCTGATCCGTGTGACCGGGGACGGGACCGTCGTCTGCGGTACGCCCTGGGACGGGAAGCATCACCTGAGCCGCAACATCGCCGTACCGCTGAAGGCGGTCTGCATTCTGGAGCGCGCAGAGCAGAACCGGATCGTCCCGATCACAAAATCGGAGGCCCTGCCGACACTCATCCAACAGGCATACCGCCCTGCCGATCCCGCTGCCCTGGCGAAAACGCTGATGCTGATCGACCGGCTGGACGTCTGCTTCTGCCGGCTTTCCTGCAACATGGATATCAGCGCGGCGGAGCTGTCCTATGACACCTTGAAGGGGTGAGACACATGAAACTGAAGAGAGAATTCATCGCCCACGATACCGGAACGGAATCGCTGCTCGTCCCTGCCGGCGGCGCCGGCTTTTCCGGGCTGGTGAGGGGGAATCAGACGCTGGGAGCGATCCTTGCGCTGCTGCGGGAGGATACCTCAGAGGAGGCGGTCACAGCCGCCATGCGGCAGCGGTATGACGCGCCGGAGGAACTCATCGCCCGCGATGTGAAGAAGGCGCTCTCCGAGCTGCGCAGAATCGGAGCCCTGGATGAGTAAGTCCGGCTTTGAGGAGATCCTTGCTTCTGACGGCCGTCTGGTCTACACCAGCGTGGGGGACAGCATGCTGCCGCTCATCCGTCAGGGCAGGGATCTTCTTGTCATTCAGCCGAAAACCGGAAGGCTGAAGAAATATGACATTCCGCTGTACAGACGGGACAGCGGCCAGTATGTGCTTCACCGGGTGCTGAAGGTGTGCCCGGACGCTTACGTGCTCTGCGGTGACAACCGGTGGAGCCGGGAGTACGGAATCACAGACCGCCACGTCGTCGGGGTGCTGGAGGCGGTCATCCGGGACGGAAAAGAGATCCCGGTGACCGACTGGCGGCTCCGCCTGTATGCGCACCTGTGGTGCGATCTGTTCCCGCTCCGGGCCGGGTTCCTCCGGGGCCGGGTTGCCGTGAGGCGGCTGCTCTCCGTCCGGGACGCTGCTCCCGGCCGGCGGCAGGGCGCCGAGCGCCGGGAAAACAGGAGGACTGAGTCTTGACACAGGAAGAATACCGGGCGGCTGCTGAGGATGCGGTCTACCTCGCCGCCTGCATGGTGAACGGTGAGCAGCCGGACGGAGGGCGGGTCGGCCGCATGGATCTGGACCGGCTGTACCGGACGGCGGACTGCCACCTGCTCACCGGCATCGTGGGCTGCGCGCTGGAAGCGGCAGGGGTGCGCGATCCGGCATTTGTCCAGGCAAGGAGCAAGGCCGTACGCAGGACCGTGCTCTTTGACACCGAGCGCGCCGCGGTCCTTGCCGAACTGGAGAAGTCGGGCATCTGGCATATGCCGCTGAAGGGCTGCGTCCTGAAGGACTGCTATCCGCAGATCGGGATGCGGCAGATGGCGGACAACGACATTCTCTTTGACGGGACCCGGGCCGACGAGGTAAGGGCGGTGATGGAGCGCCTGGGATTCACGGCGGAGCATTTCGGGATGGGCGTCCACGACAGTTATTTCAAGCTGCCGGTCTGTAATTTTGAGATGCACCGCGCCCTGTTCGCGCCTGTGCCGGGCGATGCGGTTTCCGGGTATTACCGGGACATCCGCAGCAGGATGCTTCAGGACGAAGGCAGCTCCTTCCGTTACCACCTCTCACCGGAGGATTTTTATGTCTATATGATCGCACACGAGCACAAGCACTATCAGAGCAGCGGGACGGGGCTCCGGTCTCTTCTGGATACCTACGTCTACCTGAAAAAGATGGGAGCCCGGCTGGACTTCGGCCTCATTGCCGCAGAGCTTGAGAAGCTCGGCCTCTCCGGCTTCGAGCGGCAGAACCGGGAGCTGTCCCTGCGTCTGTTCTCGTGTGAGGCGCTCACGCCCGGAGACGAAGCCATGTTCCTGTACATGCTGGAGTCGGGGACCTATGGGATCAGAAAACACAGTGTTCAGAATCAGGTTGCCAGGAAGGGGCGCTGGGGCTACCTCTGGAGCCGGGCCTTTCTCCCCTTCGCGCAGATGAAGACCCTCTACCCCGTGCTCTCGGTTCTGCCGCCGCTCCTGCCGCTCTGCTGGGTGCTCCGGCTGGCGACGGCATTCCTGTTCAAGCGTGAGCTCATGCTCTATCAGCTGCGGGCGGCGTTCGGCAGGCCTGACTGCGAGACGTGATTTCTCTTTTCCTCTTGCAATGGCTCGCTTTCTGATATAATTGATTTAATCTATACAGATCCTTTCAAAAAGATGGAGCGGTATCCGGCGTCCGGATCCTACGTGAATGGGAAAACCTGAAGGGCGGCTGTCCTGAGAGGAGTTACGATGAAGAAGCTTTATATCATCCTTGCCGTTCTGCTGCTTCTGTTCTGCACCGCAGGCTGTACTTCGTCTTCTTCCGGGAAGACAGAGAGCGGTGAGGCAGCCCCAACGGCAGCAATACCGGAAACGCCCGAACCGACACCGGCACCGGCGCCGACCGCGAAGCCAACCCCGGCACCGGCGCCGACCTCGAAGCCGACCCCGACCCCGGCACCGGCACCGACCGCGAAACCGACAGCGAGACCGAGTGTGACTCCGACCCCGACGCCTGCGCCCGAAGCCGTGCCGTCACCGAAGCCTTCGGAAACCCCGGGTGTCGTACTGCCCGACATTCACGTGCCGGGTGAAGACGGCGATATTCTCCTCCCGGAGATCTGACCGGGCGGAGCTCTCCCGGGCGCGGCTTGCATTAAAAAAAAACCCGAGGCCTCACGGTCTCGGGATTATTATTGTGGTGCGCCCGGCGAGCGCACGTTCTAGAGGGTGAAAGTCCCGAGACCGCCCGGCAGCGGGAAGGTCATAGCCAAAGCCAAGGGTGTCCGTCGTGAGGCGGAATCTGAAGGAAGGCGGCGGCAAAACTCTGGCCCGAC
>JAILFJ010000112.1 GCA_024697625.1 Oscillospiraceae bacterium
GTGGTGATTACCAGCCGTACCTGAATGAGTTCTGTTTCCGATACAACCGTAGATTCCATCCTGCGGAACTCTTTACAAGGCTCTCAAGGGCTGTCGCTACATCTTGTACATTGCTGAGTTAAGCCGATACCCATATAAAAAAAAGAAAAAGAAGGAGATTCATTATGCAGAACATTCCGGAAGTAAAACTCGGTATCGTTGCGGTCTCCCGCGACTGCTTCCCTATCGGTCTTTCCATCGCGAGACGTGAGGCCATTGTCAAGGTCTGCAAGGGCGGCCTGTACGAGTGCCCTGTCACTGTCGAGAACGAGCTCGACATGCTGAAGGCAGTCGAAGACGTCAAGGCAGCCGGCTGCAACGCGCTGGTGGTCTTCCTCGGCAACTTCGGTCCCGAGACCCCCGAGACCCTGATCGCAAAGAACTTTGACGGCCCCTGCATGTTCGTGGCCGCCGCCGAGGGCGACGGCGACCTCATCAACGGCCGCGGCGACGCCTACTGCGGCATGCTGAACTGCTCCTACAACCTCGGCATGCGCCATCTGAAGGGCTACATCCCCGAGTATCCGGTGGGCACCGCCGAGGATCTCGGAAAGATGATCAAGGAGTTCATCCCCATCGCCAGAGCCATCATCGGCGTGCAGAACCTGAAGATCATCACCTTCGGTCCGCGTCCCCAGGACTTCTTTGCCTGCAACGCCCCGATCAAGGGCCTCTATGAGATGGGCATCGAGATCGAGGAGAACTCCGAGCTCGACCTGCTGGTGAGCTACAGGGCCCACGCCGGCGACGCCAGGATCCCCGAGGTCTGCGCTGACATGGCCAAAGAGATGGGCGAAGGGAAATACTTCCCCGACATGCTCGAGCGCATGGCACAGTTCGAGCTGACCCTCCTCGACTGGGCGGAGCAGCACAAGGGCTCCCGCAAGTACGTGGCCTTCGCCGACAAGTGCTGGCCGGCCTTCCCCGAGCAGTTCGGCTTTGAGCCCTGCTATGTCAACTCCCGTCTGGCCTCCCGCGGCATCCCCGTCAGCTGCGAGGTCGATATCTACGGCGCACTCAGCGAGTACATCGGCTCCTGCATCACCCAGGATTCCGTCACCATTCTGGACATCAACAACTCCGTCCCCGCGAAGATGTGGGAAGAGCAGATCAAGGGCAAGTTCGACTATACCCTGACCGACACCTTCATGGGCTTCCACTGCGGCAACACCCCGTCCTGCAAGATGTGCGACAGCCGCGCCATCAAGTACCAGCTGATTCAGCACCGCCTGCTGGAGCCGGAAGGAAGCGATCCCGACTTCACCCGCGGCACCCTTGAGGGCGACATCGCGCCGGGCGAGATCACCTTCTACCGCCTGCAGTGCGACAGCGAGGGCAAGCTCCGCTCCTACATCGCCGAGGGCGAGGTTCTCCCCGTGGCGACCACCAGCTTCGGCGGCATCGGCGTCTTCGCCATCCACGAGATGGGCCGCTTCTATCGCCATGTGCTGATTCAGAAGCGCTTCCCGCACCACGGCGCGGTGGCCTTCGGCCATCACGGCAAGGCCCTCTTCGAGGTCTTCAAGTTCCTCGGTGTGGAGGACATCGGCTACAACCAGCCCAAGTGCCTTCCCTATCCCACGGAGAACCCCTTCGCCTGAACCGGCGGACGGCACAGGCCATAAGGCTTCACGGGATAAGACATTCACATGGGATTTCCTGAACGCATCCGGGCCCTCTACACCTCCTACATCGAGAAGGCCGAGGACCTGGAGCGCAACCGTAAATTCGGCGACGGCCTCTTCGGCCTGAGGCCCGGGCCGGCGGACGACCCCTGCCACGAGCGCTTCCGCGAGAATCTGGCAGAGCTGCTGAAGGAATACACCGATACCACTCCGGATTCGGCGGAGGTGCGGCAGATTCTGGAGGAGATCTATCTCGCGCCGAAGAACCACCCGGAGCCGCTCAGCTCTTACTGGATGCTGGTCGCCGTCCACGGCCTGACGGACGAGGCCATCGGGCTTCTGTCCCCTCAGGACGCCGCAGCGCTGATGACGCTGTATGAAAAAACCTGGCCCCGCCGGAACCGCTTCCCGGCGCAGACCAGGATCCTGAAGCTCATGAAGCAGATCAGCCGGCAGGCATAAGCCGGCCGGCCGAAGGAACCGTTCGGTAAGTGACGGCTGAGGTTTTCGGTTGACCCGGCCCGTCACTGACAATCAGGGCTGCCCCCTTCTGGGAGCAGCCCTGAAAAATATTTTTTACGCTCAGGCCGGCATGCGGGATTCGGCGGGGTAGACGGTCCCCTCCTTCATGACAAAGCCGCAGTCGCGCAGGGCATCCGGGTCCTTCAGCAGGTCCCGCTTCCAGCCGGCAATGTCCGCGTATTTGCCCGCCTCGATCGTTCCGACGATGTCGTCGATGCCGCAGATCTCGGCGTTGTTCTTCGTGGCCGCCTGCAGCGCACGGAAGGGGTCGGCCCCGCTCTCCAGCCAGCAGCGGTACTCCACGCCGTGGTCGAAGCTGTCGTAGTTCGTCACAATATCCGTACCGTAGCCCAGCTTAATGCTGCTGGCGAGGGTGACGGCGCGTCCCTCCTGCAGCCGCTTCTGATACTTGTGCAGCTTGCGGCAGAACTCAGGGGACTTCATCTGCATGCTGGCCTCGTCGTCCATCACGGCGTCGTGGAAGGGCGTAAAGGTCGGCACCAGATACGTGCCTGTCTCCTCCGCCATACGGGCGGTCTTTTCGTCCATCAGCGAGCCGTGCTCCATGCCGGTGATCCCGAAGGCCATCAGCTTCTGCATGAGCTCCGGCCCGTAGACATGGGCCGTGACCGGCTTGCGGAGGCTCTTCGCCGTTGTGAAGATGGCTGCCAGCTCCTCGTCATTGAGCTGGATGTCCTCCGGGTCGTCGTTGGGGGTCGAGAAGCCGCCTGTCACCATGATCTTGATGAAGTCGGCACCGATCTTTGCCTCCCGGCGGACCGCGTCGGTAAAGAAGTCCGCCCCGCTCCCGGTCCCCGGATAGCTGTGCTGCAGCTGGTCCATCAGGGGCGGGTTTGCGCGGGCGACCTGGGTCATGTCCCCGTGGCTCCCCGGCGCGCCGAGGAAGTGGGGCGCGACCACCAGTCTCGCTCCGGGCAGATAGCCCTCGTTGATGGCCCGTTTGACGTCCAGCTCGTAGGACTCGCGCCACCAGCCCATCGTACGGATGGTTGTGAAGCCGCCGTACAGCGACTTCTCGGCGGTATGGTAGGTCGCCAGCGTCCGGTATCCGTCCGAATTGAACAGGGTATCTACCGCGCCGACGTCTTTATAGTGGAAGAACTCCGGATGCACATGGGCATCGATCATCCCCGGCGTCACGGTCAGGGCACTGAGATCAACGATCTCAGTGCCCTCCGGATACGCAAGATGCTCTCCGACCTCCCGGATCAGCTTCCCCTCGACAAGGATCTCCCTGTTCTCGGAGAGCGCCGGGTGAATCCCGTCATAGAGTCTTCCGCATCGGATCAGTGTATGCTTCACCTGGCCCGCTCAGTCCTCGTAGATCGAGCCGGTGACCGCGTGCAGCGCGGCGAGACGGGCAAAGCAGACCGTCTTGCCCTGTGCGGTGCCGCCGAACATCTGGGGATAGCTGTTGGAGAAGAAGCCGCCCATGTCGTTGCCGACCACATACAGGCCCGGGATCGCCTCGCCGTCGGCCTTGATGGCCTGGAGGTTCGTGTTGACGCGGACGCCGTTCATCGTGGCCAGCAGCCAGCTGCCGAGGGCAATGCCGTAGAAGGGTCCCTGCTTGATCGGGGTCATGTCCTTCTTCTGCTTTCCGAAGTCCAGATCGACGCCCTTCTCGCAGAGCTCGTTGTAGCGCTCGATGCTCTTGAGGAAGTTCTCCTTGTACTGGCCCTCAAAGCCCAGCATGTCGGCCAGCTCATCCAGGCTGTCGGCCTGCATCAGCTTGCCGCTGTCGAGGGCGGGTTTGATATAGACGTTATAGAACTGCTCGCCGTCCTTGCAGGGCATGACGTTGGGCAGAACCTCGCTGTTGCGGGCACCGGGTACGGCCACAACACGGCTGCAGATGGTGGTATGGAAGGCTACGACATCGTCCCAGTAGTTGCTGTCGAAGATCTGGAAGCCGATGTGACCGGGCTGGACCAGCCAGCTGTTGATATGGAAGTCGTAGGTGTTGTCCTCGTTGCAGAAGCGCTCGCCGTGGGTGTTGAGGTTCAGCCAGGGCTGGCTGCCGGGCCACCAGATGTCGCCCAGACCGCTGGTGTAGGGCGCACCGGTGTGGTGGTCGAGGTCGACGGCCGCACGGTCGAAGGCAACGCCGCCGGCGTGGTTGCGGTCGATGTCGGCGCCGGCCCACATGGCCATCTTGATGCCGTCGCCCATGGCAAAGGCGCAGCCCAGGTTGTTGCAGATGACGTCCTTGTCACGGTAACGCAGCGCGTCCATCATCTCGGGGTTGCCGCCGTAGCCGCCGGTGGAGAGGATGACGCCCTTCGCGGTGTTGATCTGGATGTACTTACCATCCTTGGCCTGGACGATAATGCCGGTGACCTTGCCGTCCTCATCCTGGACCAGCTGCTTGGCGGTCGTCTCCCACATGATGTTGCCGCCCTTTTCCTCGATGATCTCGACCCACTTGGGGTTGGCCAGCTGCGAGCCCATATAGTTGGGGCCCAGCTCCTCAAAGGTCTCGTACACGGTGTGGGTCTGGGGCTTGTTCATGAAGCGGCAGTCCTTCATGTCGGTCTCGAGGAACATGTGGACTCCCTTGCTCTCCATCTGGTCGACGAACCAGTCCATGGTACGGCCGGAGTTGAAGAGCCAGAGGTTGACCAGGCGCTGGTCGTTCTCGTAGCTGGCATAGCGGCAGATCTCGTTGGAGATCTCCAGCAGTTCCTCGTCGCTGTACTCGATGCCGTACTTTTCCTTCATGAGCTTGGTGTTGTAAGCGCCCATCTCACCGGCCCAGGTGATCCACATGGCGTTCTTCTCCACCAGGACCAGCTTCGCGCCCTGGTCCACGACCGAGGCCGCAGCGACCAGACCGCCGTTTCCGGCGCCGACGACAACCACGTCGGTCTCGACCGTCTCGGCGATGTCGGTGATGGGATCGGGCTTGGCAAAGTACTTGGCGTCATACCAGGTGCTGCTCTTCTCCTCCGCTGCCGCGGCCGGCTCGTCGGCAAAGGCGACTCCGCTGGTCGCACCCGCCAGGGCGGCGGTCAGGGCGCCGGCTGCCGCGCCCTTCAGGAATGTTCTTCTGCTGATTTCCTTGGACATGTTTTTTCCTCCTTAAGAATAGTATTGCTGCGGACCTTTGCGATCTCATGCCGAGACCGAAAAGCTGTGCTTCTATTATATTTCCGGCGGCATCAGAAGTCAAACAGAAATTGCGTGATAAACCGCTTGACCCGGTGCCCGGTGATGATATATAGTGGGCGCAGAGAACCGAAAAAACGGATACACAGACCGCTCACACATCAGGAGGATACGAAACATGAAAATCGTTGTTCTGGACGGATACACCGAGAACCCCGGCGACCTGAGCTGGGAGCCCCTGAAGAAATTCGGCGACCTCACTGTCTATGACCGGACGCCCTATGAGGATGCCGTCATTGCGGAGCGCATCGGCGACGCGGAGGTCGTCTTCACCAACAAGTGCCCCATCCGGAGGCCTGTCTTCGACGCCTGTCCGAAGCTGAGGTACATCTCGGTCCTGGCCACCGGCTACAACATCGTCGACGTACAGTGTGCCGCCGAGAAGGGCATCCCCGTCTCCAATATCCCGACCTACGGCACGGCGGCAGTCGGGCAGTTTGCCATCGCCCTGCTTCTGGAGATCTGCCACCATGTGGCCCATCACTCCGCCGCAGTGCACGAGGGCCGCTGGGAGTCCAACCCCGACTGGTGCTTCTGGGACTACCCGCTCATCGAGCTGGCCGGCAAGACCATCGGCATCATCGGCTTCGGCAAGATCGGTCAGACCACCGGGCGGATCGCGAAGGCCATGGGCATGCGCGTCCTCGCCACCGGCAGCCGCGAGACCGACTCCGGCCGCGAGATTGCCGAGTACACCGATCTGGACACCCTGCTGGCCTGCTCCGACGTCATCGCGCTGCACTGCCCGCTCTTCCCCTCCACCCAGGGGATCATCAACCGCGGGACCATCGCGAAGATGAAGGACGGCGTGATTCTCATCAACAACAGCCGCGGCCAGCTTGTGGTGGAGCAGGATCTGGCGGACGCGCTCAACTCCGGCAAGGTCCTCGCCGCCGGTCTCGACGTGGTCTCCACCGAGCCCATCCGGGGCGACAACCCGCTTCTCACGGCGAAGAACTGCTTCATCACCCCGCACATCAGCTGGGCGCCCAAAGAGGCGAGAGAGAGGATCATGGACATCTCGGCCCGGAACCTCGCCGCCTGGCTCTCCGGCAGCCCCGTCAACGTCGTCAACGGCCTCTGAGCTTACGGGAAAAAATACTTGTATTCCTCCCCTGTTTGCGCTATACTGTGTCTTCGCAAAACAGAAGACAGCAGCCAGACCACCGGCAATGATCATACAAGGAGACTCAGAATGACAAAAGACGTATGGATATCCATCTCAAACCGCCAGCATGACGGTCCGAACGGCGAAAACACCATGATCTTTGACACCGCCGGCTCCTACTTCTTTGACGAAGAGGGCGTCAGTGTCGTGAGCTATCAGGAGTCGGAGCTGACCGGGCTGGAGGGAACGCGCACCAGCGTGATGATCATGCCCAACCAGGTGGTGGTCGACCGGGCCGGCATGCTGACCGGCAGAATGATCTTCCGCGAGGGGATGCGGGATTCCTACCCCTACGACACCCCCTACGGCCAGCTGACCCTCGGCATCGACACCCGCAGCATCCGCCACAGCTTCGACGAGAAGGGCGGCAGTATGGAGATCGACTACGTCACGGACCTGGCGAACACCTTTGTCGCAAAGAACCACTTTCAGATTTCGGTGAAAGAGATGGAGAAGAAAAATGGCTAACCTGATCGAGCTGGCAAAGCAGAATGCGGATACGCTGCTGCAGAAGGCTTACGTCGCTGCTGCAGCTTCGGGCGCGCTTCCGGAGGGCGCCGAACTCAGCGGCAGTGTCGAGATTCCCAAGGACGTGACCAACGGCGACTATGCCGCGAACCACGCCATGGTCTGCGCCCGTGCGCTGAAGATGCCTCCCCGCAGGATCGCGGAGGCCCTCACGGAGCACTGTGACCTGAGCGGGAGTTACTTCTCCTCCGTGTCGGTCGCCGGCCCCGGCTTTATCAACTTCCGGCTCTCCGAGCGCTGGTATTCCGCCGTGCTGGACGCGGTGAGGGCTGAGGCTGACCGGTACGGCCGGGTGAGCGACGGCAGCGGCCGGAAGGTCATGGTGGAGTTCGTCTCCGCCAACCCGACCGGTCCCATGCACCTCGGCAACGCCCGCGGCGGTGTCCTGGGCGACTCGCTGGCCTCGGTGCTGGACTTCGCCGGCTGGGAGGTCAGCCGGGAGTTCTACGTCAACGATGCCGGCAACCAGATCGAGAAGTTCGCCTCCTCCATCGACGCCCGCTATCACGAGCTGCTGCTCGGCGACAAGGCGCCTGAGTTTCCTGAGGACGGCTATCACGGTGAGGACATCATCGAGCTGGCGAAGGCCTTCCTCGCCCAGGAGGGCGACGGCTGGCTTCAGAAGCCCGAGGCCGAGCGGCATGCCGCCATGGCGCAGTTCGGCCTTGCCCGGAACATCCCGAAGATGAAGGCGGATCTCCTCCGCTACGGCGTGGAGTATGACCGCTGGTTCTGCGAGTCCGAGCTCCACGAGAGCGGCTTTGTCAAAGAGACCGTCGACCGCCTGACAGACCTCGGCTATACCTACGAGAAGGACGGCGCGCTCTGGCTCCGCACCGCCGAGATCATCGGCAGCCGGCTCATGGAGGAGGGCAAGTCCCTCGAGGCCATTGCGAAGCTCGACCTGAAGGACGACGTCCTGCGCCGCAGCAACGGCTTCTACACCTACTTTGCCGCGGATATCGCCTACCACCGCAACAAGCTGGAGGTCCGCGGATACGACCTGGCCATCAACATCTGGGGCGCCGACCACCACGGCCACGTCGCCCGCCTGAAGGGGGCCATGGATGCGCTGGGCCTGGACGGACAGCACCGCCTCGATATCGTCCTGATGCAGCTGGTCAAGCTCATGCGGGACGGCAGACCCGAAAAAATGTCCAAGCGCACCGGCAAGGCCATCTCGCTGACCGACCTCCTGGACGAGGTGCCTGTAGACGCGGCCAGGTACTTCTTCAACTCCCGTCCGGATTCGCCGGTGGAGTTTGACCTCGATCTCGCCGTCCGCCAGGACAGTGAAAACCCCGTCTACTACGTCCAGTACGCCCACGCCCGCATCTGCACCCTGATCGCCGCCCTGGCGGAGCAGGGGCACAGCCTGGAGGATGCGGCCGGAGCCGATACGGCGCTTCTCACGGTTCCGGAGGAGCAGGAACTCATCAAGCAGCTCGCCGCGCTCCCGGAGGAGGTCCGCCTCGCCGCAAGGGACTACGACCCCAGCCGGATCAACCGGTACGTCACCGAGCTCGCCACCCGCTTCCATAAGTTCTATACCGTCTGCCGCATCAGGGACGCCGAGCCCGGGATCCTGGAGGCCCGCCTCCAGCTCTGCGCGGCCGTGCGTCAGGTCCTCGAGATCGCCCTCGGCCTCATCGGTGTCTCGGCGCCGGAGCATATGTGAGCCGACATGCCGGACCGTACCGCGCTCTCCGATCTCATCCGGCGTGCCGCCGAAGGCGAGCCGCTCTGGATGCCCGACCTGCGTGAGATGTTCTCCGCGCTCCCTTCCTCTGCCCCAGTCGTCTTCCATCTCCGTCTCATCACCGGAGAATGGACCCGGCATGCCTACGCCCTTCCCCGCTGGGGGAATGCGGAGGAGAAGCGCTTCGTGCAGGAGTTTTTCTATGCCTGCGTCTATAATCTGCTCTCAGCCTGCAGCGGCCGGGAGCTCATTTTTGAGTATGACCCGGAGGCCGACCACGTGACCGAACTGATCTCCGATCTGGACAGGGTCTTTCAGGTCCATGAACCGCAGCGGCGCGGCTACGGAAAGGTCATCAGCATCGCCAACCGCCTCTGCACGGCCTTCGGTCTGCCTCCCTTCGCCTTCCGCATCGGGACAGGGCCGGCTGCTCCCGCTGCAGTCTCTTCTGCCTCCACTGACCCCGACGCAGTATCGGCTGCCGTATCTCCTCCCGACAGCACGTCGACACAGCTGCCGGACCTCAGCGGGGTCATCTGTGGCATCGACATCGGCGGCACGGATATCAAGACTGTCCTAGCGGAGGACGGGCGTCTCGTCGCGGTCACGGAATACGACTGGAACCCTGCCGTCAGCCCGACGGCCGAGGGCATCCTTCAGCCGATCCTGGAGCAGGTCGACCGGATCCGCGCCCGGCTTCCGGGAAAGCCCCTGCTCCGTGCTGTCGGCGTCAGTTTTCCCGATGTCGTGATCGGGGACCGGATCCTCGGCGGTGAGACCCCCAAGACCGACGGCATGCGCCGCAATCCCGATCTGGACTATAACCTGGAGTTTAAGAAGATCGGCATGCTTCGGGAGCGCCTGCAGGAGCACTGTCTCCCCGGGGCTCAGATCCGCATCGCCAACGACGGCAACATGGCCGCCTTCACCGCTGCGGTCGAGTTTGGGCAGAAGGGCCTTTTCGCCCACACCCTGGGTACCGACCTCGGCAGCGGATGGGTCCTGCCCGACGGCAGTATCCCTCAGATGCCTCTCGAACTCTACGATCTGATCCTGGACCTCGGAAGCCGCCCCTCCGCGGCGCTCCCGCCGGA
The DNA here is from genome assembly GCA_024697625.1 of Oscillospiraceae bacterium. Taxonomy (GTDB): domain Bacteria; phylum Bacillota; class Clostridia; order Oscillospirales; family Oscillospiraceae; genus Limivicinus. Next base: position 9,865 of record JAILFJ010000112.1, read on the forward strand.
GGACCTGCGCAGCACAAGGAACGCCAATTCCGGCCTTCCCGGTGCGCGGCGCTATCTCGGCCAGTCCGCCGCCTTCCGCCTCGCCTGGGAGAGGGATCCCTCGCTGCTCGACGGCTTCACTGACCAGACAGCCAGCCTGCTCACCGTCCGCACCGCGCCCGAGGATCTGCGGAAGCCCTGTCTGGCCCACCTGATGGATCTCGCCGGTCAGAAGAATCAGGCCGCTGCCGATGTCTTCCGTCGAGTCGGTCTGCATCTCGGTGTGCTCTCGCGGGAGGCGGACTTTCTCCTGCGCACAGGTCTCTGTCAGCGCTATCTGTACGGCCGCTTCACCAGGAACCGCTCCTGCTTCGAGCTGATCCGGGAGGGCTGTACCGCCTGCGCACCGGAGTACGAGCTTCTCGCCCCGGACGACGATACGGCCCGTACCCCTCTGATGCGGCAGCTCGCCGCGCTCCCCGGCTATACGGTCGCCCAGTTCGGGCAGGCCGTCGGCGCGGTCTGTTATGCGGTCTCCTCAGCCTGAATCGGGCAGGAGGGGCTAAACAAATCCCGCAACTCAAGAGGCGGGCATCAGGTCAAAGATTCTCTGCGCAATACTGCGCGGTTCTTTAGGACCTGATGCCCGTCTTTTTATTTTATTTTACTTTTCTTGACTGTTACAACCTGACTGGTATAATAACTCAAAAACGCAAAATGGAATAAATCAAAAATATAAAACAAAATATATCAAAAATGCAAAACAAAAATCATCAAAAACGCAAAACACAATTGACGTGAAACTGTCGATGCTATATAATATGTTCAATTGATACTCTGTGGAGGGATGCATAATGCCCGAATATCTTCCGAGAATAGTAGACGATCAGCTCGCTTTGAGGCTGGAGGCGTTTGGTGCCACGCTGATTGTCGGTCCCAAGTGGTGCGGAAAGACGACGACAGGCGAACAAAAAGCAAACAGCATTCTTCGTATGCAAGACCCGGACAGACGGGACGGCTACATGGCGACAGCCAATACAAAACCTTCTCTGCTCCTGCGCGGGCCAAATCCGCGTCTGATCGATGAGTGGCAGGTCGCGCCGGTTCTGTGGGATGCTGTTAGGACTGCGGTAGATCAGCGCCAGGAAGAAGGGCTTTTTATCCTTACTGGTTCGACCTCTGTGGATAACAGCAAGATTCTGCACTCCGGCACTGGCCGGATTTCGCGCATGAAGATGTATCCTATGAGTCTCTTTGAATCCAGGGAATCCAACGGTGAGATTTCTTTGAAGTCACTGTTCAATGATCCGGACCTCGACATTGACGGGATCACATCGGATTTATCCATCGAAAATCTGATTTTTTCTGCCTGTCGTGGCGGTTGGCCTGGCGCTTTGCGTCGAAAGAGCGATAATGCAAAGCTGATGATTGCGAAGGATTATGTGAACAACATATGTGAATCGGATATATCCACAGTGGATGGTGTACAGCGTAATCCTGTCTGGACAGGTATGATTCTGCGCTCCTATGCACGCAATATTTCTACATTGGTAAAGAAGTCAAATATTTACAGAGATGTTTCAGCAAACGCTGAGAGCATGACCTCTGTTACAATGGACAACTATCTCAACGCACTGGAAAAGCTGTTTGTGATCGAAGATGTTGATGCCTGGTGTCCGGCAATCCGTTCCGCGACAATCATTCGTTCCGGTAAAAAACGTGAATTTACCGATCCTTCGATTGCTGTAGCTGCGTTGGGTCTGACGCCGGATTATTTGCAGACAGATCTGAAAACCTTTGGCTTCATCTTTGAGTGTCTTTGCATCCGGGATCTGAAAGTTTACTCTCAGGCTCTCGGCGGAAAGCTTTCCTATTATCATGACCGCTATGATCTGGAGGCTGACGCAGTGCTGCATTTAGATGATGGACGCTACGCGCTGATCGAGTTTAAACTTGGCAGCCGGGAGATCGAAGAAGGAGCAGGCCATTTATTACAGCTCAGGCAGTTAATTCAGAAATACAACGAAAAAGAGACGCAGGTTCCCCTGCATGAACCGGATCTTCTCATCGTAATCACAGGCGGTGAGATGGCCTACACCCGGGACGACGGGGTAAAGATTATTCCGATTGGGACACTGAGAGATTGAACTGGCTTTGGCCGAAGTCTTTTCCGCTGCCCGGTGGTCTCTGGGCTTCCCTCCTTTAGTGCGCTCTTCGAGCGTACCAAACAAGGCGCTTACCCTCAAATACGAAGGTAAGCGCCTCTTTTTTATGTGATTATTCGCGGGACTATTCGTGTGTTTTTTCGCTTGAATCTTATCGCTTCGCAGTGCCCTGTGATGCATCCCCGCTCCGGTGGTTCAGCAGTTCAGCGGCTCATCTGCTCCGCGGTTCCGCGGCTTCTCTGTTCAGCCAACGGCCTCCAGGACCGGCATCAGATACTCCATCACAGGTGTGAAGGCATTGGCCAGCTCCTCTGACTGTGCATCGCTGATGTCGTTGATGTCCACGGCTGTCGCGGCATCGCCCACCTGGCAGACCGCAACCTCGGCGCCCTCTTCCATGCCGACGACGCAGTCCAGAGCAAGGGAGGTGTCCTCAGAGTCAAAGCTGATGCCGGCCACGCTCGACTCGGGATCGAAGCTGACGGCGAATTCTATCTCGTTCATCAGGGACACGCTGAAATAGGCGGTGTCAAGCATGCCGAAGTAGACGTACAGCAGCTCGGTCTCCTCTTCGCCCTCGAAGCTGTCCAGCTCCAGGGAGAGAGTCAGTTTGTCCTCTTCGCCGTTTTCCATATAGAAGTAGGCACCGAAGGCCGCTCCCTCGGCGGCCTGGCCGGCCTCTACCGGGGTAAGCTCAAGCCCGACAGTGGTCTCGGTATCGGTGGAGCTGAGCCAGCCGTCCAGATTCACGCCGGAGTTGCTGCTCTGCAGGTCCTGCATGGACTGGGCCAGTCCGTCCAGATCGACCGCCTCGGTGTCCGGCAGCTGGCTGAGCAGCGGCATCAGCGCGCCCAGGGCTTCGTTGACAGCGGTGTACGGGATGGAGAAGTTGACGGTTCCGTCTTCGTCTGTGTCGATGGTCGCGGCGCTCATCAGTTTCTCGAGGAGGGCGTCAACGTCGATCCCTTCGAGGTCCAGAGAGAAGCCCTCGGCACTCTGCGAGTCGGGGACGGGAATATCGACGCTGTAGGTGGTGCCCAGTCCGTCAATCGTCCAGAGCATCTTGCTGCCTTCCATCTTGAATGCGGCGTTCAGCAGCAGGTTATCGTCGCCGAGGACGTTCATCACGAAGAGGTTCTCCTCCGGGGCGGCGAAGACGATCTTGAGCCCGGTCAGCTCCAGGGAGGTCTCCTCTTCTCCGTCACGGTAGTAGAGATTGATGTCGGACAGGGTGACTGCATCGGCTGTCTCGGCATAGGCCACCGGGGCGGCCAGAAGCAGCAGCGCGAGAAGCAGGGGCAGGATTTTTTTCATGCTTTGTTACTCCTTTCGTTTTTGCAAATATTACGGCATAAATATACAGGATTATTCGCCGACAGTCAAGAATATTCTTGTCCCGAGCCCCTTCACAGCACGTGGACCGAGGCCGGGTCGAAGACCAGCGCGCAGCGGTCGCCCACCGCGTAGATGTGCTTGTTCTTCGGGTTATGCTCCTCCAGCTTGACCAGGGTGTTTCCGACCTTCACATGGTAGTTCTGGTACGAGCCCATGAAGCACGACAGCACCACCTCGCAGGGCAGGTTGCCCTCGTCTGCGAGGGTCGCGGCTTCCGGCCGGAGCACCAGGGTGTATTCGTTCCCGGTCTCCATGCTGCCGTTGCCTTCCACCTCGATCTCGCTGCCCTCGATGTTCATGATGACGCGCTTTCCGACGGAGCCTTTGTCGAGGCTCAGCTGCTTTGCGGCACCGACCATCGTCCCCTTCAGGAAGTTGGCCTCGCCGATGAAGTCCGCCACAAATTCGTTCACCGGGTGGTAGTAGATCTCCTGCGGGGTGCCCATCTGGGCGACGACACCCTTGTTCATGATGATGATGTTGTCCGAGAGCGCCATCGCTTCCGACTGGTCGTGGGTGACGTAGATGGCGGTGATGCCCACCTCCTGCTGGATGCGGCGGATCTCGGTCCGCATCGAGACGCGCAGCTTCGCGTCCAGGTTCGAGAGCGGCTCGTCAAAGAGCAGTACCGAGGGCTCGATCACCAGCGCCCTCGCCAGCGCGACGCGCTGCTGCTGTCCGCCGGAGAGCTGGTTGGTCATGCGGGCCTCCATCCCGGTGAGCTCCACCAGGTCCAGGATCTTCAGCACGCGCTCGCGGATCTCGTCCCTGGGGACCTTCCGCAGCTTCAGGCCGTAGGCGACGTTGTCAAAGACGTTGTAGTGCGGCAGCAGCGCGTAGCTCTGGAAGACCATCGCGGTGTCCCGCTTGTTCGGGGTCAGCTCGTTGATCGGCTCCTCGCCCAGATAGATCTCGCCCTCGTCCGGGCTCTCAAACCCGGCGATCATCCGCAGCGTCGTGGTCTTGCCGCAGCCGGAGGGCCCCAGCAGCGTCACAAAGCTGCCCGGCTCGATGGTCAGGGACGTGTCTCTGACGGCGTAGAAGTCCTTTCCGGTCTTCGGGTCCTGATAAATCTTCGAGATATGGTCCAGGCGGACTCCCTTTTTCACTTTTTCCATGGCTCAATCCTCCTTGATACTTTTGCTGGTACCGAAGTGCCTGATGACCAGATTCATCAGAAGCACAGCGCCGTAGGTGATGAGAATCAGGATCGACGCGAAAGCGCAGGCCAGGCTGTACGAACCCTTCTCGGCAAACTCGTTGATCTGCACGGTGATCAGCAGATACTGCGGCGTCACCAGCAGGATGATCGCCGAGATGGCGGTGATGCTCCGGACGAAGGCCGTGACCAGTCCGCTCAGGAACGAATCCTTGATGAGCGGCAGCGTCACCGTCATGAAGACCCGGAAGCTGTCCGCGCCCATGTCGTAGGCGGACTCCTCAATGGACTTGTCGATCTGCCGCAGGGCCGAGATGCCGCTGCGCGTACCCGTCGGCAGCGAGCGCACCACAAACACGATGATCAGGATCAGCCCTGTGCCATAGATGCCCTGCAGAAAGCCCGTGTGGAAGATGCCGCCCGAGAAGCCCCGGATATATCCGACGCCCAGCACCGTGCCGGGGACGGCCATCGCCAGCATCGACACCGCCTCGATGAAGCCCTTGCCCCGGAAGCGGCGCTTGACCACCAGGTACGAGATGATCATGCTGAGCAGGGCCGTGACCGGCGCCGCGATCAGCGACAGCACGAAGGAGTCCTTAAACGCCTTGAATCCGTGATAGCGGGTGAAGACCAGCTTGAACCACTTGGTCGTCAGTGGGAAGAACTTGTAGCCCCAGGTCGGGAACAGCGCCCCGATGGGCACGCAGATGTACATCATAATGACAAAGATCGCCGCCAGGCTGCAGAAGACCGTCAGCGGGACCTTCACGCTCCGGTCCTCGATCAGCATCCTCGCGCGGGAGGCCTTGCCGGTCAGGGTCGCGGCGGTCTTGGCCTCCAGATAATACTTCTGCACCGCGAACATCGCGAGCGTAATGCACAGCAGCACCACGGCCATCGCGGCCGCGCCCGCCTTGTCGTAGGCGCCGGTGATCTGCAGGTAGATCGTCGTGGCCAGCGTGTCGTACGAGCCGCCGATGATCATGGGGTTGGCAAAGTCCGCGATCGACTCGATAAAGGTCACCAGGAAGGCGTTGCCCAGGCCGGGCAGCAGCAGCGGAAGCGTCACGTCCGCAAACACCTTCCAGCGCCCCGCGCCCATGTCCCGCGCCGCCTCCTCCAGCGAGGGGTCGATGTTCTTCAGCAGGCCCTTCAGCATCATGTAGCAGACCGGGAAGAAGGTCAGGGTCTGGACAATGACGATGCCCCAGTAGCCGTACACGCTGTTGTCATAGATCCCCAGCAGGAAGCGGGTGATGATGCCCGCCTTGCCGAACAGCATGATCATCGAGAGGCTCAGCACAAAGGGGGGCGAGACCACCGGCAGCATCGAGACCACCTTGAACAGGCCGCCCACAAAGCGGTTCATCCTGACGTAGACCTCGACGTACGCGAACAGCAGCCCGATCAGCGCGGATAGGATGCCCACGACGAAGCCGACCTTCAGGGTGTTGGTGATGGCCCTTGTAAACGACGGCATCGCAAAGATCCTCTTGAAAATGCCGATGCCGAAGCTGCCGTCTCCGTAAAAGCTGTCCACCAGCAGGATTGCCAGCGGATAGAGAATAAACAGGGTCAAAAACGTGATCAGCACGACGATGGTCGTCACCATGATGGGGTCCGCCATCAGCTTCTTCCGGTCCAGCGCCGCGCTCTGGCTCTTCGCCATAAAAACAGCTCCTCTCATTTCCGCTTATGGAAGCTTATAGAACCTTATAGAACAAGGATGGCGGGTGCTCCGCCATCCTTGCGGTAGTTTATGCCTTGTTTTGCCGGTCTGCTTCCCTCAGATCAGTCTGGATCACGAGGTCTGGAAGCGGTCGGCGTTGCCGGTATCCGCACCCGCGGTGGCGAGGGCATTCATGACCTCTTCCACATACTTGGCGGTGTTGGCCGCAGCATCGGCGAAGTCATAGCCCGACCAGACCAGGCTGGGATCCAGGCCGAACTCGGCGGCAACGGCCGGCTGCTCGGCATTGTCGATGACCAGGAACTGGTACGAGCCGTTGTCGTCCGCCAGCTCCACGCAGTCCGGAGACAGCGCGTACTCTACAAACAGCTTTGCGGCGTTCGGATGCGCAGCGCCCTTGAAGATGGCCACGGGGCCGACCTCGCAGGAAGTGCCGTCCTCAGGGATCACCAGGCTGATGTTCTCATAGCCGTTGTCGACGATCTGCGTGATGCCGTCATGCAGGAAGCCGATGCCGATGACGCACTCACCGGTGCCGACGTTCTTGGACGGGCCGGAGCCGGACTTGGTATAGACCTCGATGTTCTTGTCCAGGTCTACCAGGTACTGGATGCCCTCGTCATGGCCCTTCATCTGCAGCATGGTGTTGATGACCAGCTTGGCCGTGCCGGCGGTGTTGTAGTTGGACAGCCAGATCAGGCCCTGATACTCGGGCTTCAGCAGGTCGTCCCAGGTCTTCGGCGCCTCGAGGCCCATGCGGTTCAGCTCATCGCTGTTCACCATGAAGCCCAGGATGCCGGTGTAGATGCCGTACCAGTAGCCGTCCGGATTCTTATAGATGTCCTTGGTCAGGTGGCTGGCGTTCATCGGCTCGTACACGTCCAGCAGGCCCTTCGCGGCAGCTTCGTCGTACGGATTGTTGGTGCCGCCGAACCAGACGTCAGCCGAGGGCTTGCCGTTCTCTTCCTCGATCTTCGCAGGGACCTCACCGGTGGACAGACGCTGGTATGCGGTCTTGATGCCGTACATCTTCTGGAAGTTCTCGCAGGCGGCGGCCAGATACTCCTCCTCGCAGGAGCCGTAGACCACCAGCTCGCCCTCCGCCTTCGCCGCGGCGATCAGGTCGTCCATGCCGTCGGCGTGCGCCGTGACGCAGAGGCCGAGCACCATGACCAGCGCAAGCAGCAGTGCAAATGCTTTCTTCATTTTTGTTTCCTCCTTACTTCCGTTTTGGCGGTATCCGCCATGATATGCCGTTTGTTCTTCGGCATTTTTAACAAATCTGATTATAACCCTCTCCCCGCCGTTTGTCAATCATTTGCCAAAGGGATTCTTCTAAACAGGGCTTGCAAAAACGCATGATTTATGTTAGCATGAAATACTTTTAAAAATGTATACGGTATAATAAGAATAGCTGCAGATCACTCGGGAACGCCCCCAATTGGGATCTGCACAGTGTGAATATAATCTGCAACAAGAGGTTCATAGCAATGGATATTCGAGATGATTACAGAAAAGACCTGTATGTGGAGGGAATGAAGCTCCTTCATTTTGGGGTTACTCTTGTGATCTTTTATACTTTTTGGCTGTTGTTCCGCTACGGAGCCGTCGCCGGGATGGACAAATACGGCTTCCGTTATAACTATTATGTAACTGCAGGCTACGGTCTCCTGATCTTTTTCTTCAACCGAACCTACAATTCCTATCTTCTGGGATATACAAGGATTCGCACACTCGTTTTCTCCCAGGCCCTGTCCCAGTTCTTCTCTGCTGGTATCATCTGGCTGGGCGTCTGTATTGCATGGAAGCACATGCATGCTCCCTGGTTGTTCTTCTGTGCCATTGCATTGCAGGTACTGTTCGACGCAGGCTGGTCCTACATGGCCAATTACTCCTATTTCAAGCTCCATCCCGCGAAGCGTACCATCCTGATCTACCGGAATGAGCTTGACAAAAAACGTTTCGGGACGGTAACTGGAAAGCCGATCGAGAGACTGTACAAGGTTGTCAAGGAGTTACAATATGACGGGTACAGCTTCAAAGAGATACGCTCAAAGCTGGAGGGCTATGAGGCCATCTTTGTTGCCGGTGTGCACAGCCGCTGCCGGAACGGAATCGCGAAGTACTGCAAAGAAGAGCGGGTCGCTGGTTTCTTTCTCCCCCATGTCGGGGATGTCATCATGCAGGAGGCTCAGCATATCCAGAGCTTTGATGCACCGGTTCTATATGTGACGACAAGCCGGGCGAAGCCGGAGTACCGTATCGCCAAGCGGGCATTCGATCTCATTGCGTCTCTTCTTGGTATCGTTATTCTCAGTCCCATCCTTTTGGTTACGGCACTTGCTATCCATTTTTATGATGGTGGCCCGGCCATCTATAAGCAGAACCGGCTCACACGGGATGGAAAAGAATTCCAGATCTGGAAGTTCCGGTCGATGCGGGTCGACGCTGAGAAAGACGGCATCGCCAGGCTCAGTACTGGCGAGAATGATAGCCGCATCACTCCGATCGGCCGTATCGTAAGACGCTTTAGACTTGATGAGCTCCCGCAGTTGTTCAACATTTTGGTTGGGGACATGAGCTTTGTCGGTCCCCGTCCTGAGCGGCCGGAAATAGCGGAGCAATACTACAAGTTTATACCGGATTTCAAACTGCGCCTCCAAGTGAAAGCCGGTCTGACGGGATATGCCCAGATTTATGGTAAATACAACACTGATCCTTACGAGAAGCTGGAATTCGACCTGCTGTATATCAATGACATGGGTTTCCTGACCGATCTGAAGCTTATCTTTGCCACATTTGGCATTCTCTTCTTGCCTGAAAGCACTGAGGGTGTCGCAGCTGGGCAGACAACAGCAATGGACTACGAAAGTGAAGCAAATCGTACAGAAAAATGGGAAAAACGGGACGAACATTGGGCAGAGTGAACAAAAATCGAGGCTGATTTCACGGTTGCTGGATATGTGTGCCTTCGGTACTCCACTTATAGAAGAGGCTAAGACAATGTAGCAAATACATATCTGGAAAGCTGTCTGTGTTATGTGCTTTTGATAGTTCCAGGCAAGAAGAGACACATTAAGGAGACGGGTATAACCCCTCGATAGTTTCAGGCAAGAAGATATGGGACAGACACATAGTGTTCAGAGCAGCCGTGTGGACATCGGTGGTCTCCTTACAGAGGACCAGGAATAGACGGGAAAAATGCTTATGTCTAAAGCATGTCTTCTTGAGGGAGAGTACCGAAGGGCGAGAGGCTAGTGTGGAAAAGAAGGAGCTGGTTGAAATGCAGGCCAGTAGGAAAAAGTAATTTGGACGATATCGCTCCGGAGGCTGAAAAGGGCTCCAGAGCATTTCGTGTTGTTTGAGGGGAATTCCGCACGACAAATAGCGGTTAACATAATTCTCATGGGGGGGGGTAGAACTCTCCCTCCTATGGTAAGAGGCGAGAAACCTCATCCCGGCATTAGACCGGAAAAGTAGTTCTTCGATCTAATGCAAGGGATGAGGTTATTTACTGTGAAGACGCGAAGCATGAAAAAGGCTGTGAAGATACGAGCACTAAAGCTCCTACATTTGGTTGTGTCTGTTGGAATGTTCATTATTTGCTGGAGATTTTACTACTATGGCAGATACGCTGTCAGGCAGCATTTAAAGGGAGACCTGATTCTTTATGCACTATATACCGTGCTTCTCTTCCTGATGAACAGGACATACGACGCTTATAGCTTGGGTTACAGAAAGGCATCCGATAATACATACTCACAGGTTCTCTCACAAGTCATTACGGCGGGCATCATTTGGATTGTATCACTCTTGATGTACATGAAACCAACGAACCCGCTACCGCTGATTGGTCTTTGCGCGGTTCAGCTTCTTTGGGACATGCTGTGGAGTGTGACGGCAAAGAAAACATATGACTCTCTTCATATGCACAAGCGTACTGTGATCATATATGAGGACGAGGAGGACTTAAGACGGCTCGAGGAAGTTGGACAGTTAGAGCATAAGTTCAATGTTCAGAAGTACATAAGAAATCCGCAAGACTACAAGGAACTGGAAAAAGAGATCGAGGGGTTTGAGGCAATCGTCGTATCCGGCGTGAATGCAACGCTGAGGAACGGTCTTGCCAAGTATTGCATTGAGACAGGTGTCCTTGGCTACTTCGCTCCGCATGTTGGCGACATCATCATGCAGGGCTCAAGGCATATGAGGAACTTCTCCGTCCCCATTATGAGTGTCAGAAGAGCAGAACCCACACCGGAGTACCTATTCCTGAAGAGGGTGTTCGATATTGTGGTGAGTGCGATCGGGTTAGTGGTTCTCAGCCCGTTCATTGGGATTACTGCTCTCGCCGTGAAGCTCTATGACCATGGCCCGGTGCTTTACAAACAGGTTCGGCTCACGAAGGATCGTAAAGAATTCAAAATCCTTAAGTTCCGGTCGATGCGTGTAGATGCGGAGAAGGATGGTGTGGCGCGGCTCAGTACTGGCGAAAACGACGACCGTATTACTCCGGTGGGAAAGGTCATACGAGCTTGCAGAGCAGACGAACTGCCCCAGCTATGGAATATCCTGCGGGGAGATATGTCAATTGTTGGACCAAGGCCGGAGAGGCCGGAAATTGCAGCACAGTATGAAGAAGAAATGCCAGCATTTGGGCTGCGGTTGCAAGTCAAGGCTGGGCTGACCGGATACGCTCAGGTCTATGGCAAATACAACACTAATCCACACGATAAGCTTGAGATGGATCTCATGTACATCAACAAGATGAGTATTGTTGAAGACCTGCGATTAATGTTTGCCACCGTTCGAGTTTTGTTCATCAAAGACTCAACAGAAGGTGTTGAGACGGGGAAAACTACAGCAAAATAGCTGTATTCATAGGCAATGTCATTTACTTAGGGTCTGTCACGAAACAAACGTGCCATTTTGAACTGGGCGGATGATGTAATTCCATTGGGTAAAGGGTTCTAAAAACTCGATGTTTATGCTTTCCTTTTCTTCATCAGTGATCTTTTTACCAGTCTCATAAACATT
>JAILFJ010000159.1 GCA_024697625.1 Oscillospiraceae bacterium
GCGCTGCTTCCGCCGGGAGCTCCGCCAGGCGCACCGCCGGGACCTCCGTTTCCATCCGGCTTGTCCGGCGGGGTGCCCCCCGGACCACCTTCAGGGGGTTCGCCGGGGAAATCACCGGGCACGTTGCTTTCTGTGTTTTCAGAATTGTCGCTTGCAGTAACGGGACTCATCGTCCAGGCGTCGGTGTTCTCGGAATAAGTCCAGGTCGCACCGATGTTCCTGAGATCCAGAGCTGTCTCGATGGCTTCTCTGTCACCGGTCTCCGCTGTAACAGCTGCTGTCTCCGTGCTCTGGGACACAGGAGTTTCCGAGCCGGCTGCGTCTGCCGTTGCTGAGCTTCCACAGGCGCAGAGGCTGACGATCATCAGGATCAGGAGAATAAGCGAGATACCCTTCAAATCCTTTTTCATGTTTTCCCTCCTCGCTTTTTTCAGTTGGTCCCGGTCAGAGCCGCGCCGTTTACATACAGGGTGTAGCCATTACTGATGATATTCGCAGCGTTGCCGCTGAACTCAGTGATATAGCTGTCGCCGGACAGCGTCCAGATGCTGGTGGAATCCAGCGTGACAGAGATGGTAACGACTTCTGCAGATACCGTCTCGCCCCTGGCGTTGACGATGCTGCCGTCGATGCTGCCCTCATAAGTGGAACCGTTCGTCAGCTCCAGGGTCAGACAGGAATCGCTGCCAACCTTGATCGCGCCGACAAGCTTTTGAGCGATGGCCTTGAACTCTGCGATGTTGCTGCCGCCGCTCCAGCCGTCCGCACAGACGGAGAGCAGGATGTTGTCGGCGTCCTCGTTGACGATCTCCACACCCTCAAGTGTGATGACCGCGTTGGTGTTGGTTACGTGAAAGACGTGGCCTCTCTTGCTGGTAAGGCTGCCGCCCTTCATGGTGAAGTGACTGGTGCCGCTTGCCGCATCTCCTGACATGGACTGGTAGATCATGACGGTGTCCAGGAATGTGGCGTTGCCGTTGCGCCGGGTGTTGTTTGCCGTCAGGTCACAGTTATTCAGCGTGATGGAGTTCAGACCCTCAATGCAAACACCCTCGGAGAGGTTGGAAGTAAGTGCGGCATTGGACACCGTGATATCCGCTGTGGAGTAAATGGCCGGGGAGCCCAGGCCGTTGGAGGTGTAAGTACCGCCGTCCACCACAACCGTTCCGCCGCCCCTGTCCGTGCGGATCGCCGCGCTGGAACGGCCGGAGGTGGTCACATCCAGATCATAGGCGCAGGTCACACCGCCGCCCGTGGTCATGATGCCGCCCGAGCCGTCGCCGGTGGTAACAATGCCGGTATCGCGGATGATGAGCGTGGTTCCGTCGCCGGAAGCCCCGTTCTGCCCGCCGTTGCCGCCGTAGCAAAAAACGCCGTTCGCGCCGTCCGCATCGGAAATGACGGTACCGCCCGTGATGGTGGTGGTCGTGCCGTCCTTGACAAGAATAGCGGCATTCAGCCCGTAAAAGTTGCAGCTGTCGCCGCCGTCAGAATCACCGGATTTGGTGACACTGGGATCCGTGATCGTGACTTCGTCGGAGGTGCTGATCAGAAGCGCACTCTCGTCAGCTGCGGTACTGGTATAGGTCTGGCTGATCTGCGTATCGGCAGAGGTGATCTCAACAGCCCCTGCATAGTCGATGTCCGCGCGGCTTCCGCCGGGGCCGCCGCCGAATCCGCCAGGACCCCCTTTCATTCCCTCGGGAAGAGAGCCTCCGGGTCCGCCGTTCCCATCCGGCTTTTCAGGAGGAGTGCCGCCGGGTCCGCCTTCGGGAGGCATAACGCCAAGGCCGCCTTCGGGGGGCTCACCTGGGAAATCTGCGGGGACTTCACTTGCTTCGGAAGCGGAATCTGCAGCTGCGCCGGCCTGCGTGCTCCCGCAGGCGCAAAGGCTGAATACCAGCAAAGCCGCCAGCAGCAGCGCAATCGTTTTTCTAAAAGTCTTCATAAAGAAAACCTCCCTTACGTTTGATGGGCTCATTGTAAGAGAGGTCGATTGAACGAAGATTGAAGTTTTTAATTTTTATTCGGAATTGAGACTGTAAACCGGATCTTACCGTCCTGACAGTTAACCCTGATCGTACCGCCGTGCCTCTCCGCCACAGCCTTCGCTATGGAAAGGCCAAGCCCATAGTGATGACCTTCGCTGTTTCGCGCTTCATCGACCCGGTAGAACCGGTCAAAGAGATGCTCCCGCTTTTCTGCTGGAATCTCATCCCCGTCATTAACCGCGCTGAGCACTGCCGCATGACCATACAGTTTCAGCGAAAGTTCGATCTGATCTCCCGTCCCGTGCCTTACCGCATTGTCCAGCAGGATGGACGTGAGCTGCGTCAGCTGGGCCTGATTGCCCATGACGTGGATCCCCTCGTCAATGTCGCTTCGGATCGTTTTCCCCTGATCGAACGCGACGCTTTCAAAAGCAAGCACTTCACCGGTGACGATCCGGGAAAGATCGACCGTTTCCATGAGCGTTTCCGTGTTTTCAGCCCTGGAAAGATCCAGAAGCTGCTTCACCAGATCTCCCATGCGTTCATTTTCGTATTGTATATTTGCCAGCCACTCGTTTTCTCCCAGCTCCCTGGAAAGGAGCTCCGCATTGGTGCTGATCACAGCAACCGGTGTCTTCAGTTCATGGCGGGCATCATAGATAAACTGCTTTTGCTGTTTATCGTTTGCTTCCAACGGCCGGATGATCCGCCGGGAAAGAAAGAGAGATATAAAGAACAGGATAACAATGGACGCCCCGCCGATGATGAGAACATTGTG
>JAILFJ010000089.1 GCA_024697625.1 Oscillospiraceae bacterium
GGCCGCAGCGAGGGCGTACTGGTGGGCATCTCCTCCGGCGCCGCACTCTGGGCCGCCATCCAGCTGGCGAAACGGCCGGAGAACAAAGGGAAAACGATCGTCGCGCTTCTGCCCGACACCGGCGACCGCTATCTCTCGACACCGCTGTTCGCCGAGTAATTCGGATCACAAGAGCAGATACAGCAGATCGGCACCGCATGCGGTGCCGATCTGCTGCGTTTTGTGTGCCCGGCGGGCACACAAGCAACACGACCCTGATGGTATCAAAGATCAGAGTCCTATTCTGGCACATCTGCATCTTGCATACGATTTCATGCCGAAGGTGCAAAATAAAAGTACGCTAATCGTATCAAGATCAGCGTACAATTCTGGCAAAGGAACAGTACTTTGATACAATGAATCATTTTCTGTTCCGATGAATCATTCTTGCTGTTACGGAGATTACGACCCAAAATGAATGAAGTCAGATCATGTTAACACCTGTTCGATCGTCCCGCCGCCGAGGACGAGCTCGCCGTCGTAGAACACGACGGCCTGCCCCGGCGTGATCGCCCGCTGCGGCTCATCAAAAACAAGCCTCACGCGCGAGCCTGCAAGCGGCCAGACGGTAGCTTGGTTTTCGGTCTGGCGGTACCGCGTCCTTGCCGTCACACGGACCGGATGTTCCGGCTCCGGGATCGAGAGCCAGTTGAAATCTGAGGCGATCAGCTCGCGGCTGTAGAGCGCGCTCTCCGGTCCGACGGTCACAGTGTGTTTTTCCATATCCTTGGTCACGACATAGAGCGGCTGCTCCGCCGCAACGCCGAGGCCGCGGCGCTGCCCGATCGTGTAGCGGACCGCGCCGCGGTGACGCCCGACCACGCGGCCTTCCAGATCGAGGATCTCACCATCCGGATCACAGTGACCGGTCCAGCGTTCAAGAAAGGCACCGTAGTCCCCGTCAGGAATAAAGCAGATGTCCTGGCTCTCATGCTTGGATGCGGTCACGAGACCGGCCTTTTCCGCGATCGCGCGAGCGTCCGTCTTCCGCAGCTCCCCCAGCGGAAATCGCAGGTGCGCCAGTTGCTGTTGAGAGAGCATAAAGAGCACATAGCTTTGATCTTTGCTCCCGTCCAGCGCCTTGCGAAGCTGCCAGCGCCCGGTACCCCGATCCTGTGTGATCCGGGCGTAATGGCCGGTCACGAGGCAGTCAAAGCCTTTTCCAGAGCCAGCGAAAGCAGCAGATCGAATTTCAGACAGCGATTGCAGACGATGCAGGGATTCGGCGTCCGTCCGGCTTCATACTCCAGGATGAAGTTTTGAATGACTGTTTTTTCAAACTCTTTGGTACAGCAGAGAGATTCAAACTCGATTCCCAACTGCCAGCATACATAAGCAGCGTCATCCTCATCTGCATCACTGCAGCAGCTTTTCTGTGAGGTGCGCTCCATATCCGGCGCGCGGTACAGCCGCATGGTAACGCCTGTGCAGTCATACCCCGCCTGCTGCATCAAAAGCGCGGCGACAGAGCTGTCCACCCCGCCGCTCATGGCGATCATGGCACGCTTCATTCTGCTTTTCCCTTTGAAAGCGCGTGATCGTAATCGGCAAAGAAATCCTTTGTATCCTTCACCACGATCCCTCCGAACAGGATCAAAGAGAACAGGTTGGGAATGGCCATCAGACCGTTGCAGACGTCCGCCGCGTCCCAGAGGAGCTGGACGCTGATGAGCGCGCCGAGAGCGCAGATGACCATATGCAGCACCCGGTAAATCTTCACTTTATGTGTGCCGAACAGGAAGGCAAAGGCGGATTCCCCGTAGGTATACCAGCCCAGTACCGTAGAGAGGCAGAACAAGATCAGGGAAATGACAATTACTACTTGCCCGAGCCCGCCCAGATTCTGGCGGAAAGCTGTGGCGGCCAGCACCGTGCCGTCTGTCACACCGCTGTTCCATACGCCGCTGACCATGATGATAAGCGCAGTAAAGGTGCAGATGACGAAGGTATCGAAAAAGACCTCTATGATGCCATAGAGCGCCTGCTTGACGGGAACGTCCACCTTGGCCGTGGCGTGGACCATGGCAGAGGAACCGGTGCCCGCTTCGTTGGAGAACACGCCGCGCTGCACGCCGCGCCGGATGGCGACACCCATCGTGGCACCGGCCACGCCGCCGATCACCGCGTCTCCGGTAAAGGCAGATTTTACGATGAACCAGAGCGCCTGGGGGATCAGTGTGATGTTCAGGATCAGGATCACAAGCCCAAAGCCCAGATAGATCAGCGCCATGATTGGTGTGAGATAGGTGGTGACATCCGCGATTTTCTTCACGCCGCCGAAGATGACCAGCCCGTCAATAGCCAGGATCAGAATCGCGATGACCCAGGGGATCACCGTGCCGCCGCCAGCAAGGCCGCTGACAGCGCTGCTGATGGTGTTTACCTGCAGAGCGCCGCAGGAGACGAAGGAGACGAAAACAGTGAAGACGGCAAAGGCACCGCCCAGGATCTTTGCAATGGTTTTCTGCTTCATGCCCTGCGTCAGGATGTACATGACACCGCCGCGGAAGTTGCCTTCCTCGTCCTGTACACGGTAATGCATTGCCAGGGCGATCTCCGCAAATTTAGTGGCCATACCGCCCAGCGCGGCGATCCACATCCAGAAGAT
>JAILFJ010000093.1 GCA_024697625.1 Oscillospiraceae bacterium
ACTTTTCCGTTATCAAAAGAAGAAAGGAAAGTTCTTGCTAATTTGAAAGAAAAGCTCTCAAGCAGTCCTTTCTTTACCGATAAAGAACTACAGCTTTATAAAGACGCTTTATCCCTCATGGAGGAAGAAGGACTTGTTCAGTTGCGTGATTCCTTCGGGCGCAAAGCATATGTGATTGTCGGTGACGTGGCCGTTTTTGATCAGTGGGTAAAGAATCAGAACAAAAAGGCGAAGAAGCTGTCTCGAAGAGAATGGCGGATCGCAGTAACCGCTGCGATTGTCGGTGCTGCTGTTGGCCTGTTGCCTACACTAATTCGGTTTTTCTAAGTTGTTTTAAAAGCTGCCGCAGAAGTCGATGAACGATGATTGAGAAAATAACATCTGATATTGAACGGGGTTTGAAAAGCAGCTGCCATCTCGCGGCTCTGGCCCTTGCTCTAACTCTTCCCGACATTTGCGGGAAGGCGGAATACCCCCATGAGAAAAGCAGCAAAACAAGATATATTGACTGGTATCAGAAAAACATCGGATACTATGAGAAAGATATCAGCATATCCGAAACGCCTGAGCTTGCAGACTTGCCCTATATGAGCGGGGAGCTGCTCTACCAGCTTCGATGCAGCTTTTTGCATTCAGGAGATACCGATATCGACGTTGATAAGATTTCCGAACCGCAAAACAAGCTCACAAGATTTACTCTGGAAATACGCAAAAGCGACGATCTGCTCGCAAGTTCGTCCTCAGCTAACCTGAGATATAATCATGTCGGAGAGGTCGAAGAGCGAGAATATGAAGTGGGGATCGTAAGAATATGCAAGATTCTTTCTGCTGTCGCATTGAAGTATTACCGCGAGAACAGCGAGAAGTTTACGTTTTTTAGCTATAATATAGTCGATCGTAGGAAGGCTTCAGAAGAGAGAGAATAATGCTTAACAGTCTGGAAATCCTTACTTCCATTTCTGCGGCAGACCTTGCATAGAAAGAATATTCAGGAGGAACCACGTATGAAAATTGACGGCGGCAGAATTATTAATGACTTCATTGAGCCGAACAAGCGTCAATATGCTATCCCTGTCTACCAGCGCAATTATGAATGGTCTCGCGAACAGTGTGTCAAGCTCTTTGAAGACATCGTAGAAGCCTATCGAAAGGACAAACTGCATTTTTGCGGCTCGGTAGTCTACGCTCTGCTGAAGCAGGAACACAACATCCTCTACTATGTCATTGTCGACGGACAGCAGCGCTTGACCACCATTTACCTTTTGCTCAAAGCGCTGATCGACTGCGCCTCCACTGAAAACGAGCGCGGGTTCCTGGAAGATTCGGTTTTCAACAGGGATAAATACGATACATACGACGTCGATACTGCCAGCAAGCTGAAGCTGAAGCCCATCAAAAGCGATAACAAGCAACTCTATCTGCTGATGGATAACAAATATGATGAGGTTGACAAGAGCAGCGGTATCTGGACGAATTATGCACTCTTCAAGGAACTTGTTCAGCAGCTTTTGATAGCGGATGAAAACATGTCCGTGAAGGACATTTACAGAGGTATTGAGCGTCTGACTTGCGCCAACATTAAACTAGACGAAGATGACAACGCACAGGAGATTTTTGAGAGAATCAACTCTACAGGTGTTCCGCTGAGTCTTGCTGACCAGATCCGCAATTTCGTTCTCATGACCGATGTGGATCAGGAGATTCTTTACGAAGAGTACTGGCTGAAAATCGAGCAGTTAATTGCAAAAGAGCAGGTTTCAGAGTTCTTTTTGGATTATCTCAACATGAAGCTGGATGGATTCGCAAAGGAATCCACCGCTTATGAGGATTTCAAAAAGCTGTTTAAGGAAAACGGTTACACGAACCAGAGCATGCTGGCCGAATTACTGCACTATGCGGAGTTCTTCCATGTGTTTATGAATGGAGACTCGAACTACAGTGCCAAAATTAACGAGTATCTTGCCGGCTTGCGCCAGTTGAAGCAAGGCACGATCTTCCTTTTCCTGTTCCGGGTGTTTGACGATTACAATAATGGAAACGGCTGTATTGACCAGAAAGAACTTGAAAAGATTCTGCAGATGCTTTTGAGTTACAGCGTACGCCGTATCACCTGTGAAATTGCTTCAAATTCTCTCCGCGGCCTATATAAAACGCTGTACAACCGTGTTTTTCTGCGCCAGGAGAACAAGGAGCATTACTATGATTCCATCGTCTCTTTCATGCTTCAGATGACTTCCCGAGATGTGATTCCCGCGGACACAGAATTCCTCTACGCGCTGAAAAACTATAATCTATATGCGAAGCATGCCCTCTGCCGCTATATGCTGATCTCAATAGAGAATCAGGGAAAAGAAAAAATACAGACCGACAATCTGAGCATCGAACATATCATGCCGCAGAACAAGAACCTGTCTACGGCCTGGCAGAAAATGCTTGGTGACAACTGGAGCAACGACAGGGATCGGTGGTTACATACGCTCGGCAACCTGACGCTTACCGGATATAACAGTGAGCTGGGCGACAGGCCCTTCGATGAAAAGAAAAAGAAGATTGAAGAAGCTCAGACAAAAGCGGTGATCCTTTACCAGGATGTGCAGGACAAGGATCACTGGGATGCGAGCACAATCCAGGCTCGGGCAGACCGGCTTGCCTATAATGTTTTGAAGCTTTTCCCCATTCCTCAACCCGAGAAGCAGGTCAACTTCAACGACCCGAGATATCAAGAGTATACATGCGCAGATCCAAGTCTCGCGACATACAAATATGTGAGCTATTATGTGCTCTTGGGTGAGCGAGTGGCCGTGGACAGTTTTGCAGAGATGGTTCGATCTGTAGCAAGAAAACTGTATGAACTGGACAGCACTGTGATCGAACGGATGGCCAGAAATCTGGAAACATTTTCAGATTGGATTAACCCGGTCTTTTCCTATGATGAAACTAAAGTCCGAGGAAAAACGAAGTTGCAGGGAACAGATATCTATATGAGCACAGGATTCTCAGCGTCTGACTGCGTGAGTTTTATCAAGGGAATGCTCAAAAAATATGATTTGAATATTGACGAAGACTTTGTCTACAGCGCAAGAAGTAATAGAGCTGAGGCCGAAGGAGATCAATCATGAGCGTCGATGTGACAACCGAAAAACGCTTTGAAATGGATATCGCGGACTTCTTGCTGTCGCCCGCGGGCGGCTACACGGGAAACCATGACGCCTATGATCCCAAGCTGGGGCTGTTCCCGGAGACGCTGGTGCGCTTCGTGCAGAAGACCCAGCCACGGGAGTGGGCGCGCTTTGTCCTGCAAAACAAGTCAGAGCCGGAGCGGAAGTTCTGCCTCGCCTTCAACACCGCCTGTGATATGGACGGGCTGCTGCAGGTGCTGCGCCACGGCTTCAAGCACCGGGGCGTGAGCTTTCGCGTCTGCTATTTTCGGCCGGAGTCCAGCCTGAACCTGACAGCGGCGCAGCAGTACGCGGCCAATGAAATCACCTGCAACCGCCAGTGGTTCTATTCCGCCGACACCCACAACAGCGTGGACATGGTGCTGGCCGTCAACGGTATCCCGGTGTTCGCCTTCGAGTTGAAAAACCAGTACACCGGCCAGACCGTGGACAACGCCAAACGCCAGTGGATGTACGACCGCGACCCGCGAGAGATCTGCTTTCAGTTCAACAAGCGTATCCTGGGCTACTTCTGCGTGGATCAGCTGGAGGTCTGGATGACCACGAAGCTGGCCGGGAAGGACACCTTCTTCCTGCCCTTCAACCAGGGCTCCAACGGTGCGGGCAACGACGGCGGCAAGGGCAATCCCGCCAATCCCGACGGCTATCCCACCGCCTACCTGTGGGAGCAGGTCTTCCAGAAGGACAGCATGATGGACATTCTGCAGAAGTTCATCCATGCCACGAAAGATAAAAAGCTGATCTTCCCGCGCTACCACCAGCTGGACGTGGTGCGCAAGCTCCTGGCCGACGTGCGCGCAAACGGCGCCGGGCACAACTATCTCATTCAGCACTCCGCCGGTTCCGGCAAGTCCAACTCCATCGCCTGGACGGCTTACCGCTTGGCCTCCCTGCACGACGACGAAAACCGGCCGGTATTTTCCAGCGTGATCGTGGTCACCGACCGCACGGTGCTGGATGCCCAGCTGCAGGAGACCATCTCCGGCTTCGACCACACCCTCGGCGCGGTGGAGACCATCGGCGAAGACAAGACCTCCAAAGATCTGCGGGACGCCATCAACAACGGCATCCGCATCATCGTCACCACGCTGCAGAAGTTCCCGGTGATTTATCAGGAAGTGGACAAAGTCGCGGGCCGCAACTACGCCGTGATCGTGGACGAAGCACATTCCTCTCAGACCGGTTCCTCGGCGATGAAGCTCAAGGCCGCGCTGGCCGATACGGAAGAAGCCCTGCGCGAATACGCGGAGCTGGAGGGAAAAGAGGAAGAGGAGCTCGACCTGAACAACAAACTCCTGCAGGAGATGCTGGTGCAGGGCAAGCACGCGAACCTTTCCTTCTTTGCCTTCACCGCCACGCCAAAGGCCCAGACGCTGGAGCTTTTCGGCACCGAGTGGGAGGACGGCAGCTTCCATCCCTTCCATGTGTACAGCATGCGCCAGGCCATCGAGGAGGGCTTTATTCTGGACGTGCTCCAGAACTACATGACCTATGCCACCTGCTTCAAAATCGCCAAGAACACCCCGGAGAACCCGGAGCTGCCGGAGAGCCGCGCCACCAAAATCATCCGCAAGTATGAGAAGCTGCATCCCTACAACATCAGCCAGAAGGCGCAGATCATCGTGGAGACCTTCCGCGAGACCACCCGCCATAAGATCGGCGGCCGCGGCAAGATGATGGTGGTGACGGATTCCCGCCTCGCTGCCGTGCGCTATTTCCACGCGGTGAAGAAGTACATAGCCGAACAGTGCTATTTCGACCTGGATGTGCTGGTGGCTTTCTCCGGCTCCGTCCAGGATGGGGACGAGGAATTCACCGAGCCTGGCCTGAACGTGCGCCGGGACGGCTCCCATATCTCCGAGAGCCAGACCAAGGCGGAGTTCCACGACAATTTCAATATCCTGATCGTGGCCGAAAAGTACCAGACCGGCTTTGACGAGCCGCTGCTGCACACCATGATCGTTGA
>JAILFJ010000043.1 GCA_024697625.1 Oscillospiraceae bacterium
ATGTTTATGAGACTGGTAAAAAGATCACTGATGAAGAAAAGGAAAGCATAAACATCGAGTTTTTAGAACCCTTTACCCAATGGAATTACATCATCCGCCCAGTTCAAAATGGCACGTTTGTTTCGTGACAGACCCTAAGTGGAATTGTCTTTATGCTTACAGTGTTTCTAATGACAGAACAGTGGATAATGAGACACTTTTTACCTTTGTTCAGCTATGCGCTATGTTTTCCCCTATCGTTGGGAACTATAAACTGCTGCTGGATGATTTTGTTCAGAATGCATCATATGGGGGTACACCTGGCTTTCCTTCGGTGTCCTACAGCAACAATGGAATATTGTATCTGGTCGAGTTTCGAGATAATTCATACGGGAGCTATCAAAGCTCAGTATATTCTGCCTCTTTAATCAAAGAACGTTCAACTGCAAAATCTTAAGTCAGCGGATCTGCGAGCTCAGGAAGCAAATCCGGTACAGTTACCAATGGAGATATTGTTACTTTCGGACATTATGAGCAGGATAATGATTATTCAAATGGGAAAGAAGCAATTGAGTGCATTGTATTAACAAAGGAAGGCAATCATGCTCTGCTTCTCAGCCGGGATGTACTGGATGCAAAAGCTTATCATTCAGAATTGCAGGATATCACCTGGACAAGCATGCTTTAGATTTTTCCTTATATAATAAAAAGGGCCTGGTCCGCCGGTATGGCAGGTCAGGTCCCGATGTGTGAAAACAGTGCTGCAGGGTATGCGTTACAGGGTGTATGCCGGGGAGTAATGCGGTCCGGTGCGGTTCCGGAGTTCAGCGGCCGAGAAGCCGGATATATTCCGGAAGCTCGAGCTCGAACTTGACGCCGTACCAGTGGTTCGGGTCACCCTGGGTGACCTCGATGCAGGCGACGGTATAGTCCGCCGCGAGGGCAGCCGCGTCATAGACGGATCTGCCGTTCATGAGGGCGCCGACAAAGGCCGAGGCGTACACGTCGCCCGTGCCGTGGCAGCCCTTCGCGATTCTCCGGTGCTCATAGTAGGACTCCGTCCCGTTCTCCAGCACCAGGACGCCGGTTCTGTCCGGGCGGTAGCTTACCCCGGTCAGGACGACGGTCTTCGCGCCGGCGTCACAGAGCTTCGTCACCAGGGCGGTGATCCAGGCTTCGTCATAGTCCTCGCGGTATTCCGTGTCCGTCAGGAAGCAGGCCTCGGTGATGTTGGGCAGGATGAGGTCCGCAGAGAAGGCGAGGCTCTTCATGGCTTCGACGTAGTTGGCGTCGAAGGCAGGGTACAGCCTGCCGTTGTCTGCCATGGCCGGGTCCACGATGCTGACGCCGTCCGCGGACGAGAGCCTGCAGATGATGTCCTTCACATACGCGATCTGCTCACGGCTGCCCAGATAGCCGGTATACACCGCGTCAAAGCGGATGCCCTCCTTCTCCCAGTGGTCGGTGATGGCCGGGATGTCCTCGGTCAGGTCCCGGACGGTATAGCCGCTGAAGCCCGCCGTGTGGGTGGACAGGACAGCGGAGGGAAGAATACAGGTCTCCATGCCCGCTGCCGAGAGAATCGGCAGCGCGACGGTGAGCGAGCACTGTCCGACGCAGGAGATGTCCTGTACGGTGAGGATTTTTCTGTAGGTTGATGACATGGTTTTTGCCTCCTTAGGGTAGTATTGGATACGGTTTGCCCGCCGGCGTACGGTGGCACGGTGAGCAGCGGAATTATTGCGCCAGAAGACGCATGATCTCCTTCCCGACGCCGGCCTCGAGGTTGCTCCCGATCACGGCATCGGCGCTCTCCCTGACGGTGTCCGCAGCGTTGGCCATGGCGCAGCCGCGGCCGGCGACGCGCAGCATGGCGCTGTCGTTCAGGCCATCGCCGAAGGCCACGGTCTCGGCGGGGTCGATGCCCAGCAGGGCGCAGAGGCGGAGCAGGCCCTTGTCCTTGCCGGCCTCGGCGGAGTTGATCTCGACGTTGTTTTTTGTGGAACTGGAGGTGATGAGCTCCGGGAAGAATTCCGGCAGGACCCGGAGCTGGCGGCTGCGCTCGTCCATGTGCTCCTCCCGGAAATACATCTGCAGCTTCTCCAGCGGTCTGCCGACCTCCGGGATGTTCTCCTTCAGCTCCGGCACCGGGACGCGCAGGCGCTTGACCAGCTTGAGGATCTCCGGCTCGGTGCTGAAGAAGCGGAAAGCCTCCTCGTACATCCACTGGGTCATATAGCCCATCCCGTCCCGATAGCAGTCGTACAGCACCGGCAGACCGTCCATATATTCGCAGACCCGGACGGCCAGGGCGGGGTCGATGCAGGCCTCGGACAGACATCGATCCTCCCGCAGGTCATAGACCGTCGCCCCGTTGGAGAAGATGAAGTAGCGGCAGACCTCCAGCTCTGTGAGCTGTTCCGGCATGCCCTTCAGGATCCTTCCCGTGGCGGGTACCAGCAGGATGCCGGCCTCGTGGGCGGCCCGCAGGGCGGCGATGTTCTCGGGCGGGATCTGCTTCCGGTCGTCCAGCAGCGTCCCGTCCAGGTCAAAGGCAATCAGTTTGCAGGTCATGGTTTACGTTCCTTATGTATACAAGTATAACAAAATATTAACACACATTTACTCTTGCATTCCGGAAAATCATATGCTATTATGATACAGCAATTTTCTATTCTAAGCAAGTCAGGAGGAAACAAACATGAAAAAAATTCTTGCGGTTCTGATTGCGGTCATGATGCTCTTTGCTCTGTCCGCCACGGCTTTCGCAGACGCCATGCCGAAGGACGGCGGCAGCAAGCTGGTTTTCACCACCGGCGGTGAGGCCGGCACCTACTACGGCTTCGGCTCGGTCCTGGCCCAGAAGGTCTCTGACGTCACCAGCACCAGTGTCACGGCCATTACCTCGGGCGGCTCGGCGGCAAATATCGACGCGCTGGATATGGGCGACGCACAGCTTGCCTTCTCCCAGTCCGACGTGCTCTCCTACGCCTACACCGGCACCCGTTCATTTGAGGAGATCGGCGCAGTCACCAACTTCTCCATCGTCGCTCCCCTCTATATGGAGCAGGTCCAGATCGTCACCCTGAATCCTGAGATCAAGACCGTCGCCGACCTCGCCGGCAAGTCCGTCTCCATCGGCGCCGCCGGTTCCGGCACCTACTTCAACGCCATCGACGTTCTCGGCGCCTACGGCCTGACCGAGAATGACATCAAGCCCACCTATCAGTCCTTCGGCGACAGCGCCGAGGCCCTGCAGGACGGCCAGATCGACGCCGCCTTCATCGTGGCCGGCGCCCCCACTACGGCAGTCACCTCCCTCGCAGCCTCCAAGAGCGTCTCTCTGGTCAGCCTGGACGACGAGCACATCGACGCCCTGATCGCCGAGTCTCCCTTCTATGCCAAGGCCGTGATCCCCGCCGCCACCTATAACATGGCCGAGGATGCCACGACAGTCGCAGTCAGCGCGGTGGTCATCGCCGGCAATGACGTTGCGGACGCGGACGTCTACAACTTCCTCTGCGGCGTGTATGAGAACCTGGACGACCTGGCCAAGGTCCATGACAAGACCAACGAGCTGAGCCTGGAGTTCGCCTCCTCCTTCGTGGGCGTGCCCTATCACGCCGGTGCGGTCCAGTACTTCGCCGACAAGGGGATTGAGGTTCCCGCAGCCTGAGCTTTCCCGGGCAATCGGGACACAGCGTCTGTTTACAGCCGGGGCGCCGCTTCTTAAACGGCGCCCTGTTTTTTATGATTCAGAAAGGAGCGTGAGCGGATGTCGGAAAAGAACAGAGATCTGACCACTCATCCTGTCGGCCATGAGACAGGATCCGCCAAAGATATCGAAGAGATGATGAAGAAATACGACCGGGAGTCGAACGTCCGCATCTGGGAGGGCGTCCCCGCGAAGCTCATTCGCTATCTCTGCGCGGCGTTCTCGGTCTATTGCATCTGGGTGACGCTCTTCAGCACCATGATGCCCGAGGAGAAGCTGAACCTCTTCCTCGGCCTGATCCTGGTGATCGGCTATCTCAACTATCCCATCAGCAAGAAGAACGTGCGTCCCAACCACATCCCCTGGTACGACATCGTCATCCTGCTGCTGGGGGCGATCCCCTTCTTCTACTGCGCCTTCCACGCCCACTCCATCATCAAGCTGGCCGCCCGCGTCACCAGGGACCCGAAGATGGTCGTGATGGCGGTGATGGGGATCCTGGCGTACATGGAGCTCTGCCGCCGCTGTGTCGGGATCCCGATCCTCTGCGTGGTGGGCATCCTGCTGATCTACGCCTTCACCAACGTGCGCTTCGGCAAGGTGATCTATGACCTCTTCTACACCACGACGGGGATCATGAGCACACCGATCAACGTCTGCGCCAAGTACATCTGCGTGTTTATCATCTTCGGGGCCTTTCTGGAACGGACAGGCATCTCGAACTTCTTCATCAGCCTCGCCAACTCCCTCGCCGGCTCCTCCGCCGGCGGCCCCGCGAAGGTCGCCGTCATCTCGTCCGCGCTCTGCGGCATGGTGTCCGGCTCGTCCGTCGGCAACACGGTCACGACGGGCTCGGTCACGATCCCGATGATGAAGCGGACCGGCTACCGGCCGGAGTTTGCCGGGGCGGTCGAGGCCGCCGCCTCCACCGGCGGACAGATCATGCCCCCCATCATGGGCGCGGCCGCCTTCCTGATGAGCGAGTATATGGGCATCCCCTACGGCCAGGTGGCGCTGAAGGCCATCCTGCCGGCCGTGCTGTACTTCACCGGCATCTACATCGCCGTCCATCTGGAGGCGAGGAAGCTGGGTCTGAAGGGCATCCCCAGAGACGAGCTGCCCAGGTTCCGTCAGCTGCTGCCGAAGTCCTATCTGCTGCTGCCCCTGGTCGTGCTGATCTGGCTGGTCGCGACCAACAAGCGCACCATGCAGTTCGCAGCCTCGGTGGCCATCGGCATCACCATCCTGGTGGGCCTGTACAACAACCTGGTCACCGCGGCAACGAAGAGCGAGGATCGCAGCGACAACCTGACCTTTGCAAAGTTCATCGACGCCCTCGAGGCCGGCGCCAAGAGCACCGTCACCGTGGCTGTGGCCTGCGCGATGGCAGGGCTGGTTGCGGGATCCATCACCTCGACCGGGCTTGCCTCGAAGCTCATCACGGCAGTCGTCACCATCTCGCGCGGACATGTGATGATCGCGCTGCTGCTCACGATGCTCTGCTGCATCGTCCTGGGGATGGGCGTGCCCACCACCGCCAACTACTGCATCATGGCCTCCACCTGCGCGCCGATCCTGATCACCATCGGCGTCCCCCAGATCGCCGCCCACTTCTTCGTCTTCTACTTCGGCATCGTGGCTGACATCACCCCGCCGGTGGCCCTGGCCGCCTACGCGGGCTCCGCGATTGCGAAGGCGCCTCCCATGAGGACCGCCTTCAACGCCTCAAAGCTCGCCATCGCCGCCTTTATCGTCCCCTATATCTTCGCGCTGAACCCCGCGATGCTGTTTGTTGAGACCACGGCAGTGCAGGTCGTGATCGTGGTCATCACCTCGCTGGTCGGCATCTTCGGTGTGGCAGCCGCGCTGAACGGCTATCTGTACCGGCCCATGAACCCGCTGGTCCGGCTTCTCTTCGCCGCGGGCGGCCTGCTGATGATGTATCCCAGCACCCTGACCGACCTGATCGGTGTTGCGATCTTCGCAATCGTCTTTGCCTGGCAGTACTTCTCCGCAAGACGCCCGTCCGGCGCTGCGGCAGCCTGAGGGGGCGCGGTAACCGTGGACCGCAGTGCTCCGGTACTTGTGTTTGACTCCGGCTACGGCGGAATCAGCGTACTGAAGAGACTGATCGCCCTGATGCCGGATGAGCATTATCTCTACTACGGTGACTCCGCCAACGCACCCTACGGCCCGAGGCCCGAGGAAGAGATCGTCGACCTCACCCTTCGGGCCGTCGGCGGCCTTCTCTCCGAGGGGCCCAAGGCTGTGGTGATCGCCTGCAACACCGCCACTGCCGCCGCTCTGGACCGCGTGAAGGCGCTGCTGCCCGAGCTCCCCGTCGTCGGGATCCGCCCCGCCCTGAGTCAGGCGGAGGCGGCGGGATGCCGGCGGATCCTGTGCCTTGCAACGGCAGGGACCCTGGCCTCCGCCTCCTATGCCCGCCAGCTCGGCGCGCTCCGACCGGAGACCGAGGTGGTCTCCGTCGCAGCCCCGGGGATCGTGAGCTACGTGGAGGGCGAAAGTCGCGACAGGGCCCGCTTCGAGGCGTATCTGGACGGGCTGCTGCGCCCCGTGCGCAGCGGCGGCTTTGACGGCGTGGTGCTGGGCTGCACCCACTTTCCCTTTGCCAAGGGGGAGCTCCGCGCGGCGCTCCGGCAGGAGGAGATCCGCTTCTTTGACGCCGGCGGGGACACGGCCGAGGCCGTACGCCGGGCGCTGGAGAGCAGCGGGACCCGCAGCGAAAGCGCCGGGAGTGGAGGCGTCACCTTCCTCAACAGCCTCGTAAGCCGGGAGGCACTAGCGCACTCCTGGGCCCTGCTGGGGACCGAGATCTGAAACCACCCGGAGCGGTGAGGCTTTGATATGCCCCGCTCCGGGGTTTTTTATGTCATTCTATTGAATTTGTCCCCGAACCCGTGTAAAATAGCAAAAACAGCACAGAATGCGCAGGGCTGTGCGGGAACCCGCAGCAGTGCGGGGATGCATGCCGGGCTGCGCAGATACAGATATGCTGATACAGATACAGGATGCGGAGGAATCACGATGAACAGTATCATTACCGTGAGCCGGGAGTTCGGCAGCGGCGGCCGGGAACTCGGCAAGCGTCTCGCCGACGAGCTCGGCTTCGCCTACTATGACCGCGAGATCGTCACCGCGCTGGCGGAGCAGACCGGCATGGACGAGCACTATCTGGAGCGGCAGCTGGAGAGCGGCGGCGTGGTCAGCTATCCGGTGCACTTTGCCCAGACCTTCTCCCAGATCTCGGCCGTCCCGGACGGCGCCGTACAGCTGCTGTCGTTGCAGACGAAGCTGCTGCGTGAGCTCGCCGCCAAGGGCGACTGCGTGATCGTCGGACGGGCGGCGGACACGGTCCTGGAGGAGTACGCTCCCTTCCGCCTCTTTGTCTGTGCTGAGCAGGAAGCCAAGATCCGCAGATGCCGGCAGCGGGCCTCCGAGGGCGAGGAACTCTCGGACCGGGAGATCCTCCGGCAGATGAAGCGCATCGATCGCAGCCGCGCGGAATACCACGACATCATCTCGTCCCGGCTCTGGGGCGATAAGAGCGCCTACCATCTCTGCGTCAACACCACCGATATCGAGATCAAGGCTATCGTCCCCGGCATCGCGGCATACTACCGGCTGTGGCGGAAGGCGCAGGAGAACGCCGGATGAGTAACGGCGCGCAGCTCCGGCGGGCCGGTTTTTGGGATGAGGAGAACCGACGGCTCCTGATCCTATGCTTCGCGGCGGTCTTCGGCTGGGGCCTCGCGGCGCATGCCTATGGCTTTCTGCGGTCGGGCTTCTCCCACGACATGCTGAACGCCCTGGTGGCCGACAGCGTGGAGGACTACTGGAAGCTGCAGCTCGGCCGGCCGGGTATCGTGCTGTACCGCAGGCTGTTCCGCGGCCCGGTGGCGGCACCCTGGACGGTCGGCCTCCTCAGCCTTGTGTGGCTCAGCCTCTCCTGCTTTCTGACCGCGAAGCTGTTTCGGATCCCGGGATGGCTCTTTCCCGTCCTGACGGCGGGCATCCTGACCGTCAACGTCAGCATGATCGGCATGACGGCGGGATACCTGTATGAGACGGACGCAAACCTCTTCGCCGTGCTGGCCGGGGTCTGCGCAGTGCTGCTCTGGGACCGTCTGGGCTGGAAGGGCGCCCTTGCGGGCATCCCGCTGGTCGCCTTCTGCACGGCGACGTATCAGAGCCTGGTTTCGGTCCCGGCGACGCTTGCCATGCTGCTCTGCCTCGCGGCTCTGCTGCGGGGCGACAGAGCGTCTGCTGTCTTCCGCAGGGGCCTTCAGGCCGTCATGATGCTGGCGCTGGGCGTCCTGCTCTACTGGCTGGGGCTCCGTCTGCTGTGCGCCCTGACCGGCGTCAGCCTCAGCATGGACGGCTACAACAGCATGAACCGAGCCGGGCTGCCCCTGACGCCGGCGGACCGGCTGCTGGCGGTCTACCGGAGCTGGATTGCCGCTTTCTGGCGGCCCTCCGAGGCGCATATTGAGCCGGTGGTTCTCTGTGTGGATATTCTTCTTCCGATGGCAGCCCTCCTGAAGCTCGCGCCCTGGCTTTTCCGGCGCGGGCAGGCGGACGGAACTGCAGATACTCAGGCAGCCGGCCTCCCGGAGAAGCTTCTGTTTCTGGTTCTGACGCTCCTGCTGCCCCTCGGGATGAACACTGCCCAGCTGCTCTTCCCCGTGGCGGTGCACGACCTGATGAAGTACGCCTTCTGGCTGTTCCGGCTGTTCTGCCTGCTGCCATTCTTTCTGCTCCCGTCGGGACGGCACAGAGCCTGGCAGCGTGGTGTCGCCGCGGCGCTGGTCCTGGTGGTCCTTCTCGCCCAGGCAAAGACCGCCAACGTCATTTATACCCGGAGGGCCCTGGAACAGGACGCCTGTCTCTCCTTCATGACCAGGGTCGTTTATCAGCTGGAGGAGAGGGAGGACTATATCCCCGGCGAGACCCCACTGGTCTTTGTCGGCATCGGCAGCCAGCTGCAGGAGCGGATGCCGGGCTTTGAGGACACCTACGACATCACCGGGTGCGAGAGCTCGACCCCGATCACCAAATCGCTGGTCTCATACAGCTACAACACCTACGCAGCCTACTTCCGGTATTATTTAAACAACCCTGCGCGGATGGCCGACACCGGAACCTGGATGCAGCTGCAGCGGGACGCCAGAGTAAAGGAAATGCCGCAGTATCCCGATCCGGGCTGCATGCAGATGCTGGACGGGATCCTTGTGGTGAAGCTCAGCGACTTCCGGTCCGGAGCGCTGTTCTGAGGATTTGAGGAGAAGATGAATGAGATGAAAACCGTGCACAAAACCCTGCTATCAGGTCTGCTTCTGTGTACGCTGCTCTGCTCGCTGCCCCTGTGCGGCTGCGCTGAGAGGGTGGAGCTGAGCGAGAAGACCGTCCGCAGCAGCATCAGGACCCTCACTGCGGTGGTGACCCCCGAGGATCTGGAGAAGCTGGACGGCTTTGAACAGCTCGTCTCTGCCGACTTCAGCGGAAGTGAGTGCCTCGCAGAACTGACCGCTTGGGGGCAGAACCATCCCCTGATCGAGCTCCGCTACACGGTCCCTCTGCCCGACGGCCGCGTGATCGAGAACAGCGCCGAGGAGCTGGATCTCAGCGGGATGCGCGAAGAGGATGCAGAAGAGGTTCTGGAGAAGCTTGCGTATCTGCCCCGGCTCCGCCGGGTGGATCTGGGCAGCGAGGCCGGGGGGCTGTCACCGCAGACGGCGGTGCGCTTTCTCGACCTGTATCCGGACCTGGACTTTCAGTATACCTGCACGCTCCTCGGAAAGGAGAGCCACCTGGACGAGACCGAGCTGGACCTGTCTGAGACCGCTCCTGGAGAGATCCAGAAGGCTGTGGACACCATCGCCTGCCTCCGGAAGCTTCGGACCGTAGAACTCGGAGACGACAGCCGGAAGGACGCCCCCTCCTGGAAGCTGATCCGGAAGCTCCGCGAGGCGGCTCCGGACGCGGTGATCCGCTACCGCTTTGATCTGTACGGCACCACCCATACTCTGGAGGACACAAAGCTGGACCTCAGCTATACCCACGTCACCGACAACGGCGACCTGGTGCTGAACGCTGCCCACTGCATGCGCAGGCTCCGGACCCTGGACATGGACAGCTGCGGCCTCTCCAACGAGCGGCTGGCGGAGATCCGGGACGAGCTTCCTGACACGGAGGTGATCTGGCGGGTCTTCTTCGGCGGAATCTATACCCTGCGCACCGATGCCATCAAGGTTTTGGCCTCCTCGCCCACCTATGGTGGGGTGATGTATCAGAAGGATCTGGATATCCTGAAGTACTGCACGAAGCTCAAATATGTCGACGTCGGGCACAACGAGACCATCACGGATCTCTCGGTGGTGCGGTACTGGCCGGACCTGGAGGTGCTGATCATCGCGATGAATCCGCTCGGCGATCTGACACCTCTGGCCGACTGCGAGAATCTGGAATACCTGGAGCTGTTCTATTCCAGAACCGACGACCTGTCACCCCTGGCCGGGCTGAAGAACCTGAAGCACCTGAACGTCGGGCACTGCCCGCAGCTGAAGGACATCTCGCCCATCTATGACCTGGATCTGGAACGCTTCTATCTGGGGCTTTACATCTCCTGCCCGGTGCCCCCGGAGCAGGTGGAGCACTATCGCGAGCTGCACCCGGACTGCGAGGTAAACGACACCTCGTGGGAGAGCTCCGAGGACGGCTGGCGCCGCGGGGCCTGCCTGACGGGTGAGGACCTGGAGTGGTACCAGCAGCAGTGGTACTACCGCGAAGAGTGGAAGAACTACGCCCCCCGCTACGCCCTCCTGCGCGAGCAGTTCGGTTACGACAGCCTGGACTATGCCGTCAACTGGAAGGACCCCACCTGGCGCCGCGTCCCCTGGCAGCCGCAGTGATCCGTTCGGACATCTGACACACCTTAAAACGCCAACGCCATCCCGAAAAACGGGATGGCGTTCGTTGGTTCGTATGACTTATTGCCCTCACGGCTTGCCGTAGAGCAGCTCGAAGCTCTCATAGTGGTCGCCGGTATAGTAGATCAGCCCGTCGTTGGAGAAGATGATCCGCTCCGCTCCCCGTGATTTTTTGCCGAGGGTGTTGATGTCGCACTCGGTCCACTTCCGGCCCTTAGCCTTCGGGAGGAGGCCCTCGTAGTTTCCGAAGTAGTCTCCGCCGATGCACATGCCGGGCAGGACCCTCTCCAGGCTGCCTCCCGACCATCCGGCCTTCTGCGCTTCCTTCTTTGTGATGAAGTTATACGGCAGGTGGCCGTAGCGGATCAGGTAGGCGCAGACGTCCTCCTTCGTGGTGTACGAGCCGTCCTCATCCAGCTCCTCCCCTTCGGAGGCGGGTTTTGCGGAATCCTTTGGGCTGCCGCCGCTGCCCGTCCTGCCGCTGTCCTTCGGCGTGGCCTGCAGCGGCTGGGCCTCGGCGGCTGCGGCGTCGTTCAGGGTGTCGGCTGCCTGGCTGACAGAGGGTGCCCCGCTTCCGCCGCCGGTCTGGTCCGAGGGCAGCAGATACCAGACGAGGGCCAGCAGGACAATCAGAACCGGCAGAAGCCGGCGAAGCTTTTTCATAATCATGCCATCCTTCCGATGAGAGAATCCGGGCTTTGCATCTGTTTACGCATCATATCATATTTTCGGTTTTTGTGCAATCTCTCTTGCGGGCGGGTGAAGATCATCCCCTGGCCGCCCTGTTTTGTTAATTCTTCGTCATTTTTGACAAATTCATTCCATTTTACGCTTTTATCTTTCTTTTTTTGCTGTTCTGGGTTATAATTGATTCACATTCTGACAGGAGGTATCTACTGAAACATGAAGCAGTATTTTGAAATCGTAGATGTCATGGCCCGCGAGATTCTTGACTCCCGCGGCAATCCGACCGTCGAGGTCGAGGTCACCCTGGACGACGGCACCATCGGCCGTGCGGCTGTTCCCTCCGGCGCTTCCACCGGTATGTACGAGGCCTGCGAGCTCCGCGACGGCGACAAGGGCCGTTACGGCGGCAAGGGCGTCCTCAACGCTGTCGAGAACGTCAACGGCGAGATCGCGGAAGCGGTCGTCGGGCTGAATGTTCTGGACCAGACCGCCATCGACAAGCTCCTCATCGAGCTGGACGGCACCCCGAACAAGACCCGCCTCGGCGCCAACGCCATTCTCGGCGTCTCCCTGGCCTGCGCGAAGGCCGCGGCTGAGGCCACCGGCCAGAGCCTGTACAACTACATCGGCGGCGTGAATGCCAAGACCCTGCCGGTCCCGATGATGAACGTCCTCAACGGCGGCGCCCATGCCGACAACAGCGTTGACATCCAGGAGTTCATGGTCATGCCCGTCGGCGCGGAGAACTTCCGCGAGGCCCTTCGCATGTGCGCCGAGGTCTTCCACGCCCTGAAGAAGGTCGTTCCTCCCTCCGGTGTCGGCGATGAGGGTGGCTATGCCCCGAACCTCGCCAGCGACGAGGATGCTCTCAAGGCTCTGGTTGCAGGCATCGAGAAGGCCGGCTACAAGCCCGGCGAGGACTTCATGATCGCGATGGACGCCGCCGTCTCCGACTGGTGGAACGCGGACGACAAGTGCTATCACCTGCCGAAGCGCGGCACCGTCATGACAAGCGAGCAGATGATCGACATGTGGGAAGACATGGTCAACAAGTATCCCATCATCTCCATCGAGGACGGCCTCGGTGAGAACGACTGGGACGGCTGGGTTGAGATGACCAAGCGCCTGGGCAACAGAGTCCAGCTCGTCGGCGACGACCTCTTCGTCACCAACCCCGCCCGCATCAAGCAGGGCATCGAGCTCGGCGCTGCCAACGCCGTTCTGATCAAGGTCAACCAGATCGGTTCCCTGACCGAGACCCTGGACGCCATCCAGACCGCCAACCGCGCCGGCTACACCGCCATCGTCTCCCACCGCTCCGGTGAGACCGAGGACACCACCATTGCCGACATCGCCGTTGCGATGAACGCCGGCCAGATCAAGACCGGTGCTCCGTCCCGTACCGACCGCGTGGCGAAGTACAACCAGCTCCTCCGCATCGAGGAAGAGCTCTTCGACGTCGCCCAGTATCCCGGCAAGGCCGCTTTCTTCTCCATCAAGAAGTAATTTTCCGCACTCTCCGATACCGGTGCCTCAAAAGCACCGGTATTTTTGTTTTTGCTTTTGAAAGAATCTGATTGCTATTTGCGTCAATTTATGATATTATTGATTCAATCTGTTTCAATATTGTGTCATCTGCAGGAGGGCTTGCCATGAAAACCATCAGCATTCGTCTGGAAGATACCGATTATGAGGCGCTGAATGACCTGCTTTCCGATATGGGGCAGACAAAACAGACCTTCTATGAGTCGTATACAAAAACCGCACTCCGTGAGCGGCGTATTCCTTTTATCATCTCTGCTCCTCTTGATCCGTTTTACTCCGAGTCCAATATCAATCGCCTCCATCACTCTTTCCGGCAGGCGGAAAGCGGGAAAGTTGTTGTGAAAACAATGGAAGAACTGGAGGCCATGGCCGATGAGTGATTACCGTTTCACTGAGGATGGGATGGAAGACTATCTCTACTGGCAGGCCCATGATAAGCAGGTTTTAAAGAGAATCAATGACCTGCTGAAGTCGATCTCGCGGACACCCTTTGACGGTCCGGGAAAGCCGGAACCATTAAAGGGCGAGAAAGGGAAATGGAGCCGCCGGATCAATGGGAAGGACCGGCTGGTCTACAGCTTTGAGGGCGACACCGTCACAGTTTATCAGTGTAAAGGGCATTATTCGGATACATGACATGCTATGGTTTTTGTCCGAAAAAATACCGCGCGGGGTGTTTCATAAACCCTGCGCGGTGATTTTATGTCTGTCGGCCCTCTGACGGCCGGGAGTCACGAGTCAGCCTTTGCTTCTCAGATTCTGCGCCGTCTCGCCTTCAGGAGGGGCAGCCCCATGCGGTTGAAGGCAAAGCCCTCCATGAGCTTCTCGTAGTTGCCCGGGAGATAGGAATACCCTGGGAACTGCCGGCTCCAGCGTTCCCGGAACCCGGCGGCAAAACGCTGCGCCTCCGGCGAGTGCTTCTCCGCAGCCGGCGTGAAGAACAGCGCCAGCACCTGCCTGACCTGCTGGAGCGTCGCTTTCTGCTCTCTGCGCGGGAGCGTCCCGTACTCCGCCGCCAGCTCCGCGATCAGGCGGTCTGCGAGGGCGGAGGCTTCAGCCTCCTGCAGACCCGCAAGCCGGTCGAAGAAGGGCCCTGCCTTCTGCCGGAAGGCCTCGAAGCAGACGGGGTAATTATCATAATCGAATCTGCCGACGTACTCACGGGAGGAGGCCAGCAGCTCCGCAAAAGGCACTGCGGCCGGGGCAGCCGAATCCGTATCCGGCAGGGGATCCGCCCTGTGGTCGGGCAGCGCCGTACAGTCGGGCAGCGCCGTACAGTCGGGCGACGCTGCCCGCTCAGAGGCCGGAGCCTCCGGCAGACGCTGGGTTCCGATCACTTCTTCTGGCGGTACTTGCGCATATCCAGGATGCAGGCCACGAGGATGACGGCACCCTTGATGATGTAGGTGACGTTGCCGCTGATGCCGAGGAAGGTCATGCCGCTCATGATCAGCTGCATCATGAACACACCGAGGATGACGCCGCTGATCTTGCCGGTGCCGCCGACGAACGAGACGCCGCCGATGACGACCGCCGAGATGGCGTCAGTCTCGTAGTTCAGGCCCAGGGATGGGCTGGAGGTTCCGATACGGGCACCCTCGATGAAGCCGGTGTAGCCGTAGAGCGCGCCGGCCATGATGAAGACGCCCATGATGGTCAGGAGGACATTGACGCCCGAGACGCGGGCGGCTTCCTCGTTGGAGCCGACGGCGAACATGTTCTTTCCGAAGGTGGTCTTGTTCCAGACGACCCACATCAGCGCCGTCAGAATGATCGCCAGCAGCACGTAGACCGGCACCGAGGTCGTCCCGATCTTAAAGAGCGGCTTGGTGACGAAGCTGGTGGTGTAGCTGGGGTCCAGGCTGGAGATCTGCTTGGAGTTGGAGACCGTCAGATAGATGCCGTAGGTGATGAGCTGGGTGGCCAGCGTGACGATGAAGGGGTGCAGCTTGAACTTGCCCATGCAGAAGCCGTTGAGAATGCCGATGCACGCGCCGACGCACATGACGACCAGGATGACCACGGGCACCGCCCAGGGCTCCCCGCCCTCGATAAAGCGGTTGGTAACGCCGGATTTCTGAAGCAGGATCGCCGAGATGAAGGCCGTCAGGCCTGCGATACGGCCGCCGGAGAGGTCCGTACCGGCCAGGATGATGCAGCCGGCGACGCCCAGCGCCATGGGAAGGCGGGCGGCGGTGAGGCTGACAATGTTCATCAGGGACGCGACCCCGAAGAACTGCGGCCGGCGGATCTGGACAAAGATCGCCATGGCAATGATGATCAGGATCATGGCGTGGTCCAGAATCCAGTTTCCGATATTGACAGGCTGTCTGGCCTGCGATTTGGTCTGAGACATAGTTCCGTCCCCCTTACACATATTTGGCAGCCAGGGTCATGATCTCTTCCTGACTGGTATTGTCAGCGTCAACTTCGCCGGCGAGGCGGCCGCCGCTCATGACGAGAATGCGGGAGCAGACGCCGAGCAGCTCCGGCATTTCCGAGGATACCATGATGACGGATTTCCCGGACTTGGCCAGGTCCTGAATCAGCTGGTAGATTTCATACTTTGCGCCGACGTCGATTCCGCGGGTCGGCTCGTCCAGCAGCAGGATGTCCGGGCTGGTCAGAAGCCAGCGGCCGAAGATCACCTTCTGCTGATTTCCGCCGGAAAGGGAGCGGATCTGGGTCTTCTGGCTCGGTGTCTTGATGCGCATGGCCTGAATCATGTCGTCCGTGCTCTTGATCATTTTCTTCTCCTGGAGGAGAATGCCCGAGAGATAGTTCTTCAGGCTGGAAATGACCGTGTTCTCGCGGATGGTGAGGATGCTGAAGATACCGGTAGCACGGCGCTCCTCGGTGACGAGGGCAAAGCCGTTGGCGATGGCCTCCTTCGGCGTCCGGTTGTGGATCTCCTTGCCGTTCTTGTACATTTTGCCGCTCTTGCGGGTCGCAGCGCCGAAGAGATTCTCCAGAAGCTCCGTGCGCCCGGAGCCGTCCAGACCGGCCACGCCGAGAATCTCGCCCTTCTTGAGGCTGAAGGAGACGTCCTGCAGCAGGGAGTACTGCGCCGTGATGCCCTCCACCTTCAGGATGTCCTCGTCGGAGGCGGTCTTCAGCTTCGGCGGGAACTGGTTGGTCATCTCACGGCCGACCATGAGACGGATGATCTCGGCCTTGGTGAGGTCCTTTGCGGCGTGGGTCGCGATGTAGTGGCCGTCGCGCATGATGGTCACGTCGTCGCTGATGCGCAGGATCTCGTCCATCTTGTGCGAGATGTAGATGATGCCGCAGCCTCGGTCGCGCAGCATGTTGATGATGCGGAAGAGGTGCTCGACCTCGGTCTCGGTCAGGGAGGAGGTGGGCTCGTCCAGGACGATGACCTTGGAGTTGAAGGAGACCGCCTTCGCGATCTCGACCATCTGCCGCTGCGAGACCGGCATCTTGCCCATGATCATCCTGGGGTCTACGTTGACGTCCAGCTCCTTGAAGACCTTCATGGTGTCCTCATACATCTGCTTCTCGCTGACGATGGGGAGACCTTTCACCTTCGGATAGCGGCCGAGCCAGATGTTGTCCATGACGTTGCGCTTCAGGGCCTGGTTCAGCTCCTGATGCACCATGGCCACGCCGTGGTCCAGCGCCTCCCGGGAGGACCTGAAGTTGATCTCCTTCCCCTCCAGGAAGATCCGGCCCGAGTCCTTGCTGTAGATCCCGAAAAGGCACTTCATGAGCGTGGACTTGCCCGCTCCGTTTTCGCCCATCAGGGCATGCACTGTTCCGGCCCGCAGGGTGAGCTCTGCGTTGTCCAGCGCCTTGACGCCGGGAAAGGCCTTGTTGATCCCTTCCATCCGCAGCAGTACAGTCTGATTGTCTGCACTGCGGGGTT
Organism: Oscillospiraceae bacterium; assembly: GCA_024697625.1. GTDB lineage: Bacteria > Bacillota > Clostridia > Oscillospirales > Oscillospiraceae > Limivicinus. Next base: position 16,760 of record JAILFJ010000043.1, read on the forward strand.
CTTTTTCCAGCCGTACAGTCTGATTGTCCATACCGTGCTGTTCCTTTCTCTGGTTTTACATAGAAAAACCGGCTCGCGCAGGATTACGCGAGCCGGTTGCGGTCAAAGCATTACTCGCCGGTGTAGGGGGCGTACGGGATCTGGACAAACCAGTCGTCCACGATGACAACGTTCTCGGCAAGGCCTTCGAACTTGTCGGCACCGCTGATGAGGTTGGCGGTGATGGTCGCAGTGGCCTCGGCCATGCCGACGGCATCCTGCAGGACAGTACCGGTCATGCGGCCTTCCTTGATGAGCTCCTTCGCAGCGTCAACCGCGTCGACACCGAAGACGGGGATCACGGTGCAGCCTTCGTCGCCGGTGTTGTAGCCGGCCTGTGCAAGGGCGTTGATGGCGCCGATGGCCATGTCGTCGTTGTTGCAGATGACGAGCTCGACCATGTTGCCGTTGGCCTCGTTGTACTGGGCCAGGATGGTCTGCAGATACTCAAAGGAGGCGACGTTGGACCAGGTGCCGTTGAGGTCGACGAGGTACTTGTTGGTGTTGGCGTCGTCATAGAACTTCAGGGCGGGCTTGCCGGCGGCTTCGAGCAGCTCGTCAGCGACTTCCTGCGCATACTTGGTGCGGGCAATGGCCTCCTGGTTGGCCTCGTCGCCCTTGAACATGACATAGGAGATGACGCCGTCGCCGTTCAGGTCGACCTTGTCAAAGTTCTCAACCAGGAACTCGCCGATCATCTTGCCTTCCAGCTTGCCGGCGTCTTCAAAGTTGGTGCCGACGAAGGCAGTCTTCTCATAGCCGAGGAAGAGCTCGGCAGCCTCGTCGTTGTCGGTGGAGACGGCACGGTTGAAGAACACGGCGGGCTTGTTCTGGGCACGGGCCACGTCCATGAGGTTCTGGGCGGTGCCGATGGCGCCGGAGTCAACCAGGTTGATGACGAGGGCGTCGGTACCGGTGACGAGGGCGGTGTTGATGTCGTCAATCTGGGTCTGCTGGACACCGTTGGAGTCCTTGTCGGTGACGGTGATGCCCTTCATCTCGAAGGCGCTGTCCAGGGCATTGCGGACAGAGGTCAGGTACACATCGCCGAAGGTGTACCAGGAGACGAATGCGGTGCCGTCCGCGAAAGCGGTGCCGGCGAAGCTGAGGACCATAAGGACCGCCAGCAGGAGTGCGAGAGACTTTTTCATACAATCTTCCTTTCGTTTTTGGGTCTGTGCCCGTTTTCTGCGTTTCCTCTATATATTTTGCAGATACAGATATTTTACCTATTTTAAGGAAAAAGGTCAAGAAAAACGAAATGAGCAGATTGCACAAGAAAAGGCGCCAGGCCTTGTGAATGTTGCACAAGGTCAGACGCCGTTTACAAACTCTCTGACGAAGAAGAGGGCCGCGCCCAGCGGGGTGATATGATGCCGCAGAATACTGAGCTGGACAAAGTCGGCGGTTTTCTCAAAGGGATTGCCCGCCAGGACGTACTTCCGGATGGCCGGAAGCCAGGGCTGAAGATATTCCGTCAGGAAGCCCCCCAGCACCACGTCGCAGTCCAGGACCATATGGACGTTGTTGATGGCAACCGCCAGGTGGCGGAGCATGTCGTACAGCAGCGTCTCGCACTCCGGGTCGTGGCGCTCGGCCCCGGCGAAGAACTCCTCCAGCGAGATGCCCAGCTCCCTCCGGATGCGGTCCGCGGAGCAGTAGGCTTCCAGGCAGCCGCTCCTGCCGCAGTTGCAGCGCAGGCCGCCCGGCTCGACACAGATATGGCCGAACTCGCCGCTGTGCGTGTGATCCCCCTGATAGAGCCTGCCGTCGCTGATCACCGCGCCGCCCACGCCGTTCTCCAGCGAGATGTAGGCCAGGTTCCTGTCGCCGCCGCGGGCAAAGCTCTCGGCAAAGCCGCTGGCCGAACCGTCGTTCTCCACGTAGACCGGATACGGGATGTCCTCGGTCAGAAGCTCCATCTTGACGTCCTTCATGTGCAGCGTAGGCGCATGATAGATGCGGCTCCGGTCCTCGGTCAGCATGCCCGGCACCGCGATCCCCACCCCCAGCAGGCGGCTCCGGTCGGTCCCGGTCTCCTCCAGGAAGCGCTCCAGGAACCCGGCAAGGCTGACGTTCCGCTCCGTCAGCCGGGCCGCGAGGTCAAAGGGGATCCGCCGGAAGGCCAGCTCCCGCAGGTTGAGGTCGGCGAGCGCGAAGCGGATCTGATCCTCCGACAGCGCAATCCCGACTGCCAGCCGCGCATCCGCAGCGATCTCCAGCCCCTGGGCCTTCCGGCCTCCGGTGGACTGCTCCTCTCCGGACGAGCGCACCAACCCCTCCTCCATCAGCTCCGAAAGATTCTGGTACAGGGTCGGCATGCTGATCCCGCAGGCGGCAGCTACGGCCTGCCGGGAACAGAAGCCCTTCGAGTCGTAGATATAGCGGTAAATCCGGCTTCTGACGGAGTTCGAAGCCTGCCGGTATGCTTCGCTCTGCATGTACTCACACCTCTTCTCATCGCGTGGCTCTGTTTTGACATTATTTTATCACTATTTTTCTGTGTGTCAACGGACTTCGGGAAAATAATTTTATCTAAGTCCGGAAAACCTTTCGTCGTATTGTACAAAAACCCGGGTATAAAATCGTGCAAAATGCTAAATCGGTGGTTTTGATGAAAAACCGCTTGACATATGGGGGTGTGATTTGTAAAATGACTTCATGGAAGTTGCAATACTTCTGAAGTATTCAAATTCAAAAGAAAGAACAAGGAGGATCCCCATGAAAAAGCTACTCGCAATTGCCCTTGCAGTCTGCATGATTCTTGCGCTCGGCGCGTTCACCGCGTCAGCCGATGAAGGCGACCTTGTCGGCCTTTCGATGCCGACCAAGTCCCTGGAGCGCTGGAACCGTGACGGCACTTACCTGAAGGAGCAGTTCGAAGCGGCCGGCTACAAGGTTGAGCTGACCTACTCCGACAACGACGCTGTGAAGCAGAACAACGACATTGCCAACATGATCGCCGACGGCGTGAAGGTCCTGGTCGTTGTCGCCATCGACGCCGATTCCCTGAGCGCCACCCTCGCGGATGCTGCCGAAGCCGGCATCACCGTCATTGCCTATGACCGTCTGATCAACAATGCCGACATTGCCTACTATGTGTCCTTCGATAACTACACCGTCGGTGTGCTGCAGGCCAAGTACGTCATCGATGCCCTCGATCTCGACAACGCCGGTGACAAGACCTACAACATCGAGTTCACCGCCGGCGACCCGGCCGACACCAACGCTGGCTACTTCTTCAGCGGCGCCTTCGATACCCTGAAGCCCTACATCGACGCCGGCACTCTGAAGATCCCCTCCGGCAAGACCACTTTCGAGCAGGTTGCCACCCCGGCATGGAGCACCGACACCGCCCTTGAGAACTTCCAGAACACCCTGGCCTCCTACTACGGCGACGGCACTGTCCTTGACATCGCCCTCTGCTCCAACGACTCCACCGCGGCCGGCGTTGCCCAGGCCATCGTCTCCGACTATGCCGGCGACAACCAGCCCATCGTCACCGGTCAGGACGGCGACATCGGCAACCTCGTGAACATTGTCGACGGCATCCAGACCATGACCGTTTATAAGAACGTCTCCGACGAAGCCGGTGTCACCCTGGTTCTGGTTGACGCCATCCTCAACGGCGAGACCCCGGGTGCCGAGCTCTGCGAGAAGTTCTCCGCCGACGCGGCCTTCGATACCGAGACCTATGACAACGGCCTTGGCATTGTTCCCTCCTACCTGCTGGTTCCCTACTCCATCGACGCCAGCAACCTCGACCTGCTTGTCGAGACCGGCAACTACGAGTGGGATGCCGATCACATGTATCTGGTCTCCACGCTCGGATAATCTGCCCCGGCAATCTTTTCAGTAAAGCACCGAGGGGCGGGGTTCACCCCCGCCTCTCCTTTTTGAATCTTTCCCCTCACCCCGCCTAAACCGCTAAGAAACTGAGGAGGGTTTTCATTTGGCTGACTACATTCTTGTGATGAAGAACATCACAAAAGAATTTCCCGGTGTCAAGGCGCTGGACAACGTGAATCTCGAGGTCGAAAGAGGCGAGATCCACGCCCTTGTCGGCGAGAACGGCGCTGGGAAATCCACCTTGATGAACGTGCTCTCGGGCACCTACCCCTACGGAAGCTATACCGGCGACATCATCTACAACGGTGAGGTCTGCCAGTTCAACACCCTGAAGGACAGCGAGAAGCTGGGCATCGTTATCATTCATCAGGAGCTCGCGCTGATTCCCGAGCTCTCCATCGGCGAGAACATGTTCCTCGGCAACGAACGGAAGGGCCGCTTCGGGATCGACTGGGACCGCACCTTCCACGAGGCGAGGATCCATATGGACCAGGTCGGTCTGAAGGACGACGAGCATACTCTGATCAAAGACATCGGCACCGGCAAGCAGCAGCTCGTTGAGATTGCCAAAGCCCTGTCCAAAAACGTAAAATTGCTGATTCTCGACGAGCCGACGTCTTCCCTGAACGAAGAAGATTCCAGAATGCTTCTGAACCTCCTGCTGGAGTTCAAGAAGCAGGGCATGACCTCCATCATTATTTCCCATAAGCTGAACGAAATCGCCTATGTGGCAGACAGAATTACGGTTGTGCGTGACGGCTCGACGATTGAAACCATAGACAACCACGACCGTACCGTGGACGAGGACCGCATCATCCGCGGCATGGTCGGCCGTGAGCTGAGCGACCGTTTTCCGAAGCGTGTGCCGAACATCAGCAGCGAGATCGCCCTGGAGGTCAAGAACTGGACCGTACACCACCCGGTCTATACCGAGAAGGTCGTGGACGACAACGTCTCCTTCCATGTGCGCAAGGGCGAGATCGTCGGCTTCTCCGGGCTGCAGGGTGCGGGCCGGACGGAGCTGGCCATGTCCATCTTCGGGCATGCCTACGGCACGGGGATTTCGGGACAGCTCTTCATTAACGGCAAGGAGGTCCATCTGACCAACGAGCGCAAAGCCATCGAGGCAGGGCTTGCCTACGTCACCGAGGACCGCAAGGGCAACGGCCTGATTCTCCCCCAGACCATCGCAGTCAACACCACCATGGCGCGCCTCGACAAGGTCTGCTCCGGCGGCGTCATCGACACCGTCAGAGAGAACGTCGTTGCCGAGGAATACCGCGAGAAACTCAAGACAAAGACACCCTCGGTCCAGCAGGCAGCCGGCAACCTCTCCGGCGGCAATCAGCAGAAGGTGCTGCTGGCCAAGTGGATGTTCGCCGACTCGGACGTGCTGATTCTTGACGAACCCACCCGCGGCATCGACGTCGGCGCCAAGTATGAGATCTACTGCATCATGAACGACCTCGTGGCGCAGGGAAAATCCGTTATCATGATTTCGTCCGAAATGCCGGAGATTCTCGGTATGTGCGACCGCGTATATGTCATGAATGAGGGCAAGGTCGTCGCGGAGATGGACATCGCGGACGCGTCGCAGGAAAAGATCATGGCGGCGATCCTCAAGTCAGAAAAGAAGGAAGAGGAGAAACAAGTATGAACGCTAAATCCTTTGTCAAAAAGTATACCATGGTCATTGCGCTCGTGGCCGTATTCATTCTGTTCGGCCTGCTGACCCACGGGCGCCTGTTCTACCCGCAGAACATGTCGAACCTCATGCTGCAGAACTCCTACGTTCTGGTCCTGGCCTGCGGCATGCTGCTCTGCATCCTGACCGGCGGCAACATCGACCTGTCGGTCGGCTCTACGGTCTGCCTGGTGGGCGCCCTCGCCGCACAGCTCATGGACAAGAACGGCATGAATGCCCTTCTGGTCATCTTCCTCTGCCTGATGGTGGGCGCGGTCATCGGCGGCTGGCAGGGCTTCTGGATCGGCTATGTGCATATCCCGCCCTTCATCTGCACGCTGTCGGGCATGTTCCTGTTCCGCGGTCTGGGCCGTGTCATTCTGGCCTCCAAGACCGTCCCCGTGAAGAACAAGCTGTTCCTGAACATCTTTGCCTCCTATGTACAGATCCCCGGTCTCGATGACGGAAAGATCAAGATGTCCGCCATGATCGTGGGTGTCGCGGTGGCGGTGATTCTCCTGATCACGGTGTTCACCGGACGCGCCAAGAAGGCAAAGAAGGGCTATGCCGTCGGTGCGATCGGACCCGAGCTTCTGAAAAAAGCCATCATCGCCGCACTGGTTGTCTTCTATGCCTGGAAGCTGGCCAACTATAAGGGCATCCCCGTCATGCTGATCTGGGTGCTGGCTGTGGTGTTTATCTACTCCTTCATCACCAGCAAGACCGCTCTTGGCCGCTACTTCTATGCGGTCGGCGGAAACGAGAAGGCAACGAAGCTCTCCGGTATCGACACCCGTAAGGTCTACTTCCTGGCCTATCTGTCCATGTCCTTCCTGGCCGGCCTCTCCGGACTGCTGATGGCTGCGCGTATCGCCTCCGTCAACGGCGACACCGGCAACGCCTTCGAGATGGACGCCATCGGCTCCTGCTTCATCGGCGGCGCCTCCGCCTACGGCGGCTCCGGTACCGTGGCAGGCATCTGCATCGGCGCCATCTTCCTCGGCGTCATCAACCAGGGCATGTCCATCATCGGCCTGGACAACAACTGGCAGTACATCGTCAAGGGCGCGGTTCTGCTTGTGGCCGTTATCTTCGACGTCGTCTCCAACCACAAGACCGGCAAGGGCTGATCCGCACTGCGCCGTAACGGAGGCAGCAGGTCTGCGGCCTGCGGAGCCGCCGGTGCGGACCGGATAAAACCAACCGGAGAAAAAGCATCACCGGCGCAGATCGTTTCTACGCCGGTTTTTTTGAGAGGTGTCATCTATCATGTATTATATCGGTATTGACCTCGGGACCTCCGCCGTCAAGCTTCTGCTGATGGACGGCGAGGGAAAGATCCTCAATGTGGTCTCCCGCGAGTACCCCCTGATCTTCCCCCAGCCCGGCTGGTCGGAGCAGGATCCCGATGCCTGGATCCGTGAGAGCTTCAGCGGGATCGAGGAGCTGACCGCAGGCTTCGACAGAGCCCAGGTCGCGGGCATCGGCGCAGGCGGCCAGATGCACGGCCTGGTCGTCCTGGACGAAGATGACCGGGTGATCCGCCCGGCAATCCTGTGGAACGACGGCCGCACCTTCGAGGAGGTGGAGTACCTCAACGGCGTGATCGGGAAAGAGACCCTGTCCGGCTGTACCGCCAACATCGCCTTCGCGGGCTTTACCGCGCCGAAGCTCCTCTGGATGAAGAAGCACGAACCCGAGAACTTCAGGAAGATCCGGAAGATCATGCTCCCGAAGGACTACGTCAACTACCGCCTCTCCGGCGTCCACTGCACGGACTTCTCCGACGCCTCCGGCATGCTGCTGCTGGACGTGGAGCACCGCTGCTGGTCGAAGAAGATGCTGGAGATCTGCGGTGTCCGGGAGGAGCAGATGCCGAAACTGTTTGAGAGTTATCAGCCCGTCGGAACCCTCCTTCCGGAGGTCGCGGACCGGCTCGGCCTGCCCCGCAGCGTCGTGATCGCCGCGGGCGCCGGAGACAACGCCGCAGCCGCCGTCGGCACCGGCACGGTGGGCGAGGGCGCCTGCAACATCTCGGTTGGAACCTCCGGCACGGTCTTCATCTCGTCGGACCGCTTCGGTGTGGACCCCAACAACGCCCTCCACGCCTTTGCCCACGCCGACGGCCATTACCACCTGATGGGCTGCATGCTCTCCGCCGCATCCTGCAACAAGTGGTGGATGGAGGAGATCCTGAAGACCGCCGACTTCGGTGCCGAACAGGAGCCCATCACGAGAGAGAAGCTGGGCCGGAACCACGTCTTCTTCCTCCCCTACCTGATGGGCGAGCGCTCCCCCATCAACGACACCAACGCCCGCGGCACCTTCACCGGCATCACGATGGACAACAGCCGCGCCGACCTGACTCAGGCGGTCCTTGAGGGCGTCGCCTTTGCCATCCGGGATTCGCTGGAAGTGGCGAAGAGCCTCGGCATCGACATCCGCAGGAGCCGCATCTGCGGCGGCGGAGCGAAGAGCCCGCTCTGGCGGACGATGTTCGCCAACATCCTCGGCATCGAGATCGAGTCCATCGCCGCCGAGGAGGGACCCGGCTACGGCGGAGCCATGCTCGCGATGGTGGCCTGCGGCGAGTACCCGGACGTGCGGACCATTGCTGAGAAGTTCGTCCGCGTGACTGCGGTCGAGAAGCCGGATCCGGAGCTCACGGCGCTCTATGAGGACCGCTACCGCCGGTACAGGGAGATCTATCCCGCGCTGAAGAGCGTCTTCCCCGCGCTGATCGGATAGGCCGGATCCATGAACAGACTGAAAGAACTGTTCTTTGCACCCGTCACTCCCGCGGCCCGCACCCACGGAGCGCTGATGGTGATCCTCGGCGGCTATCTTGTCTACATGGCTTACCAGATGGTGCAGAACACCTTGAAAGGAATCAGCGAGATGTCCATGACGACGACAGTCATTCTGGCGGCGGTCATGGCGCTGGCGGGGCTGGCTGTGGTGGCTTACGGAGGGACTCTGCTCCACAGGGCCTGGCTGGAGGAAAAAAAAGCCCTTCCCGCGGAGGACAGCGCCGCGGAGGACGACGGCACATCAGACAATACAAAATAAAAAAATATGGGTATCGGCTTTAATCAGCCGACCACAAGAAACTGTATTGTGTCCTGAAAATTAGACAGCAAAAGTAGTAGAATAGAAGCATCAAAGAGAACGGAGATGCTTCAAGATGGCAAAAGCAACACCAATTTCCTTC
>JAILFJ010000100.1 GCA_024697625.1 Oscillospiraceae bacterium
AATTGGTGTTGCTTTTGCCATCTTGAAGCATCTCCGTTCTCTTTGATGCTTCTATTCTACTACTTTTGCTGTCTAATTTTCAGGACACAATACAGTTTCTTGTGGTCGGCTGATTAAAGCCGATACCCATAAAAATTATTATAAACGGAGGTCAAAGAACATGAAAAGAGCAATGATCCTGATTCTGACACTGACCATGCTGTTCAGTCTGTGCGTCTTCGGCGGCACAGCGTATGCGGAAGATGAGGTAACCGTCACAGACATGATCGGCCGCGAGGTCACCGTAGCGCCCGGCAGCTACCGGCGCGTGGTCTGCATCGGCGCCGGCGCCCTGCGCATGTACAGCTATATCGGAGACGTGAGCCTGCTCTGCGGCGTGGAGGATATCGACAACACCTCCCTTGCCGAGCGGCCCAAAATGTTCGATTCTGTGGCCAGACCCTACATGCTGGCCTACGGCGAGAGCTTCACGGCTCTGCCCTCCTGCGGCGTCGGCGGTCCCCAGGCCCAGACTGCCGAGGCCGAAAAGATCCTCGCCTGCAATCCCGATATCGTCATCTCCGAGTACGAGGACGTAGAGAAGGAAGATGCGCTTCAGGAGCAGTTGGGAGTTCCCGTCGTCACCCTGAAGGCCGGCCCCGGCGGCGTCTTCGACGAGAGTTTCTTCGGCACCATGCGCATGCTGGGTACCATCTTCCAGAACGAAGAGAAGGCGGAGGCCCTCATCTCCTTCATCGAATCCGAGCGTGCGGAGATCAGCCGCCGTACCGCCGAGATCCCTGACGCGGACAAACCCTCCGTCTACATCTGCGGCCTCGGCAACTGGGGTACGACCAACCATCTCATGACCGCCCAGAACTACATCTCCTTCCAGGTTGCCAATGTGAAAAACGCCGTAACCGATCTCGCGGCCCCCGGTATTCAGGCCATTGAGGAAGAGAAATTCGTCGCCCTGGGCGAGGACATGGATATCATGATCATGGACGCCGCAGCGGTGAAGAACATCAAACCCCTCTACGCTGAGACCCCCGATCTGTTCGACACCTGCAAGGCATGGCAGGACGGTCAGGTCTATCTTGAAATGGCCTACAACGCCTACTATACGAACTATGAGATTGCTCTGACCAACACCTGGTTCATCGCCAAAGCAGTGTATCCCGAGCTTTTCCAGGACATCGACATGACCGCCAAGACCAACGAGGTCACGCAGGCCTTCTATGGTATGGATCTGGCCGAACAGATCGCGGCTGCGCCCTCCAGCTTCGGCGGGTATCAGCAGATCGACACCGCGACCTTCTTCGGATAAACCCATGATCGAGACAAAGGAAGTCATCGAGTTCTTCGACCGTCTGGCTCCCGGCTGGGATGCGGAAACGGTGCGCAGCGACGAGATCATCAGCACGATACTGGATCACGCCGGAGTTACCGCCGGCAAAGACGTTCTGGACGTGGCCTGCGGTACTGGTGTGCTGTTCCCGGATTATCTGAAGCGGAACGTGGCATCCCTCACAGGGATTGACATCTCCCCGAAGATGGCTGCAATTGCAAGGTCCAAATTCCCGCAGGATCATATCACGGTTCTCTGCGATGACGTGGAGACGGCGGTCTTCGACCATCCCTTTGATTGCGTCGTGGTCTACAATGCCTTCCCGCACTTTCCGGACCCGGAGCGTCTGATCCGGACGCTGGCCGGTCTGCTCAGGCCCGGCGGTACGCTGACGGTAGCCCACGGTATGAGCCGCGAGAAGATCGACGCCCACCATCACGGCACGGCAAGCCACGTCTCAAACGGCCTCATGAGCGCGGAGAACCTGGCGTCGATCTTTCAGCAGTATCTGTCCGTGACGACCGTAATCTCTGATGACAGAATGTATCAGGTGACCGGAGAAAAGCCTTAAATCTCCAGCAGAGGGGCCGGCCTCCGGACGCGGCAGCTGACCGTACCGGACGCCCTGCATCTCCGTGCAGAAGGAAATATGAGCCGGCCTTCGGTCCTGACTACAGTGATCAGGACCGAAGGCCGGCTCTCTGTTTTGCCGCAGCTTTCTGCGGTAATCAGGTATTTTCTTCCGGCCAGAACAGCTCGTCCAGCGTTTTTCCGAGAACCCTGCAGATGGCGATGCAAAGATTGATGGTCGGGTTGTAATCGCCTTTTTCGATGGCGCTGATCGTCTGACGGGAGACCCCCGTCAGTTTTGCCAGGTCGTCCTGGGAGAGATCCTTCCCGGCTCTGGCCGCTTTCAGCCTCAGATTTTTCATTCTTCCGTCTCCCTGCGGTCCGCCGACATCCGCAGCAGCCCGACAATGCCCAGCACCGCGAACATCACCGCACACAGAAGGTTCACAAACGGAGCCTGCAGCGCACCGTCTTCGATCAGGCTGCCGCTCTTCCATGCCATGAAGAAGCTGAGAAAATTGATGGCCGAGGCGATGACGGCGACGATCAGATAGCGCTTCATATTGGTATTCAGCCCGACATAGGCGCCCTTCCAGATGCAGTATGAGGCCTGTACGAGGATCCCGAAGAAAATCGGAATAAAATGGATGACGATCGGCTCAGCCGGAATCCGGAAAGCGGAGGGGATCAGGCACATCAGCGCTTCGAGTACGAGCACCGTGTAGAAGGCATACATATACCCCTGGTTCCGGATGATCTTCTGCATCTCGTCATATTCGGTTCTCACTTTGTGGTCCCGGTTCATATAACGCAGCAGAATGACCGCGATCACCAGGCCGACGAGTACGCCGACGGCGAGGGCCGCCGAACGTCCGAGCTGATACTTTGCTGTGGTTTCCATACTGTGATACTTCCTTTCTGTCTCCTGTTTTTGATCTGGACAGAATATATCATATAGCAATCATAATGTCAAGTATTTTTTACATAAATCTATCACAAAAAGAAAATCGCTATAGAACGCGCTCAATTGCAATCCGAAGTTCCAGTTTGCAAAAGCAAGTTCCAGAGCCCACCGCCTCCGCAGGAGCAGATTCCAGGATGACCCAGAATTCAGCGTCAGTCAAAGGTCCGCAGCAGTTGGGAATTGAAGATTGCGGATATTTATGTTATGATGGCCCCTGTCCTGCTGCTGCGCGGAGCACGGTACGCCGCCCGAAACGCAGCGGCAGACGGACCGATTCCACATACCAAGTTAAGATCCAAGGAGTCCTGAAATGAAGAAAAATACTGTTCCTGCAGCCACTGCAGCGCTCATATCGGTGTCGCTGATGCTGACGCTGCTCAGCGCCTGCGGACGGAGCGGCACCGCGGTCGGGCCAGCCGAACCTGTCTCCGTTCCCTCCCCCACTGCGCCTGTCAGCCCTGCCGCGTCTGCTGAAACGCCTGTCATACAGTTGGAAACCGGGAGGCAGAACGGCGAGCGTTTTGAAGACACCATCATCCTCGAGGGTATGGAGGAGACCGTCCGATACGAGCATGTCAGAAACGACACGGTCGGATTTGAGATGGACTACGACTACGAGTCCTTTGTACGGCGCAGCGAATCGGCCCGGGACTGCTTCATCTCGGTCTGGGACGATGCCAATACCCCCGAGAACTATCTTGAGGTGACGTACAGCCTGGAGGACGCCGATACCGTCTCCGCAGCCATCGGTGCCGCTCTCTCAGAGGAATATGAAATCAGCAGAAGCGAGTTTGTGCTTGACCGCGCGGGCCGCTGCATACGCATCGACGCATCCGAGGTCAAGGGCGGCGGTTTCATGCCTGAACAGCTTCAGACGGTGTACATTATACCGGCTGCGGACGGCTGCCGGATCGCGACGGAGCACTATTTCATCGAGGGAGCCGAGGGCTTTTGGAGACGCTTCTCCTACATGATGCATACCTTCAGGGCCATTGACCGGCTGGGTCAGTGACCGAATGACAATACGATTCTGGAGTGATTGAGAAGTAAAAAAATAAGCACCTGGAGAAAGGGATGAATCATCTGTGATCATACTGAAAGGACTAGCCTGTATCCTGATCGGCTATCTGTTCGGCAATTTCAGCCCCGCTTTCCTGTTCGGGAAAACAAAGGGCTATGATATCCGGGAAGAAGGCTCCGGCAATGTCGGCGCGACGAATGTCTTCATTCTGGTCGGGAAGTACGCCTTTTTCATTACTGCCGCAGCCGACATTCTGAAGGCCTTCGCCGCCTGGAAGCTCTGCCAGCTTCTGTTTCCCGGCATGACTGTCGCGGGGCCCCTGGCCGGCACAGCCTGCGTCATCGGGCACATGTACCCTGTCCTTCTGGCATTCAGGGGCGGAAAGGGACTGGCAAGCCTGGGAGGCATGGTCCTCGCCTGGCGCTGGCAGTGGTTCATCCTCCTTCTGGCTGTCGCAATTGTGATCGCCTTTGCAACGCGCTATGTCTGCCTGGTGGCGCCGACCATGTCCGTCGTGTTCCCAGCCTGCTACTACTGGCAGACAGGTCTGCTGCTCTGTACGGTAATCCTTCTTCTTCCCTCCATCCCGATCTTCGCCAAGCACTGGGAGAACTTTGTCCACATCCGGGAGGGCACGGAGATGAGAACGAGCTTCATCTGGAACAAAGAGAAAGAGCTAAAGCGGATCGGTCAGTGGAATGAGAAGACCATCGAGCAGCTGAACCGGCGGGGGTAGTTCAGACTGCTTATTCATCGGTGCCCTGGTCCATATTTCTGTCGCATCAGATCACCGCATACCATCATACCGCATGACGGTCCGTCTGTCGGATCGGGTTTCGGAGCAGCTTTACGGCTGTCCCGGGGCCCGGTCTTTTTTTGCTCTTTACAGAATCTTAATGCGGGCGGCGAAGAACTTAAGCTCTTTTTTATTGCCGTTCTGTCATAATGGAATCACACGTAATGAGTTCACAGCGCACAGGGGAGGCAAATTTCTCCCGATCATCAACTCTGTCTGTCTTTTGGCGGCAGGCTGCGGTATACTGGCAACAACGATCCCGGGGAGAGGCCGGACCGCCCGGCGTCCCCTCAAAACGCGAAGGAGGAATCATCCTGTGGAACGTATACTTGCCTGCTTATCGCCGTCTCCGTCCAACCCGAAGATCCTGCGGGCGGCGGCAGCCATGGCCGGAGGGCATGCCGAGCTGACCGCGCTCTACGTCGAGACCCCGCAGCTGTCCCGTCTGTCCGGCGCGGACCGGCGCAGGCTGCAGGAAAACATCCAGACCGCCGAAGAACTCGGGGCCAGAATCCAGACCGTCAGCGGGGACGACGTCGCCTTTCAGGTTGCGGAATACGCTCGACTGTCCGGGATACAGACCATCGTGCTGGGGCAGAGTGACTTCAGGCTGTCGCTGCTCCCCTCCCAGGCCAGCCTGCCGGACCGACTAGCGGAATATCTGCCCGACGCCGAGATCCACGTGATCCCGGATCGGAAGCGGAGCCTGTACTATCCGCCCAGGCGGGAGGTCATCAGCCGGCGCAGGATCGGTATGGATACCGCGGTCACGCTGCTCATGCTCACGGCAGCGACCCTGCTGGGGATGCTTCTGTTCGGATTCGAGTTGTCGGGCTCCAGTATCATGATGGTCTATCTGCTGGGTGTGCTGATCGTCGCCGTGATCACCTCACACCGCGCGTACAGCATGGTGGCCTCGGTGGCCTCGCTGTTTCTCTTCAACTTCTTCTTTGTGCAGCCCCGCTACTCGCTGGCCGTGTACGAGTCCGGATATCCCGTCAGCTTTCTGGTCATGTTCCTGACGGCGGTGATCGCGGGGACCCTTGCAAACCGGCTGAAGCAGACCGCCTTTCAGGCTGCGCGGACTTCCTTCCGTGCCCAGATCATCTCCGATACGGATCAGCTTCTGGCCAAGGCCGAGAGCCGGGAAGAGATTCTTCGGGTCTGCGCCGAGCAGAGCGCAAAGCTCCTGGGCCGCGGCGTTGTTCTGTACGAGGTGAGCGGCGGCAGCCTGATCTGCCGCTGCGCTGTCCCGGAGGACCCTCCGGCTCTGCCGGACACCCCTGCTTTTACGGCCGACGGGCTTCTGCATACGCAGGGGGAAAACGGATGCTATCCGATCCATGTCCAGGAGAAGCTCTACGCCGTTCTGCGCCTTGCTGAGCCCGACCCGCCTCCCGAGCTCACCGCCCAGAGCACCCTGGTCTCTGTCCTGGGCGAATGCGCTCTTGCACTTGAAAACGAGAAGAACGCGCGGGAGAAGGAGGCGGCGGCCGTCCTGGCCGAGAACGAGCGTCTCCGCGCCAATCTCCTTCGCAGCGTCTCGCACGATCTGCGGACCCCGCTCATGTCCATCTCCGGCAACGCGGGTGCGCTGATGGCCAACGAAGCGCGCTACTCCGAGGAAACCCGGCACCGTCTGTACGCGGACATCTACGAGGATTCGCTGTGGCTGACTGATCTGGTCGAAAATCTCCTGGCCAGCACACGGCTGGAGGTGGACGGGGCGAACCTGCATCTGTCCGGCGAGCTGATCGAGGATCTCTTTGCGGAGGCCGTCGCCCATATCCACGCTGACAGCGGGCATACCGTGATCACGGAGCCGCTCCAGGAGCTGCTGATGGTGCGGGCCGACTCCCGGCTGATCGTCCAGGTGCTCGTCAATCTGATCGGCAACGCGCTGAAGTACACCCCTCCCGGCTCCACGGTCCGGCTGTCTGCAGAGCGCCGGGACGGCCGGGCGGTCCTCTCCGTCGCGGATGACGGCCCCGGCATCTCGCCGGAGGAAAAGGAAAAGATCTTCGAGATGTTCTACGTCGGAGACAGCCTCGCCTCCGCCGGGCGGAAGAGCCTGGGGCTGGGGCTGGCCCTGTGCCGGGCGATTGTGGATGCCCACGGCGGCAGGATATGGGCGGAGGACAACAGCCCTCACGGCGCCGTCTTTTCCTTTACACTCCCCCTGGAGGAGGTCGAAGAACATGGATAAATGGAAGATCATGGTCGTGGAGGACGACGCGCCTGTCCGCCACCTGATCACGGCCTCCCTCTCCGCCGAGGACTATACGGTGATCTCGGCCACGAAGGCAGCGGAGGCCGTGCAGCTCGCGGCCTCGCAGAATCCGGATATCATCCTGCTGGATCTCGGACTTCCGGACGGGGACGGCGTCGAGGTGATCGAGAAGGTCCGGCTCTGGACCGAGACGCCGATCATTGTCATCAGTGCCCGTGACGAGGATACGGACAAGATCGGCGCGCTGGACGCCGGTGCGGACGACTATCTGACCAAACCCTTCTCGGTTGCCGAGCTGCTGGCGCGCCTGCGCTCGACGCAGCGGCGCCTGACCCATCTCGCCGCCGGGAACACGGAGGCCGTCTTCCGAAACGGCGAGCTGTTCATCGACTACGCGGCCGGCTTCGCCAGTCTTGCGGGACAGGAGCTGAAGCTGACCCCCATCGAATACCGCCTGCTCTGTCTCCTGGCCCAGAACGTGGGCAAGGTCCTGACTCACAAGTACATCACCCAGAAGATCTGGGGCGTGGGCTGGGAGAACAACATCGCCACCCTGCGCGTCTTCATGGCAACCCTTCGGAAAAAGCTCGAGGCCGCGCCGGAGTCCCCCGCCTACATCCAGACCCATATCGGTGTCGGTTACCGCATGCTGAAGATCGACTGACTGACGGAAGGAGGAAGTCCTGTGAAATCCGATAAAAAGTTTCGTTCCGGCTTCCTCCTGGCCGCCCTCGGCATGATCTACGGCGACATCGCCACCTCACCTCTGTATGTGCTGAAGTACGTTGTCTCGGAGAGCGGAGGCCCGGAGGCGCTCAGCGAGGCGCTGGTGCTGGGTTCCCTGTCCCTGATTCTCTGGTCTCTTCTGCTGCTGGTGACGGTCAAGGGCGTTCTGCTGCTGCTCCGGGCAGACAACCGGGGTGAAGGCGGGCACTTTGCCCTGTACGCGCTGGTGCGCGAACACGGCCACCGGCTTCTTCTTCCGGCGGCGCTGGGCGGTGCCGCCCTGCTGGCGGATTCGTTTCTGACACCGGCGCTGACACTGACCGCCGCCGTCGAGGGCGGCCGGTCGCTGCTTCCCGCCTCCTTCTCAGGGCTCGGTACCCGCGCCGCCGTGGCTTCCGTGCTCATCCTCCTGTCGCTGCTGTTTCTGGTTCAGGGATTCGGCAACCGGCGGGCCGGAAGGGTTTTCGGTCCGGTCATGCTCCTCTGGCTGCTCCTGATCGGGGCGGCCGGGGCCGTGCAGCTGATCGGTTCCGCCGCGGTCCTGCGGGCCTTCGACCCGCGACTCGGTCTGCGGTTTCTTTTCAGTGCCGACAATCCCATGCGCTTTGCGGTGCTGGGGCCCGTCTTTCTCTCCGTCACGGGCACCGAGATCCTCTATGCCAACCTGGACTTCGCCGGAAGGAAGGCCATCACCCGCGCCTGGCCTTTTGTGCTGCTCTGCCTCTGCCTGAGCTACCTTGGACAGGGAGCATGGCTGATCGGGCAGCTCGGTGCCGGAGCGGAGCTCGCAGATGCGGCAGACCCCTTCTTCCGGATGCTGCCCTCCGTCCTCCGGCTCCCGGCCTTCCTGCTGGCGCTGGCTGCGGCGTGGTCGGCTTCACAGACCGTGATCAACGGCTCCTTTACGCTCGTCTCGGAAGCGATCCGGCTGAATCTTCTGCCCCCGCTGGAGATCCGCTATCCCTCCGACTCCATCCGCTGCGAATACATCCCCGCCGTCAACTTCCTGATGTGGCTGTGCAGCTGCGCGGCGGTCCTGCTCTTCCGCAGCGGACAGCGCATGGCCTCCGCCTACGGGCTGACCATCGCGGTGGCCATGCTGACGGCCAGCGTCCTGCTCTCTGTGTACTACCGCGCCGTGCGGCCTTCCCGTCCGCTCCGCCTGCTGGTGATCCTCTTCGGCGTGATCGAGGCCTGCTTTCTGTTCGCGAGACTCCAGAATCTCCTGACCGGCGAGGTGCTGACGCTCCTGTTCACGCTCCTGCTGCTTGCGGCCATGCTCTCGTGGAACCGCGCGGACGGGATTGAGAGGCGCTTCAGCACCCGCCTGCCGCTGCGGGACTATCTCCCCCAGCTGCGTAAGCTGCGCGACGATACGGATTACGGGAGGCTTGCGGACAACCTGGTGTACCTAGACAGCGGCCCGGAGACGGAGACCGTGGATCAGGCCATCCTCTATTTCATCCTGGACCGGGGGCCGAAGCGGGCGCAGGCCTACTGGTTTGTCACCGTCAATACCGTCAGCGAGCCCAACCTGCAGAACTATCGGGTCGAGACCTTCGGAACCGACTTTGTCTTCCGCCTGCAGCTGGATCTCGGGTACCGCTACAGCCGTCCCCTGACCCGCTATCTGCGGGACGCCTTCCAGGATATGGAGAGGCAGGGCATCGCGCCGCTCAGCAGGAGGAGGCATTACCTCAGCGAAGAGTCCGCCCCCGGCACCTTCCACTACTGTATCCTCCGCAGGCGCGCAGACGGCTCCGAGGAGTTCAGCATCCGGGAGCTCTGGGCCCTGCGCATGCACAATCTTCTGCAGGACCTGGCCGGACTCCGCGAGGAATGGTATACGGAGGAAGACACCGACGTCGAGGTCGAGAGAATCCCGCTCTCGCTGGCTGACGAAGCTCCTGCCGTGCGCATCCGGCGGCTGATCCGGGAAGGAGAGCCCTCCGCTTCGGAGGAGATAAGAGACTGATGAAAGGTGGGTTTGCTGTGAAAGAAAAGCTGATGGCATTCTTCCTGGGCAGGCGTCTGGAGGATACCGAGCTGAGCGAAGAGAAATTCAACGTCCTCTGGGGGATCCCCATTTTCGCGAGCGACGCGATCTCCTCCGTCAGCTATGCCGGTGAGGAAATCCTGCTGGTGCTGATGCCTGTGCTCGCGATGGCGTCCTTCCGTGTCTTTTTGCCGATCGTCGCGGCAATTATCTGCCTGCTCGGCATCCTCGTGTTC
>JAILFJ010000101.1 GCA_024697625.1 Oscillospiraceae bacterium
AAGTGATTGTATTGTATATGATGTAAAGACGGCTTTCAATCTCCTGCAGCCATCTTTGCAAGAGTAAGTGCGGGGGAAAAGTTTGCAAAACTTACTTCCAGTAGCCATGTCGGGGACTAGAACTAAGTTTTTCAATTCAGCCACTCCGGTTTCCATGCAGGTAACGTGTCAAATCCGGCTGTTTATTCATGCCCACTCCAGCGTGAACTCGTCCATCGGGTCGAAGTCCGCGAAGTGCTCGTTCTTGTACTCCATCAGCTGGGCCAGCACGTTCACCGCGCTGTTCTCCTGGGCCAGCCGGATGAACTCCGTGATCTGCGCCAGTGTGAAGCGGTCAAACCACTGAGCAGCAGAGATATCGTCCTTCTTGATCCGCCCGGCGACCGTTCCCTTGTCCAGATGCACCACGATGTGGTTCACCTGGCGGGTGAATTCGCCGAAGCGGAAGTTTGTCACCTCAAAGTTATTGTTGACCCAGTCGTGGTGCCCTTCCACCAGTCTCAGTCCGGCGGAGCAGCCGGCGAGCGTGATCCGGCTCTGTCCCTCCATGATGATGCCGTGCTTCTCCTTGTTCATCAGCATGTACAGTGGGATTGTACAGCCGTCATAGCGTCCCGGCTTCACCAGCGCTGCATCCGCCACCGGCTCCCAGACCTGCTCAAACGGCTGCTTCAGGCCGTGGGATGTGAAGTACTGCTGCCAGGCCTCCGTGGTCTCCGGTGTCATCTCCATCGGGTGTGCCACTCTGACCGGCTCATCCGTCACAGTGTATGTATTTCCGTCTACATCCCGTGCCGCTCCGGAGGCATTCAGGATGAAGGTATAGCCCTCCTGCTCCCAGACGATCAGCTTTGCCAGAGTCCGCAGCACCGGGTTCTTCAGATAGGCCTTCTTCCAGTCCTTTCCCGGCCGGCTGCGTCCGCTCAGAAAGTCCGCGAAGATCTTGTCGTTTCGCGTCTTTGCCGTAGATCGGATATCTTTCTTCATGGCGGAGAACGCTTTGCTCACCGCGTCATACTCCTCCGGCTCCGCCCCCTTCTTGGGGACGGACTTCAGGATTTTTCCGCTCTCGTCCGACAGGGTCAGGCTCAGGTCTTCCTTCAGCGTGGAGGTGATCTCTTTCCCGCCCAGGGTCCAAGTCTTCTTTCCGTTTTCATCCAAGCCGAAGTCGCTGATGATGTTGTCCCGGATGCTGTCCGCGTCTGTCCCGCGCATCTCCGCATAGCGCTCCAGCAGGCCGAGAGAGTCGGCATAGCGCATGGCCGTCACGGTATCGTTCAGCAGGATCGCTCCACGGACCCGGATGATCTGCTCCTTCAGCTTCTTGTCCTTTTCCCAGGCTTTCATTTCCGCAATCAGCGCTGTGAGTTCTTCGTCGTTTGCAAATGCCGCATAGGGGGCATACCACTCGGGACCGTCGATCTTTTGCCATTCCGTCAGGGCAGCCATCAATGCTTCGTGATTCAGGGCTGCCGCAAGACGGTCTGCATCTTCCATTTTGGTATAGGAATTCAAGATGCCCTTTTTATATTCCTTGGGGTCAACATATCCCTGTGAGTACATTCCGGCATAGTCTCCGGCTGCCGCCAGGACATGAGAGAAGGACGGCAGTCCGGACATGGCATCGACTTTTTGCTTCAAGATCGCATCAGAGATCTCAAAGGCTTGTTTTGCCATCACGGGGCGGATTTCATCTGAAAACAGATCTTCCCTGCAGACCAGCAGGTCCTCGGGGAACTTCATGGTCTTTCCCTTCTTCAGAAGAGCCAGGAGCTTCTCTTTCCGCTCTCTCCCGATTACTGTTGCGGTCGCAAGGATAAAGCGATAGACGGTTTCCTGTGCCTTGATTTTCTCTTTTCCTGTCAGTCCAAGCAGCGCATCCGCAACAGCAGGCGCATTTTCCCTGGTGATCTGTCCGGACAGGCCGCGGTTCCATACGGCGCCTTTCTGATACATCAGGACCCAGGCGAGTTCCTCCGCTCCACAGCTATCCAGATGCTCGGCAAAGGAGTCACAGAGCTTTCCCGTGTTGCGGAACATCTCCGGGGTGTACTTCAGCTTCCCGCATCCTCGGAACACGTCTTTCCCGTAAGTGATCGCCTCGTTCACTCCTGTGACGTTTTCCAGGTTGGAGCATCCTGCAAAGGCTTCTTTCCCGATTTTTTTCAGGGATAACGGCAGCTGTATTCCTGTCAGATTCCATGCAAACGCAAAACAGCTTTCACTCAGCTCTACGATTCCCTCCGGGATCGTCACGCTCGTGAGGCTGCTGCATTCTGAAAATGCGCTCTCGCCGATACTCGTGACACCCGTCGGGATCGTGATACTCATGAGCCCGCTACAGCCTGAGAACGCGCTCTCGCCGATGCTCGTGACACCCATCGGGATCGTCACGCTCGTGAGCCCGCTGCATCCTGAGAACGCGCTCTCGCCGATGCTCGTGACACCCATCGGGATCGTCACGCTCGTGAGCCCGCTGCATCCTGAGAATGCGCTCTCGCCGATGCTCGAAACACTCTCCGGTATCGTGATACTCATGAGCCCGCTACAGCCTGAGAACACGCTCTCTCCGACGCTTGTGACGCCCATCGGGATCTCAACTTCTTTTATATATGGCAATACGTCAGTTGCTATCCCATCCCTGACATATATTTCAGGGACTTTTATGATGATAGATTCTGAGGATTGAGAAGAGATTATAGATTGGAAGATATTAGATTTCAGATTGATTTTCAAAGCGGGGCGAACACCGAAACTGACGTTCACGATGAGGCCGCGGTCGCCGACGCGGCCGTCGTCGTTGACGAGCGCGGCGTATCTGCCGTTGCCGCCCGGCGACCGGAGCCAACACCATGTGCCCGCAGCCCGGTCTTTATTATCTTTAAAGTACTTCTCCGCTTCTTCGATGCTGAGAAGGAAGATTCTATCCCTGGTGTCGTTTCCGCCTTTGATACCGTAGTTTGGATTGTCCTGGTTCTTCAGCTCGCATTCCAGGATTGCCTCCTTCTCTTCCTTGGAGAAGGTCTTTTCATAGTATTCTCCGTTCAGCCACTCGCGGAGATCACACTCTTCCCATGTGATATCTGTCAAAATCTCATGATAGCGTCTCTCACAGACCGGCTTTTCCGCGATCAGCAGTGCCGTCTCCGTCTCCCGGTCCACCTCCAGCACCCGCCACAGCGTTCCCTGATTTCCGAGCCAGAGATGTGCCCCCGGCTTAAACTCCACTTCCGTACAGGTCACCGTTTTTGCTGTCTCTGCCATGTTTTTTATTCTCCCTGCATTCAGCCGGTCCCGCCCGCAGTATTATCTTTCAATTGAATTTCTCAATCTCATCTACTGCATTGCACAAATCTCTGTTTCTGACTTTTCGGCTTTCCCGGTATCGTGTATTCTACAAGCCCTTCTTCAAGCATTGGGTTGATATAAGCCTGCATTGCATATGAGATCGTTCCTATTCCGAGGTGTTCTGCGATTTCCTTTCTGGTGCGGGGCACCGCCAGGAACGCGAGGAGGTCCTCTTCCCTGGCTGAGAGCTTACTGCAGTCGGCATGCCGTCCGGCATCTGCTGTATTATACAGCGTTACTGTAAACGTCCCTCTCTCATCCGAAAAAACAGGCTCTCTCAGGCCATAATCCTCCATGGCTCTGCGGATCGTCGGTATTCCCGAGTATCTGTTTTCTGCCAGGTCCAGCACTTCCAAAGCGGTTACCAGAACGGGATTTCTTGTATCGGGCTGCATTTTCCCGAGTTGGTCTATTCTGAGTCTGCCATAGATTCCTCCCGGGTTCCGTATTTCCAAACGGTCCGGATACATAAGAATCTGGATCGGCATTTCTTCCGTATGAACGCTGTAGTCCCGGTGAGCCAGCGTATTCAGGATTGCTTCCCGGACGGCAGGAATCGGATAATCTGTCCGGTCCTCTCTTTTCCCGGTATCAGGATTGATAATCGTCTTAGTCCTCATGTTTTTTCGGACAAACGCGATTGCCCGCTCCAGCATTTCCGGAATATTTCCCTCTATTCTCTCGTTATCGAGAAAGCGCTCTCCTGAAGTCCCAAGTTCGCCTATCTCCTCCCCCGGGAGCGCAACCGCTGTAATGCACAGCTGTGGAAAGAAGGCTTGCGGGTATCTGCAGAAGAGCATTACAGAGCTCAGGGTGACACAGTTGTCTCTCGTGATGCTCATAAGCCGGTAGATCGTTTCATCCGGCATGGCACTCAGATTCTGTTTGTCCCGTTTCAGCCTGCTGACATAATCTTCCAGTAAGTCTTTGTCAAGCACCGCCATTGAGGCTCTCGGCACCGGTCTGACATCGTCCTGGTACTTTTTCCGAAAGACTTCATAACTGTATATCTCGTATTCCGTCATGGGTTCATCGCTGTCGCCAACACGCACATAGGAACCCTTCAATCTTCCACGCCCCTGATAGAAGCAAGGTCTTTCGGCCAGATCAATCCCCGGAATTTCTGCCGAGACAAAGAACTTCCCGTCTTTCTCCGCCACGCTGCAGAGAGGCCTTATGGGCGGTTCCATCTGCAGGCACTGCTCATTGATCTTTTTCTGAAGATCCTGCGGATCATATACCCCGCACTCGCGGAAGTTGTCTTCTTCATCCACCCCAAATACAATGATGCCTCCGTCGTCCTGGTTTGAAAAGCTGGAGAGCGTGTCATACAGTCTCTTGGGACATCCGGACTCAGCCGCTTTTAATTCCAGAGTCTGAGTCTCGCATCTGTTAACCTGTATATCTTTCAATATTTCGATCAGCTCATCTTTTGTCATCGCAGTTACACCTCCTTTTCATTTTAGATGTTATTTAAGTTTTCTGAATTTGTCAAGTGAAAATTTAAGTTTTTGATTGATAAATTTTAGTTTCTTCTCCTGATTTTCAGTTTTAATTTCAGTTTTTGGGTTTTTATTTCAGTCTTTTATCTTCTGAATTCAAGTTTTTGACTTTATTCATCGTCCGGCCATCAGTCTGCCAGCCCAACTCCTTTGTCAGCTCAAATGAAATATGATCCGTCACCGGACTCAATTCAGGTTTATATCTCTTCCTTCTGCAGTACCAGCTTGATGGCCCAGGGGGGCACATCGTAGTTGTTCCATCCGTCATCCACGAAGACAAAGGCCGTGTCATACTCCGGCTTCTGGGCCGGGAAGGTTCCGAATCCGTCGGTAAAGTAGATCAGTCCCTTCAGGTTTTCGAATTCCTTTTTCTCCTGCAGCCAGTCCACATAGCTGAACACCGGGCGGAAGTCCGTTCCGCCGAGGCCGTGGATCTTCATGTTTTTCAGGTATTCGTCGAATTCTTCCTGATTCGTGATCTTTGCATCCTCCTGGATGGTGGCGTCGCACTGGATGATGTGAAGGTTGATCTTACTGAAGAAGCTCTCCGTACTCTTCAGGACATTGTAGGTCTTCTGGATGAAGGACTGTACCCGTTCTCCGGAGACGGACCCGGAGGTGTCGATGGCGATCACGAATTCCCGGATCCGTTTGACTTCCTTGTATTCCAGCGGTTCGATCAGCGGGACCTTTTTATAGAGCTTCAGACCGTAGGTGTAGAAGATATAGTCGAACTCATCGTCATTGACCCGCATCACCTCGCCGCGTACGGCAAACTTCTTGAGGAAGGACGTATAGTCATACTTCTCGCGGTTGACCTCGCGCAGGTTCTGCATCAGGCCGCCTGCCCTGTCCCCCTGCATCTTTGAGAAGGTCTCCATGTCCATCTGAATCCGGTTGGAGAGCTCCGTCCATCTCTCCTCCAGCTCCGAGACGGTCATCGCAGCCTCGCCGGGACCGCTGCCGTCTGCGGCCTCTGTCCCGTCTTCGCCGCCTTCCCCCCGGCCGTTTCCGTATTCTGCCTCTTCGGTAACGGAGATGGAAACCGGCTTTCCGAGGAGAAGCGCTTTTTCTGCCTCCGACATGTACCAGATGCTGTGGTCGTCCGCATGGAAAGCCGCGCGAAGATCAATCAGTTCTCTGTCCGTCGGCGGGTGATCCAGAAAGTAACGGTAGAGCTTCTCCGCGGTCAGCTTTCCCGCCTTCTTTTCCAGATCCGCGTAATGTGCCTTCTGCAGGCTTTCCCGTTGCGTCGTCGCAGCCTTCAGGCCGAGGCCGGAAATCACATACTCCACCGCAATGTCACAGGCAAGCCCCCACAGATTCTGATCCACCAGCGTATGTACGAACATATGCCGGAATATGCCGTGAAACAGCATATGCAGGTAGGCGCGCGTAATCTCTTCCCGCTCGTCTCTATAGCGCTTCAGGACATAGGCCGGGTTATAGGCCAGTACATCTCCGTCAGTGGCGAGGTTGAGCTTCTCCACCGCCACGGGGTTCATCTCGTTCAGCGCCGCGTCCAGAAAGCGCAGGTTCACCAGCAGCGTATTCCGCGACAGCTGCAGCACTTCCTCCGCCAGTTTATTCCGTTTTTCAATCTGTTCATCCATTGTCTTGAGTTCTCTTGAAGGATCCCTACTCTTTTATCGGTCCATCCACTGTTCACGTATCGCGTCGATGTTCAGCTCATGCCAGGGTTCCTGCCACAGGCTCCAGTATGGGATGTCATTCGACGCAGGCGGGCAGTCCGTGCTCTGGATCTTTACGATGCAGGGCATGAGCACCGCCTCTCCTGTCAGGAGACATTCTCCTGTTCGCAGGGCTGGAAGGCTGTCTACCACGCTGCCCATCGAATCCGGCAGCAGCCTCTTTACGAAGTTCTGGTCCGTCGGATTTGTCAGGCGCATCGCCACGAAATTATTGCACTGCGAAAAGATGGTTTCCGAGATTTCCGACGGGCGCTGACTGGCGAGCATCAGCGAGACGCCGTATTTTCTTCCCTCTTTGGCGATTCGCTCAATGGATTCCCGTGCGGCGCGATATTTTACGGAGCCGGTGTTCGGGACATACTTGTGTGCCTCTTCATAGACCAGAAGAACCGGAACGTCATTGTGGATCTCAGCCCCTGACGCCGAGCGGATGCGCTTATAGAAATAACCGTATTCAAACAGGATCCGCGATACCAGCGAGACCGTGATGCTGAGCACCTCAAACGGCACGCCGCTGACGTCCAAGATGGTCACGTTCGACCGTTCAGTGCCATAACCCATCAGCTGGCGCAGAACCGCATCAAAGCTCTGCCTCCTTGCTCGCTCTCCCAGCAGGAAGGCCAGCCTCCTGTCCCCCAGTTTTGTCTCCATCCGGTCAATAAAATTCGAGAGTTTCCCGTTCAGAGGACCTGCCTTCTCCCCTCGCGCCCCGGCCACCATCTCCTCATTCTTTTCGATGGCATAGTTCAGCACTTCCTCGATCTCAAAGAACACCGGCGTATCCAGTGTCAGCTTATTCCGCAGCTCTTCCGGGCCTTTGAAATGTTTTGCCTTGCTCATGATTACGCCTTCCTTGAAGACGTTGCGCTGGTTATGGTCATTTCCTTCGGTATCGAGGAAGAACTCCTGCAGTTCCGTGCTGTTCATCAGCCAGTAAGGCAGGGCAAGGTTCGATATATCCAGGCAGTTGGCGTCCGGGAATGCCGCGCGATATTCAGAGTGGATATCGAAGATCACAACATGTGCGTTGTTTCTTCCCGCCCGGGTCTGACACGCGGTCTGGAGGATCCGGGTCACGGTATACGATTTTCCGGAGCCGGTCGATCCGACGATAGCAATGTGTTTGTTGAAAAACCGGTTGCCGTCCAGAGGCACCCTGATATCTACGTCAGAAGCCAGCCGTGCAAAGCAGAACCCGTCTCCGTCAGATACGCTCTCTTCAAAGATCTTTCTTATTTCCCCGTGAGAGGCCAGCTCGACTTTCTGAACCGGAAACGCAATTGCGGTATTGCCGCGTTCGAAACGTCCGTTTACCAGCATGCCGAGGGGTTGTCCGGCCAGTCTGTAAACGCGTCCCGCCCCCTGATCTTCCGCTTCCGTTCCGGAAGCGCTGATGTTTTCTATGGTGGCGATCAGCACCTTGCCTGTGTTGTCTTCCAGATGCAGATATGCGCCCACCGCCAGCGTGCCTCCCTGCAGGAATGCATCCAGGTCATAGATGGTGATGTTCACCCTGCTCGGATATATGGAGTCTGCCTGTGCAATAAGCTCTTCTCTGTGCTCCTCGTTCATGATCTTCCCTCTTCCTCTTCTGTATATTTATCTGATCTTCAGCATGACCCGGATGTTTTCACGATCCTTTTCCTTTGTTGCTTCATCAAGCTCAGCATACGGGATCAGATCGCGATGGATCCGCCTGACTCCGTCTTTTCTGCCCCCATCCGGAAGCTGCCCATATCTCCAGTTGTTCAGATAATGGAAACGGCACCAGCGGATATGCTCCAGCTCTGACAGCAGTTCCAGCCGGTCGGGCGTCAGTGCCTGATTTTCCCATTGTTCCATCATCTGCTGACGGATCTCATGATAATCCGCCGCACTGATGTTGGAGTAGCGTGTAAAACAGTTCAGTTTTTCCCACTCGATTTCCGCATTTTCTTTTGTCTCTTCGACAGAATCATAGAGATGCGCGTATCGAAGATTGATTGCCTTCGCCCGCTCCAGTGTCAGCTCATCAAATATATTCTGAGGTTTCATCGCCTCGCTTCTCCATCTGAACACCGAAAAGCGATCTTTTTCTTCCATCATGTTCAGAATCTCCGGTTCTTCCGTCAGAATATCGAGCTGCTTCCCCGGTATGGCCAGCACCAGCTCCTGCACTGTTTTCACCTGCTGTTCCTGCTCGCATACGATGATCCTGTCCGCAGTCCGTAAGTTCTCCAGGTCATGGTCCCATGTCTCATCATGCTGAATGACAGAATCGCTGATATTCTCCAGTTCGTGGTGCAGCAGGAGAAAGTGCTCCGCATCTCCGTAAATATGATAGGCGATTCTCTGATCCGGATGAAAAACATTGTTCTGCAACCCCCATGTAAGCAGTTCTTCTCCCAGCTTTCCAAAACCGATGAGGACGATATTCAGCTCATGATTCCGTGTACAGGACAGAGAATACATACCCGCCTGTTTCCAGTACAGTCTCGCTCCGGTCTCCTCTGCGCTGAACAGATGCAGTTTCGCCCCTGCAGAAATCTGAGACTGCAGCGCATCGCATCGCATATAGACCAGTCTCCCTCTGAGCTTCTCCTGATATTCCCGGTAGAATTCCATGTTCTTCTCCTCATTCCAGAGAAGAACATACCGGTGTGCCGGAAGCAGTTTTTCCATACCAACCGTGACCGGAAGTTCACATTCCCGTTTCAGGTTCTGAGGCAGCGGGTCCTCTCCATACACCACAACAGAGTTTCCCGACAGATACTTCATCCATGCAGAAACCGTCCTGGCTGCAGTGAAAAACAGCAACGCGATACCGCTTAAGGTAGCGACCGGTGCCACCCACCTGGCGAGCTGCACCATCCAGTTCGCCGGCTCTTCTCCGTAACCCATGGTATACATGGTAACGGAGGAAAATGCCGCGTCCAGAACATCTTCTCCGGTACGGATCAGGCCGGCCGATCCAAGCGCCAGCGGCAGCAGAAAGGCGGAAATCTTCAAAATCTTTTTCATCCTGTCATTCATGGCAATGATCCTCTCTGATTAAGCCATATGATTTATCAAAATCATTGTACCAAATCGCTAACGCGATGGCAATCGGTCAGCGACTGATCCCATAAAAAATAAATGTAGCAAATTGTTTTGCTTTGGTGTATTGTTAAGTTCCCCAACCAAACAATGCCAAGCAGCAACTTGCTACATGAAGATAGTAACATTTTTTGGAAAACTTAACA
>JAILFJ010000106.1 GCA_024697625.1 Oscillospiraceae bacterium
CGACGTCATGCCCGGCGGCACGCTCGGCTCCGAGGCCGACTGTGTGTCCCAGATTCAGGCCGGTCAGCTTGAGATGACCAAGGTCTCTGCGGGCACTCTGTCCAACTTTGCTCCTGCCTGGAACTGCGTCTCCGTCCCCTACGTCTTCAACGACAAGGATCACCTCTACAATGTCATGAACGGCGAGATCGGTCAGGACCTCTACGCACTGACTGAGGACGACGGCTTCATCGGCCTTGCCTGGCTCGAGTCCGGCACCCGCTGCTTCTACACTGCGAAGACCCCGATCCGCACCCCCTCCGACCTGAAGGGACTCAAGATCCGCACCATGGACAGCCAGATGGCCATTGACATGATGAACGCCTTCGGCGGCTCCGCCACCGTTATGGGCTACGGCGACATCTACACCGGCATGCAGCAGGGCGTCATTGACGGTGCCGAGAACAACATCACCGCCATGCGTGACCACGCCGACGTGACCAGCTACTACTGCTACGACGAGCACACCATGATCCCCGACGTCGTTGTCATCTCTGCTGAGATCTGGAACTCCATGACTGACGAGCAGCGCGAGATCATGCGCAGCACCGCTGCCGACATGGTTGCCAATTACCGCGAGCTCTGGGCCCAGTTCGAAGAGGACGTCAAGGCTCAGGTCGAGGGCAAGGTCGAGTATGTCACCGATGTCGACAAGGCTGCCTTCCAGGAAGCCGTCCAGGGCATCTATGACAATCTGAAGGCAAACGACGCCGACACCTATGCCTTTGTCGAGCGCATCCAGGCTGCCGGCTGATCGTACTGACGGTCTGCAACAATCTCATACAGTCTGTTTGTCTGGAACAGAGAGCGGCTGATCACCCAGGCGGTGCTGAGCCGCTCTCTTCTTTAAGCTCTGCAGGTCTTTTCGCTCTTCACGCGGTAAACCGCAAACAAGACAAATGCAAATAAGAGACAGGAGATGGTAATTCTTGAAAAAAATCGAAAAAGTGCTGGATACCGTCATGCGCTTTCTGATGGCTCTCGCCATGCTGACGCTGCTGGTCTTCGGCACCTGGCAGATCTTCACCCGATGGATTCTCGGCAATCCCTCCACCTTCACCGATGAGCTGCTGCGCTATGTTCTGATCATTGCCGGTTTCATCGGCTCCGCCTATTGCTTCTACCGCGACGAGCACCTCGCTCTGACCCTGATCACCGACAAGGCGAAGGGGCCCTTCAAGGTCATTCTTGAGATCTTTATTGAGCTGTGCATCCTGTTCTTTGTCGTCTATGTCTTCATCTTCGGCGGAATCAAGCTGGCCAACACCGCAACCAACGTCTCCTCCGTCATGCATATTCCGATGAAGACTCTCTATATGATCGAGCCCGTCTGCGGCGTGCTGATCGTTCTGGCACGTATTCTCAAGTATGCCCAGATGTACTCTGAGCGGAAGGAAAAGAAAGGAGAGAAGAAAGCATAATGGTTGTCACTGCTACGATTGTCCTGTTCGTCTCCTTCTTCGTCATGCTGCTGGCAGGCGTCCCCATCTCCGCCGGCATCGGCATCGCCTCCGTCATCGCCATCTGCGCCAGCGGGCGTTCGGATCTGAACGGCTTTGCCTTTACCGCGGCCCAGAAGTGCTTCTCGGGTCTGGAC
Source organism: Oscillospiraceae bacterium (assembly GCA_024697625.1). Lineage (GTDB taxonomy): Bacteria > Bacillota > Clostridia > Oscillospirales > Oscillospiraceae > Limivicinus. The sequence goes on from JAILFJ010000106.1 coordinate 1,637, forward strand.
AGCTTCTCGCTGCTGGCTCTGCCCTTCTTCTCACTGGGCGGCAACATCATGAACAAGGGCGGCATTGCCAAGCGACTCGTGCGTCTGGCCCGCCTGCTGGTCGGCGGCATCCCCGGCTACCTCGCCGCGACCAACGTTCTGGCCAACATGTTCTTCGGTGCGGTCTCCGGTTCCTCGGTCGCCGCCACCTCCGCCATGGGTTCCATCCTCTCCCCGCTGGAGAAGGACGAGGGCTATGACCCGAATTACTCGGCCGCAGTCAACATCTGCTCGGCTCCGACCGGCATTCTGATTCCTCCCTCCGGTCCTCTGATTCTCTACTCCATCACGGCCGGCGGCGTCTCGGTCGCGGCGCTGTTCATGGGCGGCTATTTCGTCGGTGCCATTCTCGGTCTCTGTGTCGCCATTGTGGCCATCATCCTGGCGGTCCGCCTCGGCTACAAGAAGTCCGAAGTCAAGGATCCCGATCCCGCATGGAAGATCTGGGTGGAGGCGATCCCCTCCCTTCTGGCTGTCATCATCGTCATGGGCGGCATTCTGGCCGGTATCTTCACCGCTACCGAGGCCGGCGTCGTCATGTGCCTCTACTGCGGCGTTCTGGCGGTCATCTATCGCGAGATGAACTTCAAGACCTTCTACAATCTTCTCGCGGATACCATGAAGAGCTCCGCCACCATTCTCTTCCTGATCGCCGCCTCCTCCATCATGGCCTACGTCATGGCCAGAACCAAGATCCCCGACGCCATCTCCAGCATGATCATGGGTGTCTCCGATAACCGCTATGTCATTCTGCTGATCATGAACGTCTTCCTGCTGGTCATGGGCATGTTCCTCGATCTGACCCCGGCCGTTCTGATCTTTGTCCCGATCTTCCTCCCGATCGCCCGCAAGATCGGCATGAGCGACGTACACTTCGGTCTGATGCTCATCACGAACCTCGGCATCGGTTCCGTCACACCGCCGGTGGGCTCCTGCCTCTTTGTCGGCTGCGGTGTTGCGAAGGTCAAGATCGAAGGCGTCACCAAGTATATTGTCCCGATCTTCGCTGCCATGGTGGTGGCGCTGTTCCTGGTCACCTACATCCCGCAGATTTCCCTCAGTCTCCCCTACTGGACGCATCTGATCTCCGGTATGGGCTGGACCGGCTGAAGATAGTTTTTCCCGGCGGTCTCTGCCTGTGTCTGTGTTCTGCGCAGGCCCGGGCGGGGCCGCCGCCATTTTATATTCGGAGGAGGCTCCTTCATGGACATTTGCTCGAAAATCACCGGTATGGAAAAGCTGCATGGTGCATATCTGTTTCATACCGACAACGCCGATATCAAGCTCTGTTTTCTGACCGACGAAATCATCCGCGTCCGTGCGTCCTTTGATAAGGAATTCGCCGAAGAGTCCTATGTTCTCGCCGCCACCGCCTGGGAGGACCGTCTCGACCCGCTGTTTGCCGGTGAACGCGTCAGGCTGGAGCCGGTGGAGCCGGACTGTACCGAGACGGAAAAGACCTTTGTCTTCAGGACAGCCGCGCTCCGGCTGGAGCTGGACAGGGATCCTCTCTGCATCCGTCTCTATGACGCCGAAGACACCGAACTCTACAGCTCCATCGCCGGCAGCCCCTTCATTCTTGACTCCAACCGGCGTGTCAGTCACTACAGCCGCATGGAGGAAGAGGACTGCTTCTACGGCTTCGGCGAGAAGGCCGGGCTGCTCAACAAGAACAAATCCTTCCTTCGCGAGCGCGCCACCGACGCCATGGGCTACGATGCGGAGCTCATGGACACGCTCTACAAGCATATCCCCTTCTATATCCGTCTGAACCGGAACACGAAGAAAGCCGTCGGTCTCTTCTATCACAACTTCTACGAGTCTGTTTTCAACATGGGCAAGGAGAAGAGCAACTACTGGCCCCGCTATACCTACTGGCAGGCGGACGGCGGAGACATCGACCTCTTCCTGCTGGGCGGAAACACGCTGAAGCGCATCGTCAACAACTACACCCTGCTCACCGGCCGTCCTGCGCTGCTTCCGAAGCGCGCGCTCGGCTATCAGGGCTCCAGCATGTATTATCCCGAGCTGGAGAAAGACAGCGACGACGCGGTGCTTTCGTTCATCGACACCATCAAGGAGGAGGGCTTCCCCATCGATGGCTTCCACCTCTCTTCCGGATACACAAGCTACAACAACAAGCGCTGTGTCTTTCTCTGGAACACCACGCGCTTTAAGGATCCGAGGGCATACTTTGCGGCGATGAATGAGAAGGGCGCCCAGAACGTCCCGAATGTCAAGCCCGGCATTCTGCTGAGTCACCCCTGGTTTGACGAGTTCAATGCGAAGGGCGTCTTCGTCAGAGACAGCAAGAACCCGGACAGCTATGCCGTCGGCAGCTGGTGGGGCGGTCCCGGCGCCTTCTGGGACTACACCAAGCCCTCCGCCCGTGAAGCCTGGAAAAAGTACCTGACGGACAACATCATCGACGTCGGAACGGATTCCGTCTGGGACGACAACTGTGAATATGACAGCCTGCTGGACAAGGACGCCATCGTGGACTTTGACGGCAAGGGCGGCACCATCGGGCAGCTCAAGCCCCTGATGTGCACCATCATGTGCAAGATCGGCGGAGACGCCGTCGTGGAGCACAACGCGAAAGCCCGCCCCTATGTCGTTTGCCGCAGCGGAAGCTCCGGCATTCAGAAGTACGCCCAGACCTGGTGCGGCGACAACTATACCAGCTGGAAGAGTCTGAAGTACAACATCCCCATCATCACCGGCATGGGCCTCTCCGGCCAGCCCAACGAGGGTGCCGACATCGGCGGCTTCGCAGGCCCCGCGCCGGACGAGGAGCTCTTTGTGCGCTGGGTGCAGAACGGCGTGTTCCAGCCCCGCTTCTCCATCCACTCCGCCAGCAACGACAACACCGTCACCGAGCCCTGGATGTACCGGAACTCCGCCGGTCTCATCCGCGATGCGATTCTGCTGCGCTACCGTCTGGCGCCCTACCTGTACTCTGCGGAGTACGAGGCCAGTCAGACCGGCGCTCCGATCATGCGGGCCCTGGTCTATGAATTTCAGGACGACGAGCAGGTCTGGGACGAGAGCTTTGAGTTTCTCTATGGCAGGGACATTCTCGTTGCCAACGTCATCGAGCCGGGCGCCACAACCCGAAAGGTCTATCTCCCGAAGGGCTGCAAGTGGTACGACTGGAACGACAACTTCCGCGAGTACGAGGGCGGCCGGACCGTCGAGGTTCCTGTCACGCTTGAGACCATCCCGCTCTTCATCCGCGAAGGCGCGGTCATCCCCATGGCGGACAACCAGCTCATGAGCATGGCCAACGACCACATGACCGACCTGCACCTGACTCTCGCCCCGGGCGGCGAGCGCCGCTACACGCTCTATGACGACGACGGGGTGAGCAACGACTATAAAGACGGCTGCTTCCGCAAAACCGGGATCAGCATGTCCGGCACAAGTGTCGTCAAGGTCGGCTTCCACGCCGAGGGCAGCTATTCGGATTTTGTCGAACGCGTTACCGTCGAGATGATCCGTAAGGACCGCAGCCCCTTCTGGGTGACGCTCGGCGAGGAAAAGCTCGAGCATTTCCTGAACCGGCGCAAATTCGAGGCCGCTGAAAAAGGCTGGTACTACAGCCAGACCAAAAAGGCCGTCCTCGTGAAGTATCCGAATCCGAAGAGGGACATCACCCTGACCGTTTCCTTCGAGGACTTTGACCTGATCGGTATGTGAGGATCCGCCATGTTTGTCAGAAAATATCTCTCCCGTGAAAAAACGGAAAACGGCTGGCTCATCCACGCCGACTGTGCCGATCTCCTGCTGGTCTTCCTGACGGATGACATTGTGCGGATGCGCGTCTCCTTTGACCGCAGCTTTCCCGAAGCTTCCTATGCTCTGGTGACCACGGCCTGGGCCGATCGTCTGGATCCGCTTTTTGAGGGCGAGCGGCACCGTATCCCCGCACTTGAAGTTGCCTGCGAAGAGACCGAGAAGGCGCTGACCTTCCGGACGGCGAGCCTGAAGCTCGTCATGAGGAAGGCCCCTGTCGCCTTCACAGCCTACAACGCCCTCGGCCAGGCGGTCTACCGCGACCTTCCGGACCGCGCCTTCGACAGGGACCAGCTCGGCCGTCTCACGCATTATTCCTGCATGGATCGAAAGACAGATCACTTTTACGGCTTCGGCGAGAAGACCGGATATCTGGACAAGAAGTTCCGTCGCCTCCGCATGTGCCCCAAGGACGCCATCGGGGTCGATCCGGAAACCGGAGATCCGATGTACAAGCACATTCCCTTCTACATCCGTCTGAATGACGCGAACCGTCACGCAGTCGGGGTCTTCTACAACAACTCCTACGACTGCGTCTTCGACCTCGGCGAGGAGATCAGCGGCTACTGGGACCGCTACAACTACTATCAGACCGACGGCGGAGACCTGGATATCTTTCTCATCAACGGGCCTTCCGTGAAGGACGTCATCGGCCGTTATACCCTACTCACCGGCCGTACGATTCTCCCGACCAAGCAGTCTCTCGGCTACTGTGCCTCCACCATGTATTACGCGGAGCTGGAGAAGGACTGTGACCAGGAGATCTACAACGTCATAGACAAGCACGAGAAGGAGCAGATCTGGATCGACAACTTCTGGCTCGCCTCCGGCTATACCTCCGGTGAAGAGGACAACCTGCGCTATACCTTCAACTGGAACCGCCGCCGCTTCCCGAATCCCGAGGAGTTCTTTGAGAAGATGAACGCCAGGGGCATCAACGTGATCTGCAACCTCAAGCCCGGGGTTCTCCCGAACCATCCGTACCGGAAGTACTATGAGGACCGCGGGGTCTTTATAAAGAACCCGGACAGTGATGACGCGGCAGTCGGACACTGGTGGGGAGGAGAGGGACGCTTCGTCGACTTCACCCTTCCCGAGGGTCGGGATGCCTGGCGGGAGCTTCTGGAGGAGAACATTCTGCGCAAGGGCACCAAAACCGTCTGGAACGACAACTGCGAGTATGACTCCATCGAGGACCGCAATGCCCGCTGCAGCTTTGAAGGCGCCGGCGGCACCATGGCGGAGCTTAAGATTATTCAGTCCAACATGATGGCCTGGACCGCCCACCGTGCGATCGCCAACGTTTATCCCAACGAGCGCCCCTATGTCATCAACCGCGCGGGTTACGCCGGCATTCAGCGCTACGCTCAGGTCTGGGGCGGAGACAACATCACCGAGTGGAAGACCATCAAGTTCAATATTGCCACCATCCTCGGCATGGGCCTCTCAGGCTGCGCCAACATGGGCTGTGACATTGGCGGCTTTACCGGTCCTGCGCCGGACGGCGAGATGCTGCTGCGCTGGATTCAGAACGGCATTTTCCAGCCCCGCTTCGTCATCAACTCCGCCAACACCGACAACAGCGTCACCCAACCCTGGCAGTCCGAAGAACTGCTGCCCTACGTACGTGAGGCCTACGCACAGCGCTACCGCATGCTTCCCTATCTCTACTCGCTGATGCATGAGGCCAGCACAGACGGGATTCCGGCCATGCGGCCGCTCTTCCTGGAGTTTCCGGATGACCCGGCCTGCTACGGTGACCGGAGCATGAGCTTTCTCTTCGGTCCCTCCGTTCTGGTGGCAAATGTCCTGGAGCCTGACGCAAAAGAGCGCACGCTGTACCTGCCGAAGGGCTGCAGATGGTATGACATGAATGACAGCTTCCGTGCCTATGAGGGTGGCCAGACCGTCACCATTCCGGTCGGTCTCGGCAGCATACCGATGTTTCTGCGCGGGAACGCCGTTTTCTTTACCACCGAGGATGTAAAGCACATCCTGGCCGACACCATGAAGACGCTCGACCTGGTCATCGGTGCGGATGCGGATTCCGAGATCGTCTTCTATGACGACGACGGCCACACTCTGAACTACAAAACCGGGGAATATGCCGCGACGACGATCTCCGTCAGGGCGGGCGACCGGAAGGTCATCTCCTTCCGCAAGGAGGGCAGTTACCCGGGCACGGTGGAAAAGCTGAACCTGAAGCTCATCAGCAAGGAGAAGGGCGCCTACTGGGTAAGCGTCGACGGAAAGCAGCTCACCCGCTATATTGTGAGCGACGGCTTTGAGGCAGCGGACGAGGGCTGGTTCTACAACATGTCCGAGCGCAGCATTCTCGTCAAGTGCCGCAAGCCGCAGAAGGACGTATTTGACATTGTCGTTTCAACAGAAAAATTCGATTTGATCGGAATTATGGCTGAGGAGGAATAACATGGCTAAAATGCAAATGGGCTTTCGCTGGTACGGCGAAGGCAATGACAAGATCTCGCTGCAGGACATCCGCGAGATTCCCGGCGTGAGCACCATTGTCTGGGCGCTCCACGACAAAATGCCCGGCGAAGTCTGGCAGCCGGACGAGATTGCGAAGGTTCAGAAGCAGCTGGAGCCCTACGGCTTCAACATGGACGTGGTCGAATCCGTCAACGTCCATGACGATATCAAGATCGGGCTGCCAAGCCGCGACGGCTATATCGACAACTATATTCAGACGATCCGCAACCTCGCCCCCTTCGGCGTCAAGGTCATCTGCTACAACTTTATGCCTGTCTTTGACTGGACCCGTACGGACATGTTCCACCCGGTGGGCGACGGCTCGACTGCGCTGTTCTACCAGAAGGACATGATTCAGGACGACCCGAAGGAGATGGCCGATTATGTCATGGGCCTCACCGAGAAGTACCATATGACCTTCCCGGGCTGGGAGCCGGAGCGCATGGCGAAGCTCGACGAGCTCTTCGATGCCTATAAAGACGTGACCAAGGAGAAGCTTTGGGAAAACTTCAGGTACTTCCTGGAGCGCCTGATGCCCGTCTGCCACGAGTGCGACATCAAGATGGCGGTTCACATGGACGATCCCCCCTGGGACATATTCGGCCTTCCCCGCCTGATGGTGGACGAGTCCTCCATCGACCGTTTTCTGAAGATGGTAGATGACCCGTACAACTGCCTGACTCTCTGTTCCGGCAGCCTGAACGCAAACCCGAACAACAATGTCGCGGACATCGTTCGTAAGCACTGCGACCGGATTGCCTTCGCGCATATCCGCAATGTGAAGCACTTCCCGAACGGTGACTTTTCGGAGGCCTCACACCGGGACTGCGACGGTGACACCGGGATTCTGGACATCCTGCGGGCATACCACGACGGCGGGTTCACGGGCTACATCCGCCCGGACCACGGCCGCCATATCTGGGGCGAGGGCCCCGGCACCTGCCGTCCGGGCTACGGCCTGTATGACCGCGCCCTCGGCATCATGTACATGCTCGGCGCATGGGATCTGATGGACAAGGAGGCAGAAAACGCATGATACTCAATGAACAGGGCCTGAAAAACCGGACCGAATGGGAGGAAAAGGGGTACCGGCTCCCGCAATACGACCGCGCCGCCATGGTCAGGAAGACCAGGGCCAATCCCACCTGGCTGCACTTCGGCGCCGGGAACATCTTCAAGGCCTTCCAGGCCGACGCCTGCCAGCGCCTGCTGGACGCTGGCCTCGCCGAGACCGGCATCATCGCAGCCGAGCGCCGTGAGAAGAAGCCCCAGACCAGCGACAACTATGTTGTCAAGGTCACTCTCCGCTCTGACGGCAACGTTGAGAAGGCTGTCGTCGGCAGCATTGCCGAGACGGTATACCTCTACGGAAACGAGGCCCGCCTGACCGAGATCTTTGAGAATCCCTCGCTGCAGATGGTCAGCTTCACCATCACGGAGAAGGGCTACAGTCTTGTCGACGGCAAGGGCGAGCATCTCTCCGATGTCGCGGAAGACCTCGCCGCCGGTCCCGACATTGCCAAAAGCTATATGGGCAGACTCACTGCGCTGCTCTTCGCCCGCTATCGGAAGAATGCACAGCCCCTTGCGATGGTCAGCATGGACAACTGCAGCCACAACGGCGACAAACTCAAAGCGGCGATCACCGCCTTCGCCGACGCATGGGGCGACGAAGGTTTCAACAGCTGGCTCAGAGAATGTGTCAGCTTCCCCTGGTCCATGATCGATAAAATCACCCCGGGCCCCGACGCCTCTGTCGCCGCCATGCTGGAGCAGGACGGGCTCGCAGCGGGAACGCCTTTTGTAAACGCCGAAGAGAGCGAGTATCTGGTCATCGAGGACGATTTCCCCAACGGCAGACCCTGCCTGGAGAAAGCCGGCATCTACTTCACCGACCGCGAGACGGTTGACAAGGTCGAACGCATGAAGGTCTGCACCTGCCTCAATCCCCTGCACACCTCTCTGGCCGTCTTCGGCTGCCTGCTGGGCTATGACCGCATCTGGAAAGAGATGCAGGATGAGGATCTGAAGAAGCTGGTGGAGATCGTAGGATATGAGGAAGGCCTGCCTGTGGTCATCGATCCCGGGATCATCCATCCGAAGGACTTCATCGACACCGTGGTCCGTGTCCGCATCCCCAACTCCTTCCTTCCCGACATGCCCCAGCGCATCGCTGCTGATACCTCTCAGAAGCTCCCCATCCGTTTCGGTGAGACGATCAAGGCCTATCTGAAGTCCGATACCCTGGACGTGAAGGATCTGAAGCGGATTCCTCTGGTGTTCGCAGGCTGGCTGCGCTATCTGATGGCCGTGGACGACGAGGGCAGGAGCTTTGAGCCAAGTCCCGACCCCCTGCTGGAGCTTGCTCAGGGTTATGTGGCGGACTGCCGCCTCGGCGAGGAGCCGGATACCGGGAAGCTCCACGGTCTGCTCTCCAACGCGGCGATCTTTGGCGTCGACCTGTATGAGGCCGGAATGGCGGACCGCGTCTGCGCCCTCTTTACCGAGCTTTGCGCAGGCCCCGGCGCAGTGCGGAAAACCCTGCACAAATACGTGACGGAGGCCTGAAGGATGCGTGCATTCATGGACCGGGAGTTTCTCCTGAGCACCGCTTCCGCCCGGGAGCTCTACCACGGGATTGCCGCGGGGCTTCCCATCATCGACTATCACTGCCATCTGGATCCGAAGGAAATCTGGGAGGACCGTCAGTTTGACAACATCACACAGGTCTGGCTGGGGGGAGACCACTACAAGTGGCGTCTCATGCGCTCCGCCGGTGTGGAGGAGCGGTTCATCACCGGTGACGCAACGGATCGGGAGAAGTTTCAGAAGTGGGCGGAGACGATCGGTCTTGCCATCGGGAACCCGCTCTATCACTGGAGCCACCTGGAGCTGCGGAATTACTTCGGCTATGAGGGCATCCTGAACGGAGATACCGCAGAGGATGTGTGGAAGCTCTGCAACGAGAAGCTTCGTTCACCGGAGATGAGCGCCCGAAAACTGATTCTGAACTCCAACGTGAAAGCGCTCTGCACCACAGACGATCCCGCGGACACGCTGGAGTGGCACCGCAGGCTCGCCGAGAGCGATTTTCCTGTGAAGGTGCTGCCCAGCTTCCGCCCCGACAGAGCCCTCGCAATCGACAGGCCGGACTATCTGGACTATCTGAAGCGTCTGGGCAGCCCCGCGAACTATCAGCAGCTGAAGTCCCGCCTGATGGAGAGGCTGGAATACTTTGTCTCGCTCGGCTGCCGCGTATCCGACCACGGCATGGAGGCGGTCCCCTTCGCGCCGGCGACTGACGAAGCGCTCGAAGCGATCTTTCTGAAACGCATGAACGGAGAGCTGCCCACTTCTCTGGAGGAGAAGCAGTTTCGGACTGCTCTTCTCATTGAGCTCGGAAGAGCCTACAGGAAGCATGGGCTCGTGATGCAGATCCACTTTGGGGTCATCCGGGACAACGCCAGGCGTGTCTTCCGCGCTCTCGGCCCGGATGCCGGCATCGACTCGATCGGCGATACCGCCTCCGTCAAGGATCTCGCCGCCTTCCTGAACGCCCTGGACGAGACAGACGAGCTTCCGAAGACCATCCTCTATTCCCTCAACCCCAATGACAACACCGCCATCGAGACCGTCATGGGCGCATTCCAGACCGGCGAAGCGGTGGGCAAGCTTCAGCACGGCAGCGGCTGGTGGTTCAACGACAACAAGACCGGCATGATCGACCAGATGACCAGCCTTGCGAACGAGGGATACCTCGCCGGATTCGTCGGGATGCTGACCGACTCCCGCAGCTTTCTCTCCTACGCCCGGCATGAGTACTTCCGCCGGATTCTCTGTGACCTGATCGGCTCCTGGGTGGAGAACGGCGAGTTCCCGAACGATCGGAATGCCCTCCGTACCATTGTCGAGGGTATCTGTCTCCGAAACGCCGAGCGGTATTTCAATCTGTAATTACAGGCACCCGGCTGCCGGTGTCAGCGGCAGCCGGTGTGCTCCGCCGAATATGCAGACATCGGAAGACCTGCCCCTGCGGCGGACAGCACAAAAGCAGGAAGAGCCCGACGGGATTGAAGTCGGACTCTTTCTGCGTCTTTAAAGGGGAACCTGCCGGTCCGGCGGCGCTGCTCTGCAGTCTCTTGCTTTTTCGGCGGTTTCTACTATACTTTTTTCAGAATGAAAGGGGCTGGTGTGAAGGATGGAATGGCTTGTGATTCTCGGAGCCGTGATGGCAGCGTCCTTTTTCGGCCTCGCCTATCTGACGGTCTGTGTCGGGCGATTCTCCTTTGTGCAAAGGCTCGCGCGCGGATCCGCCCGGAGAAGAACGGCGCTCTCCCTTGCCGTCATCGCAGCGGTGTTTGCTCTGCTGTCCCTCTGCATGTCCACAGTCAATGCGATCATTGTGCTTCTCCATGAAGTGCTGTTCTTTCTCCTGTTCGGGCTCCTGATCCGGATTGCCCGACACATCACCGGAAAAGCGCTCCACAGCAACTGGCAGGGCTGGCTGGCACTGGGCTTCTCTGTGATCTATCTCACAGTCGGGTATTATCAGTGCCGTCACGTCTGGCAGACGGACTATACGCTGAAAACAGAAAAGCAGATCGGCACACTGAAGATCGCCCTGATTGCGGACAGCCATCTCTGCACCACCTTCGACGGTGAGGGTTTTGCAAAGCACCTGAAATCCATCGAAGCGCAGGCGCCGGATTTGCTGGTGATCGCAGGGGATTTTGTGGATGACGGGACGAGAAGGGACGATATGCTCCGCGCCTGTGAAGCGCTGGGCGAGATGCAGCTTCCCTGCGGGATCTGGTTTGCGTGCGGCAACCACGACGGAGGATACTTCGGAAGCCGCGGCTTCAGTGCGGAGGATCTGGAGGCTGCCCTTCGGCAGAACGGCGTCCATGTTCTGGCGGATGATTGCGAGTCGGTCGGAGACCGGCTGATCATCGCAGGCAGGCGCGACAGTTCGCTGGGACCGCGGAAAGACATGGATGCGCTGCTTGAAGGCACCGACTCGGACCGCTACATCATTGTGCTCGATCACGAACCCAACGATTATGAAAACGAAGCCGGATCTCCGGCCGACCTTGTTCTCTCCGGACATACACACGGCGGCCAGCTGATCCCGATTACCTATGTCGGCAGGTGGTTTGGTCTGCTGGACCGGGTATACGGCCATGAGAACAGGCTGGGCACGGATTTCATCGTGACTTCGGGCATCTCTGACTGGGAAATCCTGTTCAAAACAGGGACGCGTTCGGAATATGTAATGATCACAGTGGAGGAAAACTGAAAATGGGGTCTCTCCTCGTCGCCGTCATTTATCTCATCTTCATCAGCCTCGGCCTGCCGGATTCTCTGCTGGGGTCCGCGTGGCCGAAAATGCAGCTTGCTTTCGGAGTTCCTTCGTCTTACGCAGGCTATGTGTCCATGACCATCTCTTTCATGACGATCATCTCGGCCCTGCTCAGCCCGCGGATGATCCGGAAGCTCCATACCAGATGGATCGTGATCCTGTCCATTCTGCTCACCGTGCTGGGGCTGCTCGGCTTTTCCGTCTGCAGGCAGTACTGGATGCTGTTTCTGTTTGCGGTTCCTTACGGTCTCGGTGCCGGAGCCATTGACGCCTCGGTCAATCACTATGTGGCGAATCACTACTCGTCTTCCGTCATGAATTTTCTGCATTGCTTCTATGGCGTCGGTGCCGTGATCTCGCCTGCCATTATGGCGCATGCCTTAAAAGTGGCACGGTGGAATGAGGGCTACAGATGGACCGCCTTTGTCCAGATCGGGATTCTGCTGATCTGCATTCTGTCTCTGCCCCTGTGGAAGAAAAGCGAGGCCGGCGGTGAAGAGGAGGCGCAGAACAGCTCCGGAATCCGGGAAGCTCTGACTGTTCCCGGTGTGGTGCTGACCCTCATCGCCTTCTTCTCCTACTGCGCCGGAGAAGCCACCTGCTTTCTGTGGACGCCGAGCTACTTTGCGGGGACAAGACCCGGTCTGAGCGACGGGACCATAGCCTCCTTCGGTTCTCTGATCTTCGGCGGTCTGATGCTGGGCAGGCTGATCTCCGGTTTCATCTCCAACCGGCTGGGAGACCGGCTGCTGATCCGGCTGGGGATTGCAGTGGAGCTGGCGGGGATTCTGATGATCTTTCTGCCGTCACAGGGCTATCGCGTCGCCGCCGTCGGCTTTGTCGTCATCGGAACGGGCATGGGTCCGATCTATCCCGCCATCCAGCACATGGCACCGGCGAATTTCGGGAAGCGCCACAGTGCCGCGGTAATCGGTCTGCAGATGGCCTCAGCCTACATCGGCAGCACGTTTATGCCCATGGTGTTCGGCCACCTGCAGCAGGCTCTTGGGATCGGCATCATGCCGCAGTACCTGCTCGTTTTTGCTCTGCTCAACGTCGGCATGCTCGAGCTGGCATACCGAAGGCTCCGCCTCGGCAGAGCGTCCTAAGCTGTCACTGCAGGGCCTGAGAGCGTACGAAACATATGGTCTCAGGCCCTCTTGTTATCCGTCGATCCCCAGCACCTCAAATACCGAATCCACAACCGCCTTTCCGTTTCTCTCCAGTGCTTCGTGGGTGCTGCCGGCAACGTGCATACCCGCAAGGAAGTTATCCAGTGACAGCAGCGGATTGTCCGTTGAGGGCGGCTGCTCTTCAAACACGTCGAGACCCGCGGCGGCAATTATCCCCGATGTCAGCGCTTCATACAGGGCCTCTTCATCCACCAGTCCGCCGCGGGCCGTATTGATCAGGATGAGGTTCGGGTTGCAGCCGCGGAAGCAGGATCGGCCGATCATGTGATAGGTCTCCGGGGTCAGCAGACAGTGCAGGCTGACATAGTCGCAGACTGCGAAGAGTTCGTGCAGAGACATGGGTGCAAAGCCCAGATCCCTCAGCTCGGCATCGCTGCGGTGGGCGCTGCAGCAGCAGATTTCCATGCGAAACCCCTCTTTGCAGATCTGCGCAACATCCTGCGCCACGTGTCCGCTCCCGACCAGGCCGAGCCGTTTTCCCGACAGCTCGGATCCGACCGTCTCAGGCATTCCGAACGCAGGCAGGAGTCCCTTTCGCGTCTTCCGATCGATCTGTGTCACTTTTCGGGACAGATCCAGCATCATCGCAACCGCGTATTCCGCGACTGACCGCGAGTTGACCCCCGGTGTGTTTCTTACCGGGATCCCGCATTCTTCCGCCGCTCTGGTGTCGATTCTGTCAAGCCCTGCGCCGTGCTGCTGTATCAGTCTGCACCGCGTCGCCCTCCGTATCACATCCGCGGTGCAGTACTGCTGTCTCACGATGATTGCGTCGAGTTCTTCCGGCCGGTCAAAATGATCGACGATCTCGACATGCGCCTTCAGCCTTTCCAATGCGGACGGCGCGACGGGATCATTGAGATAGACTTTCATACTGTGTACCTCCGCTTCCGATCAGACTCTGCCGGGGTCGGTCGCGCCTGCTTTTTGCGGCGCTTCCCTCTTTCCCGGAGGTGGAAGATAACTGCTCTTGCGAAACCGGACCTCCCGTTCGCAAGACAGGCTGGCTGCGTCGACAGGGCGGCAGGTGCGGGCAGGCAAAAATACCTGCCCGCGCCTGCCGACCCGTTTTCTTTTATACGGTCTTACACCAGCCCGGCAAGGGCCTGGTCGAAGTCCGCGATGATATCTTCCGGATTCTCAAGGCCGACCGAGATCCGTACCAGACCTTCTGAGATGCCGGACGCGGCCAGCTCTTCCGAAGTATAGGTAGAGTGCGTCATGGTCGCAGGGTGCTCCACAAGCGTCTCGGCATCGCCGAGAGAGACGGCAATGGTGCAGAGCTTCAGCCGGTTGATGGCTGCCGCAGCCGCTTTACGGTCCGCTTTCAGCTCGATGCTCAGCATGCCGCCGGGCAGAGACATCTGTTTTTTGGCGATCTCATAGCCCTCAAAATCCTCAAGGCCGGGATAGTATACCTTCTCCACAGCAGGATGATCATGCAGATAGCGGGCAACGGCCATCGCGTTTGCACTGTGGCGTTCCATACGGATGTCCAGGGTCTTCAGTCCGCGCGCAATCAGGAATGCGTCAAAGGGACTCAGCACGGTCCCGGTCATATCCTTCAGGCCGAAAGACCGCACCTCGTTGATGAAGTCCGCCCTGCCTGCCACAAAGCCGGCAATGACGTCGCCATGTCCGTTCAGATACTTCGTCGCGGAGTGTACCACGATGTCCGCTCCGAGCTTCAGCGGCTGCTGGAGATAGGGAGAGGCAAAGGTGTTGTCGACGATCACCTTGATCCCGGGGTTGTATGCGTGTGCAATTTCGGCGACCGCAGCAATATCAACCACTTTCATCGTCGGGTTGCAGGGGGATTCGAGATAGACGACTCTGGTCTTCGGCGTCAGATATGCTTTCAGCCCTTCCGGTTCCGTGAAGTCAGCGAAAGACGTCCTGACACCGAAGCGGCTCATGCCGTGGCTGAGCAGCGAGAAGGTGCAGCCGTACAGCGTGTCGGAAGCCAGGATCTCATCTCCGCCGGTGACACAGGTCCAGAGTGCGGCTGAGATTGCCCCCATTCCGGACGCCGTTCCCAGTGCCGCCTCGCCTCCTTCCAGAGCCGCGACCTTCTCTTCGGCGGTATTGACTGTGGGATTGGACAGCCGCGTGTAGATGTAGCCCGCTTCCTCACCGGCGAAGCGTCTGCCGCCCTGTTCCACGGAATCGAACACAAAGGTTGAGGTCTGATAGATCGGGGTTGTCAGTGCATCGGCAGAATTCTCGTGTTTGCCGGCATGGATCTGTCTGGTCGCAAATCCACATTTGTTCAGATCGATCATGAATCATGCGCCTTTCTCTGATCGGATTGTTGTATGCTGCGATGCAGGGCAGCGTCATCTGTATCCTGCAGCGATTCCGCAGATTTCTGACCGCGTCATCGGCCGTCCGGGTGGTTTTGATGACTCCGGTCTCAGTAAAAGGTCCGGACTTCGGTATCGAAATACCGGTCCAGAAGATAGGGGACGTAGACCCCCTTGTCAGTGACCACGCCGGAGATCAGGTGCGGAGGGACCACGTCGAAGGCCGGATAGATCGCGCGGACCCCGGGCAGGCAGTTTGGGATGCCGCGGTAGTTCAGCACCTGTGCCGGGTCGCGCATCTCGATGACAATATCGTCCTTCGTACGCTTGTCACGGTCAGGAATCCCCGTGACATAGTACGGGATTCCGAAGTGCTTTGCGAGGATGGCAATCTGGAAGGAGCCGATCTTGTTTGCAATGTGGCCGTCGCGGGTGATGGTGTCGGCCGCTGACGTGAAGAGGCTGATCTCCTCATTCTGCATTGCGTAGGCAATCATGTTGTCGGTCAGCACCGTCGTCTCGAAGCCCATCTCGGCAAAGCAGCTTGCCGTAAGCCTCGCTCCCTGCAGATAAGGGCGGGTCTCCGCACAGTAAACCTGAAAGCTTTTTCCTGTTCTCCGCGCTGCGCGGATCACAGTCCCGATGATGGTCTCTCCGAAGCACTGGGTCAGGATCCTCCCGCCCTCCGGGATCAGCCCCGCCAGTGCGTCCCCGACAATCTGCATCGTACTGTAGCGTCGGTTGAGAGACTCTACCGTTGCGTCGACAATCGTCTGGACCGGATCTTCTCCGGCCTCCAGTGCCTTCTCAGCCAGCTTTGCCGCTCGATCGGTGATCTGTGCATAGCGGTTTACCGTGGTGGGGCGCGCATGGGAAAGCGCATCGGAGGCCTGACGGAGAAACAGGATCTGCTCTTTCTTCGGAGCATTGCGTACCTGCCAGGCGGCAAGCGCCATCCCCATCCCGACAGCGGTATAGGGGCCGGCGCTCTGTGTCACCATGTCGGCGACCGCCTGCACGACCTCCCTGTAGTCTCTGCACTCAACGAAGCGGATCTCCGTCGGATAGACTCTGCGGTCCAGGATCCGTACGGTCCCGTTTTCGTGCCACGCAACGTTTTCATACCGCAGCAGGGTCGGCATTCCCTGATCCATGCGTTCCATAGGTATACTCTCTTTCCTATTCCAGAATCAGCCGGAACAGTCCGGTCAGCTGCGAACCGTTCTGCAGCCTCTCTCGCTGAAGAATCAGCGCGATGCCCAGCTTGATCAGAGCCCGCTCCATCGGAATGCGCAATTCCGGGTCTCGCACGGAGCTGATCTCCCAGACCTTCGAGTCCCCGACGGTACGGCGGATGATCTCGGTCCCGGCATAGCCGACCGAGTCGGCCATCACCGCGTCAAGCCAGAAGCTGCGAAAAGCCGGGTTTCGATACAGTGGGAGCGTGACCGTCTCATCGTATTTCTGTCTCAGCTTCTCACGGGTTCTGTCAAAGGTCTCGGCGATCACACGTTCCAGCAGCGGGATTGCCTTTTCGCAGGCAGCATCTCCTCTTCCTGCAAACGCCTTGTTGGCCCAGGCGAAGATGAGATTTCCTGTGACGTTGCCGATATCATAGCCCATGGGCCCATAGAAAGCAAACTCCGGATCCAGCACTTTGATTCCGGCCTCATTTGCAAAGATCGACCCTGTATGCAGATCTCCGTGAATCAGAGCCTGTGCATGGTTCATGAAGTTCAGCCGGAGCTTGCCGACCTCGGCCTGCAGCTCGAAGTTGTCATACAGAAAGCGCTGTACGAAGTCCTCATTTCCGGGCGTAATGATGTTGCGGCCTTTATAGTCGTAATACGGCTCGGTCAGCACCAGATCTTCCGTGATCCTGCAGAGCTCCGGGTTGGTGTAGAACCGGACCCGCCGCTTCTTCTCTTCCGCATCCAGAGCCAGATCGGAGGTAGGCAGAAGCGTGTCTGCCAGAAAAGAAGAGATGTTTTCGCTCAGATGGAGATAGATCCGGTTCGCTGCCAGTTCCTTTCGCAGATTTCCGTAGGCGGAGACATCTTCCATTGCGGTCGCAGACATGATTTCATCATAGCAGAATATTTTCGGGACAAGGCCGGGCGCAAGTTCGCCCTCCAGCTTCAGCATGGCAGCTTCAATTCTGCTGCGGCCGGGATCCAGCGGTCTGCCCGAGGAGCGCAGCAGGCGGTCTGCCTGTTTGACAATCAGCGAACGGCCGTCCGCAGCCGAGCGGATCCGGAACACATAATTGATATTTCCGTCTCCGATCTCCTCACATACGGTTTCCTCCCCCGGTGCAAAGTGATGCAGTACCTCCACCGCATAGCGCTGCACATCCTCGGGTTTCATCAGGAAGAAACTCCTGAAATCCTTCATGGAACACCTCCGTCCATACTTCCCGGACCGGCCTTTTTTTCGCAGCAGTTCACCGGCAGCACTCGTAAATCAGTTCTCCGAGTGTCTGATACAGCTGCTCCGGTTCTACGGGTTTACTCAGATGGGCATTCATCCCCACCTGCAGGGAGCGCTGCACATCCTCGTCAAAGGCATTTGCTGTCAGGGCTATGATGGGGATTGTTTTCGCGTCCGTTCTGTCCAGCGCGCGGATCGCCGCCGCTGCTTCCAGCCCGTCCATCACCGGCATCCGGATATCCATCAGGATTGCGGAATAGGTACCGGCTTCGCTGTCCTGAAACATCTCAACCGCGATTTTTCCGTTCTCTGCGTGATCGGCGCAGACCTCTTCCATGTCCAGGATATCCGTCATGATCTCGGCGTTGAGCTCGATGTCCTCCGCCAACAGCACACGGTGTCCGGCCAGCTCCGCACGCTGCTTTTCCCTGATGAGCCCCGGATGATTGCCGTGACGGGCAATTCTTTCAAACTCCGCCATCACAGCGGAGGCGAAGAGAGGCTTTGCAACGAAGCTGTCGATGCCGGCCTGCAGAGCCTCCTCCCGGATCTCATCCCAGCTGTATGCCGTGAGGAGAATCACTGTATTCTCGCAGCCATAGAGCTTCCGGATCTGCCTTGCCGTCTCCAGGCCGTCCATCTCCGGCATTCTCCAGTCCAGCAGGACCAGGTTGTAGGGTTCCTGCTTTGCTGCCTGCAGCTCCATCATCTGCAGCGCCTCCCTGCCGCCTGTACAAAGATCGGTTCGGATCCCCGCTTCACTGAGGGTCACTCTCGCATGTTCCGCAGCGAATTCCTCATCGTCAACGACCAGCACGTTCATCCGGCTGCAGTCGACACGGCCGTCTCTCTCGTTTTCCCTGCCTTCGCTGTTTCTCAGTGTGATCACAACCGTGAACTCGGTTCCTGCCCCCTTCTCGGATTCCACCGAGATCGTGCCGTTCATCATCTCCACAATGCTCTTTGTGATTGCCATGCCGAGGCCGGTGCTGCCGTATTTGTTCTTCCGGCTGCTGTCCTCCTGCGAAAAAGCCTCGAAGATCTTCGGCAGGTATTCCGGATCCATGCCGATTCCCGTATCTCTGACACGGAAGCGCAGCGTCGACTTGTCTTCAAACGCAGCCGTCTGCTCCACACTCAGTGTGACGCGCCCGGGGGCTTCGGTGAATTTGATGGCGTTCGAGAGGATGTTGATCAGCACTTCCTTCAGTTTGGTATCGTCGCCGATATAGTGGCTGTTCACGCGGTTCAGTACCCGGCACTCATAGACAAGCCCCTTGTCGCTGCACTGGGACATGACCATGGTGTTGATCTGCTCCAGCATATCGCTGAAGGAGAACTCTTCCTGTCTCAGCACGATTCTGCCGGCTTCAATACGGCTCATATCCAGGATGTCGTTGATGAGTCCCAGCAGATGGCGGGCGCTTTTACCGATTTTCTCCAGATATTCTTTCGTGTGTTCACCCAGCACCTCATCATGCAGCGCCAGATTATTCAGGCCGATGATGGCGTTCATCGGGGTTCGGATCTCGTGGCTCATATTCGACAGGAAGGCCGTCTTTGCAAGGTTCGCCTCCTCCGCCATGGCCAGGGCCTCGACCAGAGCCTCGTTCTTTGCCATCGTCTCGCGCATCTCGGTGTCGATCTCGGTGAAACCGACGCCAACCGCGTGTACGGTATGATCGTCCCTCTCTTCCGCACGGCGGACACCCGCCATTCGGATCATTTCATAGTATTCCCTGCCCTCACGTTCTGCCAGATAACGGTAGGCAATGATATTTTTGTCTGAAAGCGCTCTCCGGACACTGTCCGGATCGATAAAGCGCAGAAAGCCTTCCCGGTATCCCTCTGTCACGCAGTGTTCGGCATACCAGGTAAAGCGCTCCAGATACGGAAAATGAACGCTCTGAGGGGTCTGTTCCCTGTCACCGGGGTCGGCACGGTAGCACACACCGTCGTTCTCATCCAGATTGACATGGTACACGCTGCGGTAGTCCGATGCCATGGCATTGATCATATTGTTCGCCTGGGTGTCGATATGGCTGACGTGCTGGCGGAGGTCGTTGCGAAGTCTGGAGATCTTCTCCCCCATCTTCAGTATGCTGTCGTCCTGCAGGTCGAACAAGCTCGTTGTCGCCGCATCGTTTACCGTCTCTCCCGTCAGCTCTTCCATGTCATTGACCAGGTCGCTGAGATTGCGGTTGATCTCTTTGATCATGTTCCCGTAATGGCGGTTCAGGGACAGCAGAAGGACGATGCCGATTCCCAGGAACATCGCGCAGGCCAGCAGAATCGTCCTTGTATTCCGGTTGAGCTGTCCTTCATACCACGTCGCATCAAAGTCCACAGTGACCACCCCCGCCACCTCTCCGGCAGAGTTGAACACCGGGCTGTATGCGCTGTAAAAGCATCCCCAGGCATCCTCGTACGGTTTATCATCTGCGGCTGCTTCCCCCTGGCTGGCACGGTACAGCGCGTCAGTGTAGGCCACAGGAGCGCCGAATTCCGCCGGAGCGACCGGATCCGAGTCGATCCCGAAGCTGAAACTTCCGTCCTCCTCTGCCCGAACATAATAGATATACTCCAGCCTGATATTATCCCTGAAGTGCTCCAGCGTGTTCATGACAGCCTCATATTCCGGCGTCCCCTGATCCTCCCCACGCAGGTGTTCGAGCACGTCCCCGTCCAGCGCAGCTGCCGCACAGTTGGCCACGTCCAGCATGCGTGCGTCGATCTGAATCTTCATGGCATTGCGGGCCTGCCGCATCAGCACGAAGCCCAGCAGAAGATTTGTTGACAGCATGAATACAGCGGCAAACACAATGTATTTGATTCTTGTCTTCTGACTCTTCATGGCATGGACCTCACGATTCTGTCTGTATCCCGTTCTTCCCCGCTCTTCAATGATAATAACATTTTCGCCACCGCTTGACAATACGAAAGTATACTTGATTTCGCAACTGAATGTGATATACTTTTCACGCCCTGCAATCAGTGATGCATTCATCGGAAACGAGGTGAGCCCCATGGCGTTCTCAGGGTCAACGGCCTATACCGCTTCCCCGCATGGGGCTGATATCATTCTGGATTCGCAGCAGTCTGCTCCCGGAGAAAGCTTTCGGGACACTCCGCTTTCCTTCACTGGCCGGGATCACCGGCCGCAGGATGCGTCTGTTCCGGAGCGCCTGCGGGAGATGTGCCGGCTGTATCAGTACGGACGGGAGTCGTCCGAAGCCAGAGCGGACAATTTTTACAGGCAGGCTGTTTTCATGCAGGACTACGAGGACGACACGCCGTGGTCGGGAAGCTTTGACTGCTACTTTCCCACTTATCACGATCTGAGCCTGCCTCAGCTTCGCGGATATTTCGGCTGGCGTACGCAGGTGCGCAGAGGGGTCTTTCATCCGATTGCCGCATCCGCCGCCTATCTCTATCTCTATGAGCTTCTCAACGGGATAGGAACCGCTTCGCCGGAGGATGGGCTGCATAAGCTTTCGTCATTTGAATCCGGCTTTTTGGACTCCGGTATCGGGGATCCGCGGATCCGGAGGAATCTGCGCCGCTGGATGCTGGAATATGCCGTGCTGAACGATCTTCCCCCGGCGCTGACAAGGCAGGTTGCCGATCCGGCCATGCTCAGGACGGACGAGGCGCTCACAGCCTTGCAGAACCCCGAGGCATTTTCCGATGAAGAGGTCTTCTCAGCCCTCTGTATCTTTGCCGGTGAAAAGCAGGCCAGGTCGCCGGTAATCACGCTCGATCCTGTGCGCGGTATGCATCTTTTCAGCGAGGTCTGGCGCCTGTCCCAGATCTGGTGCCGGCAGGGAAAGGATCTCTTTACGCTGTGCTTCGGCGAGCAGACCACGCGCGGCTGGTATCCTCTCTCCAACGCGGTGTACTGTCGGAAATCCAGACTGCAGCCCAGAGAATACAGGCTCAGCGACTGCCGCTCCTACCGCTGCATTGGCGGAAGCTGGCAGGTGACGTCTTACGAAAAACTGTCCTTTGACCGAGGGCGGTTTCAGGGCTTTCTGCACGAGACAGATGCGCGTCTGCGCCGCTATCTGAAAACGGGACACTATCTCCGGGAGAATACAGCGGACGCCTGGATCATCCCCTGGATTGAAGCCGTGATCGAAGACGACAGGAAAGCGGAAGCAGAAGCGGCAAAGCCAAGGATAACGATCGACCTGTCCGGTCTGGACCGAATACGCAGAGACTCTGACATCACAAGAGACCGTCTCCTCGTCGAGACGGACCGGGAGGATCCTTCTGAGACCGGGAAGCGCAGCAGGTCCGAAGCAGCCCGGACCGGCAGCAGAACGGCCGCCCCGTCTGAAAGAATCGAAAGCGGCTCGGCAGGTGAAGCGGACAGAGAAGCCGCAGATTCTCCGGAGGACGGGCTGGCTTCGGAGATCTGGCTGTCTTCGGAGGACAGGTCAGCTGCGGAGGATGCTCCGACTGCGTGGTACACTCCGTCTGCAGAACAGGCCTCGGTCGCCGCCTGTACTGCCGGGTTGGAACCTGCGTCAGCCGAGCTGCCCCTGGATGACACGCATCTGCGTATTCTCCGTGCACTGCTGCTGGGGCAGGGCGCTTCGGAGCTGATCGCTTCCGCGCATCTGATGCCTGCCGTTGTGGCAGATTGCATCAACGAGGCGCTTTATGACGAAATCGGCGACAGTGTGCTGCTCTGCGAGGAGGATCAGCTGATTCTCGTCGGAGACTATATTGAAGATCTTAAACAGATACTGGGAGGAAGCAGCCATGGATGAGCACAGAAAAGTACCGAAAAGGATCTCTCAGGCGGTGCTGAATTCCCTGAAGGGCGGCGTCGTACCCCGTATCGGCCTGCCCTATATCACAGTCGGCCGCAAAAGTGAGATTGAAGCCATTCTGCACGATGTGGATATCATTGCAGACGGCGGCGCGTCCTTCCGTTTCATTGTCGGGCGCTATGGCAGCGGCAAGAGCTTTCTGCTTCAGGCGGTACGCAACTACGTGATGGACCGGGGCTTTATTGTGGCGGACGCCGATCTCTCACCGGAGCGCCGCCTCCACGGGACGAAGGGTCAGGGTCTTGCCACCTACCGGGAGCTGATCTCGAATCTCTCCACCAGGACGAAGCCGGAAGGCGGAGCTCTGACGCTGATTCTGGATCGCTGGATCAGCGCCGTACAGAACGAAGCCATGCAGGAAACCGGACTTGCGCCCGGGGATCCCGGCTTTGAAGCCGCAACAGACCGACGGATCTATGCCGTGACTGCCTCGGTCAGTGAGCTGGTTCACGGATTTGAATTCGGAAGGCTCCTGTCCTCCTACTACCGTGCCTATGTCAGCGGCGATGATGAGACAAAGGCCTGTGTTGTGCGCTGGTTCCGCGGCGAGTATTCGACGAGAAGCGAAGCCAGAGAAGCTCTGGGGGTCAACATCATCATTACGGATGAGAACTGGTATGACTATCTGAAGCTCTTTGCCGGCTTCTTTCGTCTGGCAGGTTATGCCGGGATGTTCGTCATGATTGACGAGCTGGTGAACATCTATAAAATCCCCAATTCCATTACCCGTCAGTATAACTATGAGAAACTGCTGACCATGTATAACGACGGTCTCCAGGGAAAGGCGAGGTATCTCGGCATCCTTATGGGAGCAACCCCGCAGGCGCTGGAGGACAGGCGGCGCGGGATCTACAGCTATGAAGCGCTTCGCTCCCGTCTGGCAGAAGGCCGCTTCTCCAGGCCCGGAGCCAGAGACCTCCTGGCCCCGGTGATTCGTCTCGATCCGCTGACGCCCGAGGAGATGCTGGTTCTCTGCGAGAAGCTTTCAGAGATGCACGCGGGGCTCTACGGTTACGCCCGAAGCCTTACGACAGACGACCTTGCCGGTTTCATTCGGATCGAATACAGCCGCATCGGGGCTGATCAGAACATCACTCCGCGCGAGATCATCCGGGATTTCATCGAGCTGCTGGATCTCCTGTATCAGCATCCTGAGATGGACATCGCTTCGCTGCTGGAATCCGAAGAATTCAGTTATGCAAAATCCGAAGCCGTTTCCGATGAGACGGATAACGGCTTCATGGAGTTCACGATATGAATGTGTTTGAGCGCTATGCGCCCTTTATCCAGGACTACATCTACCGTTCCGGCTGGCAGAGCCTCCGCGCTGTGCAGAACGCAGCCGGAGACGCCATCTTCGGTACGGACCAGAATGTACTGCTGACTGCCTCGACCGCTTCCGGCAAAACCGAAGCCGCCTTCTTTCCAATCCTGACCGTACTAGACGAGGCCCCGTCCCGGACCGTCGGTGTACTGTATATTGCTCCCCTGAAGGCCCTCATCAACGATCAGTTCGGACGTCTGACCGAACTCTGTGAGGAAGAGGGCATCCCCGTAACCCGCTGGCACGGAGACGCCGCACAGTCCGGAAAGCGGAAGCTGCTGAAGAAGCCCTCCGGTATCCTGCAGATCACACCCGAATCGCTGGAATCGCTGCTGATCAACAAGCACATGGAAATCCCCGCGCTCTTCGGTGACCTGCGGTTTATTGTAATCGACGAAATTCATTCCCTTCTGCGGGGTGATCGGGGTTTACAGACCTTTTGCCTGATCGAGCGGCTGTGCAGACTGGCAGGCTGTGATCCCCGCCGGATCGGACTCTCCGCCACAATCGGCAATCCGGAACTGGCTGGCAGGTTTCTGGCGGCCGGCAGCGGACGCGGTACGGTCATCCCCAGATTCGACGGCGGCAAAGAGATCTGGCGGCTCAGTATGGAGCATTTTTACAATTCCGCGCCCCAGGCGGACGAGGGAAAACCGCTTCCCTCCGGCACTCCTCCTGTCGAGCCCTCTACAGATACCGCACCGAAGGCGTCCGACCCGGGCATCGGATATATCTTCGAGCATACGCGCGGTCGAAAATGCCTGATCTTCACCAATTCGCGGGAAGAATGTGAGGCGGTCTGTCAGCAGCTCCGTCAATACTGCGAAGCAAACCATGAGCGGGACCGTTTTCTGATCCACCACGGCAATCTTTCCGCCTCATACCGTGAGAGCGCTGAGGAGGAGATGAAGGACGATGATTCTCTCATGTCCGTCTGTGCGACTGCCACCCTGGAGCTGGGCATCGACATCGGCAGGCTGGAGCGCGCCTTTCAGATTGACGCACCGTTCACCGTTTCCGGTTTTCTACAGCGTCTCGGCCGCACCGGCCGGCGCGGGAACCCTGCGGAGATGTGCTTTGTCATGCGGGAGGATCACTGGGAAGCCCGCGCCATGCTGCCGGACAGCATTCCTTGGTTTTTTCTTCAGGGGATCGCGCTGATACAGCTCTACATTGAGGAGCGCTTTGTGGAGCCTCCCCGCACGGACCGGCTTCCCTACAGCCTTTTATACCACCAGACCATGAGTACGCTCGCCTCTCACGGTGAGATGACTCCCGGAGAGCTCGCTTCCCGTGTGCTGAGTCTGAGCTGCTTTCATCGGATCACGCAGGAGGATTACAGGATCCTGCTGCGCCATCTTCTGGAGACCGATCACCTGAGCCGCACGGAAAACGGCGGCTTGATTGTCGGCCTCACCGGTGAACGGGTCGTCAACAGCTACAGGTTCTATGCCGTCTTTCAGGAGAACGTGGAATACACCGTCCGCACCGGCTCCGAACAGCTCGGCACCATTGTGAAACCGCCTCCCGTGGGCGACAAAATCGCCATCGCAGGCCGGGTCTGGGCAGTGGATGAAGTGGATCACCAGCGGCGGGAGGTCTTCTGCACCCTGGTCAAGGGTAATATCCCCGCTTACTTCGGCGATGTAGCCGGAGATATTCACACCCATATCCTCGAGCGCATGCTGCGTGTACTGCGCGAAGACCGTTCCTATCCCTATCTGATGCCTCATGCAGTCTGCCGCCTGACGGATGCAAGAAACACGTTCCGTCAGGCCATGATGTCGGACCGGCCCCTCGTCCATCTGGGCGGCAGGATGTGGGCGCTGTTCCCCTGGCTGGGCAGCTACGCCTTTCTCGCGCTGGAGCGTTTTCTGAAGCTGCGCTGCGGGCAGCGGCTTGGTCTGAAGGGGCTGCAGTCCTCCCGTCCCTATTATATCCAGTTCACCATTCAGGTCAGCGAGGCGGAGTTTTTCAGGATCGTCTGTGACGAAGCGGAAAAACAGTTTGATCCGCTGGAACTGGTCTATCCGGCAGAAGTGCCTGTCTTTGAAAAGTACGATGAATACGTACCGGAGGAACTTGTCAGAAAAGGCTTTGCTTATGGGGTGCTGGATGTGGAGGGGATGCGGCAGCGGATACGCAGCTGGAAAGATCTGTCAGGACCCGCGTAGGCCTTTTTCGATCTCTTAGATGATCTGATTAAGCGGCGAACGCGTACAGAACCAGATCGCTGACCTCGTCCCTCCCGTGGAAAAGCGTTGTCCCCTCCGGATCACTGAAGAGCTGATATCCTTCACGCAGGATGGGAACCACTCTGAAACGCCTGTCGGTGACCACAGAAAAGCTCTCTTCGCGGTCGGTCCCCACATCATAGATCACGGTAACCGTTCTTGAATTCTCTACCCCCGATGTGCGAAACTCTACCGCCAGTGCGAGCATCTCCCCTGCCTCTTCCGGCTGCTCCGCATCGTATTCAAACGCGACGCGGCTGATCAGAGACGTCTCTTCACCGAGGACCGTATACTCCTCCTGCCGCAGGATCTCGAGCGTTTCCGCATTCACGGTGTATATGAGCAGGTCCTCCATCCCCGCATACTCCTCCGGCAGGGCATTGCCATAGGCTTCCTGAGCTGCGGCAAAGTCATCCGCGTGCAGGATGCAGGTCAGAGTGAGCGTTCCGTCTTCGTTTTCAGTGACATCTGTGAGTTCCGTCTTCCTGACCATCTCTTCATACATGACAGGAAACAGGTCTTCCGGCTTCCAGATCAGATTCTCACGTTCCATGTCACTCATAACGTACCAGTCGAGCGCAAAAACCGCCTCGCCATTCACGTCTACATATTGCCAGTTGTCCTCGCTGTCAAAGAGGCCTCCGGTACTCAGATCACAGGCAAAATCTCTGGTAAAAAAGATCGTTGTTTTCTCATCGGAGAACGGGTCTTCTCTCTGGAAGAGCATCGTGTCGTGATTGGCAAAGACTGATTCTGCCGTGTTTGCAGCAAGCAGATCTTCGACTGTGACCGCCGTCGCCCGGGGCTCACTCTGTTCCCCAACTGCAGCAGCCGGTTCCGTCGCTGAAGACGCATCCGGCGTATCGGCTGCTTCTGCGCATGCTGCCTGTGCGCCGAGGCACAGGATCATCACTGCGGAAAGCAGACCTGCGATTGCTTTTTTCATATTCCTTCTTTCCTTTCTTCATTCATTTCAGCCGGGCCCGATCCTCCGTCTTGCTCGGACTGCAGGAGATTTCCTTTCAGTTTTTTATTGTATCCTTCCGAATTCTGAGGGTCAATTGTCTAAGTTAAACAAAATGCTGTGGTCATGTCCGCTCTACGTAGTAAATTGACACAAGCACGCGTTGTACTCCGCATGCGCCGAAAAGGCGGGCGGCTGCTTACATCGCGTGCTTGTATTATTTCATTCGGCCCGCTTTGTCTTTTCTTGCGGGTTTTACCTGAGATATGAGGTGCTTTTCAGATCACTGGCTGCCGCAGATACCGGTTTTAGCAGTCGGCTGTGTCGATAATCTCGCCTGCCATCCGGATGAGCGTTTCAAAGGAATCCTCATCCGCCTCCATGTCCATCAGCATGTAGCTTACATTGCCCAGCGTGAAATCCGCAGATACAATTTTTTTTAATAATCTGCAGCAGGATCACAGGAAATCAAAGCTGAGTCTGCGTTCATGCCGGCTCTACGGAGATGGAAGGCTTTATCCCGCAGCAAGATCGGCAAGAATGAAGTTAACCTTGTTCTCATAGCTGTCCACATGAAGATTGGTTTCAGTAACCTCAATGTTCTGTCCGATCTGCTCCAGAACAGGAAAATCATAGTAGATACCGTTTCCGCTGATTTGCAGGAGATAATACTTTTCCGGATGAAAGAGGAAAAGGTGATTGTCGATGGCGCCGCTTGCCTGCAGCATCTGCACTTCGACCATCTGATATTCCCCAAGTGTACCTTCCCGTACAGATCTGACTTCTGCGCCATCCGGAGAAAACGCGCCGAGGATCACTTCCTGCCCGTGAAGCCTGTAGCCCCCATACAGCTCAATCCGGATAATATCCATATTGTCCCCGGCGACATTCCGCTTTGTGTCCCTGTACTCATAGCCGGTAAACCAGGTCTTTGCAGTCTCGGCGTCCATTCCCGCTTCCTTCAGAAGTTCGTCCGGCTCCTGCTTCGGGTCGATTTCCACCTCATCCGGTCTTCTCTGCTTCATCTCCCAGGGCAGGCCAAATCGCTGCGCAACATAGAGCATGCTGTGTAAGCTTGTTTTTTCCCAGTTTTCCGCTGCTCCCGGGAGATCACTTGCCCGCATTACAGGAAAACAGCCATCCGGGGGAACGTCAGAACGAAAGGCCATTTTTGTTCTGTCGAAGTTAACGTGAAGCATCTCCGGCGGCGCACTCGGATCCGCGTTATACAGGACATGATACGCTGTTGTTCCTTCTTCCGGGATTCTTGTATACATGGTAGCACGATAGATAGCATACGCCACTGCGCCTAACCCGAGGATCAGCGCTGCTGCAAGTGCAAAGGTGATGATGCGCTTCGTGTTGACGTGTTTTACTTGTTTTTCATCAAAAAAACGATTTTCGGCCATGATAACATCCTCCTCATGAATGCCATTCATAGCGCGCAGCAGTGTCAGCGAGTTTAACATAGTCCTTCCTCCCGTAAATACGCACGCAGTTTTCTGCGGGTGCGAAACAGACTGCTTTTGACCTTGCCCTTGCTGAACTGCAGCCTTTTCGCTATTTCATCAACGGGTACAACATGCCAGTATCGCAGAATGAAGATCACTTTCTCCGGTCGAGGCAATTCTGAAACAAAGCTTCCTATTGCCGCTTCCAGTTCTTTCTCTTCCAGAACGTGCTCCGGACTTGTCCCACCGGTAATGCATTCCTCCAGTTCATCCAGAACGAGGACCGCTTCTCCTCCGCCGCGCTTAAGTCTGTTTCTTGCCTTAACACAATCAATGGCAAAGTTTCTGGTGATACGGCCAAGGAATGTCGATAAGACTGCAGGGCGCTGATCAGGCATCAGATTCCAGGCTCGGAACCATGTGTCGTTGACACATTCTTCCGCATCCTCATCTGTGCCGCAGATGTTATAGGCAATGGTATGGCAGTATCTTCCATATTTCTGATTTGTTTCCGATATGGCCAGGTCGGAACGCTGCCAGTACAGATCAACTATCTTTTCGTCTTCCATACTGAACCTCCTTCGTTTAAAGAGCTCTCACCCTTATATACGACAAAAAAGAATAAAGGTTTCAAACGGTTTAAGAACAACATTACTTATTTATCATATTCCCGGTTCGTTTCACTTTCCATGAACATGAAGAGATAAACGGTCGGCTTCCATGTGAGATGCTCCCTCTTTGGAAGATCGTTTTTCCATGACCCCAGAAAAGAGCCGCCCCGCAGGACGGCTCTTTTCATATAATGGCGGCTGTTATGGCTGGGGTGTGACCAGTACATACGGGTCACGTCCGGGCCAGAACGGTGTCACAACCGAGATTGCCGTGATCATCAGATTGTCTTCTGTGACCTCATTCCCAACACAGGAGAAGGCAATCAGATGATCCAGGCAGGTATCCCCGAAGATGCAGGAACCAAACACGCTCAGATCAGCATCAGCAACATGATGATGGAACCCGAAGGTCTCTTCAAAGAACGGACTTGTGAAGTAGCCGTCCCGTACCATACTCAGATACTCTTCGCGATCGTGTATCTGAAAGCTGTAATCGATCGTGAAGAACTGGATGGGAAAGGCAATTCTGTCCGCCAGTGCCTCCCATTCGTCCTTGATGACCGCCTGCTGTACCATAGCGGCAAAGGCTGCCTGCGGTGTGCCCGCTCCATATTGAACACTCGGCTCATTGGCAAAGGGATTGTTCAGGTCCTCTACCGCCCCATGATACTCGTGCTCTTCATCGGAACCCCTGTCCTCATACATAGGGGCAGTCAGAGTCCCGTCCGCATTGACATCGTACATCCCGTTGAGGCCGGAGATAGGCTCCCCGTTCCATGTCTTGTCACCGCACTCGGTGAAACGAAGAGCCGGTGACGGCACATCATGGATATCGCAGTCTGTAAAGACGATGCCGTCTGTCTGGAAGAACTGGCCGGCGCCCTGGCTGCACTCATAGATCTCGGTGTTCAGGATCTTCATCGTGGTGCACTGGCTGGCCTGAATACCGAGGATGCCGCAGCCGTACAGGCCCATATTATAGATCATGAAGTTGCTGCAGCCCTGAAAGTTCAGCACACCGCCTGAGCAGGCCCCCGGCTCTTTCGTATGTCCTGCTGTGAAATCCATCAGCTGGATTCTGTCACAGTTGCGGAAATTCAGGACATTCGCATAGCGCGGAACGGCAGCGACGGTTGTGGCGCTCCGGTCGGCATTGGGAGTCCCGATACTCAGTCCGCTGACATTCTGGATCACCAGCTCAGGTCCGTCATGACTTTCCTGCCAGTAGTAATATTCTCCGCCGACGGCTCCGTAGTTTGATGCCGTGGAGAGATCAAAGCTCTCGCCTTCCAGGATAATACTGCGGTCAGGGCCGATCGCAGCGAGGAATTCATCCACTGTGGTGACACGGATGCTGCTGCCCGGAGGGACTTCCGACGCGGCACTGACCGGCGCAGGTGTTACGGCGGTGTCAGGATCGATGTCACGCAGCGTCATCTCGTTGAGCTCGGCAGACTCCAGAGGCTCGCCGCTGATATTGATCGGGTCCAGACGATGGTCATTCACCCAGAAGCGGAAGTCGTTGGTCTCAAAGCGGCAGCCATCTACCACTGCGGCGTACTGCTCGAAGAGGAACATGCTGGACACGATACGGTTATCGTGTACGTCGTTTGAGAGAAACAGCGTGTTCTTCGAGTAGTTTGAACACAGCAGATACTGTGCGGCATTGTCGTGGATGCGGCAGCCGTGGACGGTAAAGCCGTCAGAATAATCGGCCACAAACAGCATCATTGCTTCTCCCTGTCCCGGACGGATGCCGTGGCTGTCTATCTCGCAGTCTTCCACACGCACATTCCTGCACTGGCTCAGAGATACGGCGTTGTAGCTGCACTCATAGATCCGGGAAGCCGTGACCGTAAGATTGTTGCAGTCTGCAGCACTCACGCCGATGGTACCGCATCCGTAAAGGCCGCATTCCGTGATGGATGTATCTGTGCAGGATTCCAGGCGCAGAACGCCACCGGAGCAGAAGCCCGGCTCCGTCGTATGGCCGGCGGTAAGACTCGCGACCGTGAGGTTTCGGCAGCCGACGAATTTAACGACGTTTGCATAACGCGGCACTGCGGCAATCGTTGTCTCCTCGATTCCTGCGCCGCGGAGTGTGAGACCCTCGACATTATGAAGCACCAGTTCGGCGTGGGTCTGTCCTTCTTCTCCAAATACTCCGTTCCAGGAGTAATAGGAGCTGTGGGTATCAGCGCCGTAATTGGACGCCGTACTGAGATCGTATACACCTGCGGCAAGCTCTATGACCGTGTCTGGCGCAATGGCTGCCAGCAGTTCATCCACGTTTGTCACGCGAATGGCCTCGCCCTCAGCCTGTGTGTCTGCTGTCTGGGCGCCTGAGGCTCCTTCCGAAGCAGGCCCGGCTGCCATACCGCAGCCTGCCAGAAGCAGCAGAGCCAGCAGAGCGGTCAGGGAACGCACCCTGCTCTTCTTATAGTTCATGATCTGAACCAGTCTTTCTTTCAAATTCTCTTTCTCCGTGGCAAACGTGGTAGCGACCACTCCGGCCGGCAGCACCGATGTTGCCGCCATCGTCAGCAGCGTATTGCCGTAGGACTGTTTTTCTCTGCGCGTCATGGAGCGTAACAGCATTTCATCGCAGCTCAGTTCGCAGGCGCGATTCAGCTCCTTCCGGATAAACCAGCTGAGGGGGTTGAACCAGTGCGCCGAGAGAATGACAACTGCCATCCATTTGTAGAGGGTATCAAGCCGACGATAATGCATCAGCTCGTGGCGAAAAATGTTGAGCAGAAACTCTTCATCATAGTCGCGTTCAGGCAGAACAATCTTTGGTGAGAGCACGCCGAACATCAGAGGGGTCCGGATCGCATCGGAGCAAAACAGCGCAGGCTTTCGGCCGGAGACAGATGCATAGAGTTCAAGAGTGAAGAGATCCGGCCTGTGCAGCTCATGCCGCAGGTGCCCGGTAAACCGCAGATAGGCAAGCACTGTCCATTCCAAACTAATTACAG
Source organism: Oscillospiraceae bacterium (assembly GCA_024697625.1). Lineage (GTDB taxonomy): Bacteria > Bacillota > Clostridia > Oscillospirales > Oscillospiraceae > Limivicinus. The sequence continues at coordinate 33,646 of JAILFJ010000106.1, forward strand.
CGCCCAGTGCCCAGACAGAGAGCCAAAGCCACGGCGAGCGCCAGTCAGGAGAGAGCGCAGCCCCGGATGTCAGGGCAGTGCTCTGCGTCTCGTGCAGTTCTGCCCTTTGTTCCGTGCGCTGAAACTCAGATGAGGCGGCAGGTACATTGCCCGGCACAGTGTTCGTCGGGACAGGAGCAGACCTCGGATCCCTGCGGTCTTGAATGACCGTGGCGCTGGTAACGGAGGGCTCAGGACTTCTTGTCTCATCCGGCGTTGGAATCATGCCGGGAAGGGGCAGAGCAAAGCGAAGCAGTACCAGAATCCATGCATAGTAATAGACCGTGCTCGGCATCCGTCGCAGGACAGCATAGCGCAGCACGAGGAGAAGCAGAGCGAGAACACTACCGCTGAGAGTCAGCAACAGCAGCGTCTTCATGCTTCAGTCCTCCACCTTGAACATCTGCCGCAGTTCGTCCAGATCTTTCTGCGTAAGGCCGTCCGCATTGACAAGGGCTGCGACCAACTCCCGGGCACTGCCGTGATAAAGGCGCGTGATCAGGTCTCCCGTGGCCCAGGCACTGTATTCTTTCTCTGAAATAGTCGGAGAATAGAAGTAAACATTTCTTTTTTCCTGCCGGACAGCGCCCTTTGATACGAGCCGGGAAACCAGCGTTTTGATCGTCGCAGGTTCCCAGCCTTTTGCTTCCTGCAGTTTTTCACGAATCTCCGTAACGGGCAGAGCCTCCCCCGCATGCCACAGGAGCTTCATAACCTCAAGTTCAGAACCTGTAATTTTACAGGCAAGATGATCTGACATGGCAGTATCCTCCCGAAGGTAGTTTACAATTGTAGCTCGAGCTTCTTCAATATAGCATTGCAGTCTACAATTGTCAACTGTGTATTTTCGACAATCGAGTAGGAGGGGCTGAATAAGCCCCGACCTCTCGCACCACCGTGCGTACCGATCGGTACACGGCGGTTCAACCGCATAAGTGCAGAGACTCGTACCGGTCAAGGATACTAAAGTATCCGGCCTGTGCGAGTCTTTC
>JAILFJ010000119.1 GCA_024697625.1 Oscillospiraceae bacterium
TGCACCCAGAAAAACCCGGCACTCTTTAATCGTATTGCTCTGACTCTGCCGGAAAAGCAGTTTTTGTGGATTGGGGACGGTGAGCTTCGAGGGGACCTGACAGCACCGAATATCCAAATTACGGGTTGGGTTGACCGTGCACAGGCACTGCAGTTGGCGTATGATGCAGATATTTTTTTATTGACGTCACGTTGGGAAGGTCTCCCGGTCAGCCTGCTGGAAGCCATGTATATGAAAAAGCTCTGTGTGGTCAGCAATGTCATCGGCAATCGCGATGTTATTAAAAACGGAAAAAATGGATTTGTTTGTGATACAGCAGAAGAGTATAAGATGGCAATTCAATGCGAAAAGGAAGTTCAAGAGAAGCTGACAGAACAGGCGTTTGAGGATTTACTGGAAAATCATACGACAGCAGTCATGGCAGAGAAATATCGAAAACTGTATGAAAAAAGCTTAAAGTAAAAAGAGCAAAGATGAGGTGTGAGGATAGATGAAAGGGATTATACTTGCCGGTGGGGCCGGGACCAGGCTGTATCCGCTGACGCTGGTGACCAGCAAACAGCTTTTGCCGGTCTACAACAAACCGATGATCTATTATCCGCTGTCCACCCTGATGCTGGCCAGGATCCGGGAGGTTCTCGTGATCTCGACGCCGGAGGATACACCGCGGATTCAGACCCTGCTGGGGGACGGTTCCCAGTTCGGGATGAAGCTGGAATATGCGATTCAGGAAGAACCGAGGGGTCTGGCCGAGGCCTTTACGATCGGGCGGGCGTTCATCGGGGATGAGCCCTGTGCGATGATCCTGGGGGACAACATCTTCTATGGCAACGGCCTGGGTGCCAGGCTCGCCGCGGCGAAGGAAGCGGCAGAAAACGGTCTGGCTACGGTTTTCGGATACTATGTCGAGGATCCGGAGCGCTTCGGCGTCATGGAGGTTGAGAAGATCTCCGACGAAGACAGAACTGTCCGGGTTCTCGGCATTGAAGAGAAGCCGGAGAATCCGAAATCCAATTATGCCGTTGTGGGCTTGTACTTGTATCCTTCAGGGGTCAGTGAGAAGGCGGATCTGGTCAGGCCCAGCGCCAGAGGGGAGTTGGAGATTACCAGCCTGAACGAAATCTATCTCCGGGAGGGGAGACTGACGGCCCAGCTGTTCGGCCGCGGCTATACCTGGATGGATGCGGGGACAGTCGATTCCCTGCGCCGGGCGACCAACTTCGTCTGCATGATCGAGCAGTATCAGGGGATGAGCATCTCCGCCCCGGAGGAGATCGCCTACCTGTATGGATGGATTGGGAAAGATCAGCTCGCCGAAAGCGTGAAGAAATACGGCAACAGCCCTTATGGAAAGCGCCTGAAGGCCGTGCTGGAGGATAAAGTGATTTTCTGATTGCTGTTGGACACAATCATGGCCCTTTCCTGGCGGAGCGGTCATCGAAAGCTTCGGGGGAAGAGGAAGCCAAAGAGCGCGGGGCCCCTCCCCCGCTTGAAGAGAAAGCCACCTTCCTCTTCCCCCGGTCCCCCTTCTCCATCCGGCTTTCTCACTGCTGGAAGAGTCATTTGGTGATGGATGACGCCGCAGATAACATGTTCACGTTTTTTGTGACTGTTCTTGACAAGGGGCCCATAATACTCCAGTGCGGGCGTTATCATTAAGCGGTATTGATGAGAATTCCAACCTGCATAGATGTGTGAAGCGAACAAACTGAAGGTATAGGAGCGGGAAAAACCAAAGGAAGGTGCAGAAAGCATGATGCTCTCCAAAACCGAGCGCATCCTGGCGCTCATCAATTTCTATCTGCCGCATACTGATCTCTGCCAGTATCGTTACGAGGCCGACACTATAGCGCAGGCGACGCGCAGGAACAGTTCTGTCTCTGCCATCGAAAAACAGGTTCGCAGGCTGTTTCCGGAGATGGAGGATGACCTTGCGGCTGCCATTGCCGCAGGTGTGAAAGGAGCCCTGTGATGGACGAATATTCAAGAATTCTTATTGAGCAGTATTGCGCAGGGCGAAAGAGCGCCAGGAGCCGCAGGATTGCAGAGCTTGTGGAGATGTCGTATGACTGTGCGGCAGAGGCAACCGATGCGGA
>JAILFJ010000127.1 GCA_024697625.1 Oscillospiraceae bacterium
TTCGTCCATCGCCGCAATGGCGCTCTGCTCGGAGTTGATCTTGCTGCGGATGGTGGTGTCGGCAACCATCTTGCCGGTCTCATCCATGATAACTGCCTTGGTATAGGTGGATCCTACGTCGCAACCGCCGAAATACTTCATGAATTAACTCTCCTAAATAAAATGGTAATTGAAATATAAATGTTTTTATTTCCTCCCCGCAGTGCGGGGAGGTTTTTTTCTAATCAGTCGTACTTGGGGAACTTGTCTATATCGTACGGATTCTTGAGAGGATCCTTGCGCTCCATATTGTCATAGTGATTCTTCAGGAAAGGCTCCACAACCTTGAAGAGCAGCTTACCGTCGAGATCAAAGAAGAACACCACAAAAAGCAGCGCGTTCAGGCCGATAAAGATACCGCAGAACTTCAGCAGAAACTTTTTAAATTTGCACATCGTTTTAATCCTCCTCTTACCAGGTCATGGAATCGTCGAAATCAAGCAGCGACGGATCCAGAGGCTCTTCGTGCATGACGGTGGTCATGTAGTCGTTGATCAGACGACGAATCTCAGCGCGGGGAACCGTCCGGCAGTCAGGCAGCGCATGCGGCATCCAGAAGGCCTTGATATCTCTCTTGCGGAACTCGTCCTCGAAGAGACCGTGAACACCCTGCATGCCTTTGCACTGGAGCTGGTCGTACATGGCGACCATGTCGCAGTTGAAACGCTGCATGTAATCCCACAGCTCGAAGATGTGGTGCATGCCTCCGACGGCCATGCGGCGCATGGGAGCCCACATGTGATAGGTGGCGACGTCTTCCAGCATGTTCTCGTAGCTGTCGGTGCGGACCTCCATGTCGAACATCAGGGAGTCCATATTGATGATGACGTTCAGGCCCCAGCAGTTGTAAGCCCATGTGCACCAGTTGGAATAATACAGTGCGGCGCAGGACCAGGCAATCACGCGGTGGCGGGTCTGCGGGAAGGGATTGATTTTCTTCTCGACGCACTTGTACATGATCTTCTTGACCTTCTCGCTGGCATCCTGCCAGAAGCTGTCCTGAATACCGTACTGCGTGCTGTAAATACGGAACAGAGCCTGAGCAACACCGTTGATGGGATAGTAATCGGTCTTCGCGGCGACGTCCCACTTCTCCCATTCGTCACGCTGAAGGCGGTTCTGGCGATCCAGATACTTGACCATGGAATCCCAGCTGAAGAGGGTGCCGGTCTGCTCCTCGATGAACTTCCAGCACTGCTCAATTTCCTTCATGCAGTATTTCTTGACCAGGGGATCGTCAAACTGCATGGGCATGGGCAGAGAGAACAGCGGCTTGTCGAAGAACCAATCCTGCAAAATAGAAGTCGAGATGGATGCGTCGCAGGCCTCATTGCAGGTGATGGTGAAGGGAGAGGAATCGGGGACGTCATCCAGCACGAAGATGCCGGCTTCCGCCTGGCACATCGGGCAGGGGTCGCCGGGCAGGCCGATGGACTGAACGGCGTCGATGTAGTTGAGAACGACGTGGCTGTTGATGTGGCAGGTGACAAAGTACGGGATCATCTCCATGGAGACGTACTGATATCCTGCATCCTTCCAGGGATAGAACATGCCGCCCCAGACGGTCTCATTGGAGTAGATGGTATGATAGTAGGCGTTATTCTTCTTGCCGCCGTGGAGACGAGTATCGGCATTGAAGAAGGTGCACATCTGCTTGATGGAGGCGCTGACCATGGCGCGATAGTGCCATGCGGAAGCCTCGGTGGCGATACCGGACATGCCGGTGAGACCGCGGTCGAACCAGTGCATGACCGTGAGATAGGTCTGGCCAATCCAGCGGTAGCGCCAGATGCCCTTGACAAAGTCGAGAGGGTTGTTGGAGAATTTGACGATATCCATGACCATATGGAGATAGTTATAACCCCAGATCATGTACATATAATAGAAGGTATCCTTGACGCCGCGCCACTCTCTGTGCTTCAGAAGGCCGGTCTTGTCCTCATACAGCTCGCCGAGACGGCGGCCGCCCTCTTCGGCGGTGTGAGGCTTGCCGTACCAGAAATCTCTGAGTGCTTTCTTAATGTTTTTTGCCATTTTACTTGCCCTCCTGGATTTGCTTGATCTCAACGCTCTCCACAAAGGCCTGGAAGCGCGTGCGCAGCTGGCCGGAGGCGGAGTTAATGTATTCCTTCTCAATAGAGCAGACGGGGAGGCCGAAGTCACGCTTCATAATAAAGGTATCAATGACGCGCTCATAGCTCCAGTACTCGCAGAACTTGTTGGAGGCGATAATGATGCCGTCGGCGTGATATTCCTTTGCAAGATCAGCGAGTCTCTTCTTACGGGCGCGCATCTCATCCTGCGGCATGAACCGCGGGCAGTTGGAGGTCTTCAGGTAGTGCTCTGCGATGCAGCGCAGAATGCTCTTGCCCTCTTCCAGAACGATGGGGACACGGCTCTCTACGGCGCCGTAGCAGAAGCGGTCGCAGACAACCCGGGCCCCGCAGCTTTCCACCAGCTTGGTGAAGTCGGGGTCGTCGTTCTCTGAGCCGGCAAGAACGACCTTGCAGCGGAAGTTTTTCCTGTCATCAGGCTCGCGGGTCTTCATCTCTTCCGCGGTCTCGCGAAGATACGGGAGGATCAGATCCTTCGGACATGCCAGACTGACCAGCTGAATCACATGGAACTCATAACCGGTGATGGTCGGGTTGTCCAGCTTGCGGTAGTCGCCGATCTCGTTGATGAGGCGGCAGACTTCATTATGACGCTCGATGGTCTGACGGAGGGCCTCGTCGGAAATGTCGATGCCAAAGTGCTCGTGCAGAGGCTCCAGGACATGGGCGCGGAGCTGATCTTCAAAGTGTGCGTACGCGATGTCATTGTTCTTGAACGGGACGTCCGTGAATTCGCAGAAGAAGTCATCATTGTCGATGATGCGCATGTCATCGACGGAATTGAGATGCTTCTGCTGCAGATGCTCCTGGAAACGGCAGGTTGCCGTACAGGTTTCCGTCGCCATCTGTGCATCGAGGAAATTATAGCCGCCTTCGAGCGCACGCTCCAGGAGGCTGCGGGCGTAGTGACAGACACGGCCGGAGAGGTAATAGGTTGCAATGTCCGGAGAAGTGCAGCGCGGCGCTCTCAGACGGACGGAGAAGCAGCCGGGCAGGTCGAGAAGTACTTCAGGCATGAAATAACATGTATAGCCAACTGCGCGCTTGCCTTCGGCCTTCGCCTGCTTGACAAGATCGTTATTGGCTTCCTGAAGCAGATTCTCAAAAAAGATCAGATGTTTGAGATCTCTCACAGATAACCCTCCAAATATTAAATTTTGCGGGGATCAGCCGCAAACTCCTGGGGTCCGCAAAAGGACGCAGATACCCCCACTTTCACACTTCCTATTATAGCCACGTGTCAAAGGATTGTCAATTGTGAATTTATCAATAATATCCAAAAAAATCGTAAATAACAGGCAAAAAGCCGGCATAATTCTATACACTTGTACGAAAATGTACAAAGAAAAACCTGGCCGGTTTTCGGGCCGGTCAGGCGATCGGACAGGTGGCGTCGGCATGCGGATGACGGCGTTCTGCGAAATACTCTGTAAAGCGGAAGCGTGTTCAGGGAGAGACACCCAGGCGAAAGGATTCTTCCAGGGCCTTTGCCTGCTCATAACGGCGGTGATGGGCCGCCCGGGCTTCCTCGGTCAGACACTTTCCGGCGCTGAGAGAAAAACGCTCTTCCAGCGTTACCCTCTCAGTATCCCGGATGTATTTGTCTGCGAGGAAGAGAACTGCGGCCTCATCAGTCGCAGAGCCGGGCAGATCGTGATGGGATGCGATGAGAGCAGAAATCTCCGGATATCCGAGGGCTTTCATCCAGGCCGCACCGACAGCGGCATGATCTGCCTCTGCCCGGGCGATATCGTGAAGCATGGCGGCTGCGAAGAGCATCTCCCGGTCGAGAGGAATGCAATCCCGGAGTGAATCGGCGATCCGGAGGCTCTCTTCCGCAACGGCCCGGCAGTGCAGGATGACCTTCTCCGGGACACCCGCTGCCGAGAGCAATGCCTCACAGACGGCGCGGTCGGGAGACGGATGGGGCAGAGAGCCGATCTCCAGAGGATTGAGCTTTTCGTCGAGAACGGAGATCGAAGTGTGGAGAAGCTTCGGACGCTGGCCGGTGAGGCTGTCGATGGCCGACTTGTGAGTGACGGCGACCAGATCACCGGATGTTTCATCCAGACAGCGGCGGAGAGCCTTCCGCATTCGCTCGCGGACGGAATCCATCGGCTCGGCGTCTGACGGCATCAGCCCCGGGTTCTTCTCCCGGGCTGCATAGAGCTCCGGATAGAGCAGCTGGATTTCGGTGAAGGAGAGCCCGTCCCAGATGCCCATATCCTGCTCCTCCAGCCCGGGACGGATCATCGGGTCAGAGCAGAGGGGTCTCGCGGTGTCAATCGCGCGCTGCAGATAGCTGCAGAAAACTGGTTTGTCGCGGAGCTCCGGAACAAAGGGCAAGAGAGCCGCCTGCATGCGGCCGACTGTCCCCAGGGGGAGATCGGTGTGTCCGATGCACCAGCGCTCCCCGAGCGGAATATCGGGCATGGCGTGGCGGATCAGGTAAATCAGTCTCATGAGAAAAACCTCCGGAAGATTGACTTAGGGTCTGTCACGAAACAAACGTGCCATTTTGAACTGGGCGGATGATGTAATTCCATTGGGTAAAGGGTTCTAAAAACTCGATGTTTATGCTTTCCTTTTCTTCATCAGTGATCTTTTTACCAGTCTCATAAACATT